>NZ_JBLZMW010000001.1:0-511581 GCF_048553275.1 Pacificoceanicola niger
ATCACGCCAATTTGCGCGATCCGCGTGATGGCTCCCATCATGCATCGGAAGCTGTCGAAATCATAAGACAAGAGGGGGCAGTCCCGGTGCCGATCTCATCGTCCTCGGCGATCTGGCCCAGCAGATCTGGCAGGACGAGGCTGTCACCGTCTCGGCTGGGAGTGAACTCGACCGCGCGTATGTCGGATGTGACCGTGTCCATCGCTCAATGCACCTTGCGCCATTGGCGTCGGCCCTGAACACCATGCTTGCGGGCTTGCCATTCGCCATCGCCGAGGAACTTGATGCCCGTGCTGTCTGTCACCCGGCAGGGTATTGCGAAGCAATGTCCCGAGAGGGCACGAGCAGGATCAACGGTCCGTCAGCACGGCAATAGGGGATCTGCACCGCCAACGTCTTCTGCCTGCGGCACAGGGTCGAGAAGTCTGGCACGGGCCAGTCCAACCCGGACAGCCGAAGCAGGCTGGCCACCATGCCGGAGGTCTGTCGCAAGGGAAGCTTGAACGGAACCTTGATGGAGAGGCAGAATTGGAGCGCGGCATCGGAAAGGACCGGCGGACGCCCAGGCCGTCCGTCGCGCGGCGCGAGCCAAGTCATCCCCTTATCGACCCAGATCAGCAGCGAACCGCGCTTCCGGAGTGAAGCATTGTAGCTGGACCAGTTCGTGGTGCGATACCGGGCGGGAGGAGACTTGCTCATCCAACCCGTCCAACCGCATGGATTCCCGAAGTGAATCCTTCGCGGCCGGAGTTTTGCAACAACGGCGCGACGCGCCTTCGTCCGCGCTCGCATTGACCGCCTGACCTTTTTCCAGATCGCCGACGCCGTAGCCGAAGTGTTCCCCAAGACCGACGCGTCGGTAAGAGCGCTATCCACGCTTGGTACAAACGCCAAACCTGCCGCCGTTGACGCGCCGTCCAGAAAGGCCAGACCCGGCAGGACGATCCCGGGTCACCCCCGGACTTCGAGGCTCTTCCGGTATCAAAACCCACTGTAAGGCCATGTCAGGACCAACTGTTACTACATTGGGGGGGCTCCGCCCCCGCCGCCTGCGGCGACTCCCCCGGGATATTTGGCAGAGAAGAAAGCTGGAGAGGCGCGCCGCGTCCGATCAGGATTTCTGGCCGATTTTCGGCTCTGTGCCGTCCTTGAGCCGTTTGAGATTGGCGCGGTGGCGCCAGTAGATCAGAAGGGTCAGGATTGTGCCCATGACCAGCAGGTCCACGCGGGCCATCATGAACATCCAGACCGTGGTGGACATGGCGGCGGTCAGGGCCGCGGCGGAAGAGATACGCGTGATCAGCGCGGCAAAGAGCCATGTGGCGCAGCAGAGCAGTCCGATCGGCCAGCTCAGCGCGAGGACGACACCGAGGTAGGTGGCGACGCCCTTGCCGCCGTTGAATTTCAGCCAGACCGGGTAGCAATGGCCGATGAAGGCGGCGAGCCCGGCCCATTGTGCCACGCCTTCGGGACCGAACTGCCGTGCCAGCAGGACTGCGACGGCGCCTTTGGCTCCGTCGAGCAGCAGGGTGGCGGCGGCGGCTTTTTTGTTGCCGGTGCGCAGGACGTTGGTGGCGCCGATGTTGCCGGAGCCGATCTTGCGCAGATCCCCGAGGCCGAGGGCCGCGCTGATGACGATGCCGAAAGGGATCGAGCCGAGCAGGTAGCCGAGGACGATCCAGAGGATGAGAGCGAGGTCCATGGGGTCTCCGTCAGGCTTCGAAAACGCGGGTGCCGGCGACCCAGGTGCCGAGCACCTTGCCCTGCAGGCGAGCGCCGTCGAAGGGGGTGTTTTTCGATTTCGAGCGCAGTTTGAAGCGGTCGAGGATCAGGGGTTTGTCGGCGTCGAAGAGGACGAGGTCGGCGGGCGCGCCTTTTGTCAGCCGTCCGGCGGGCAGACCGAGGCGCCGGGCCGGGTTCAGCGAGAGGGCGCGGAAGAGTGTGGGCAGGGTCAGCTCGCCGGAATGATACAGGCGCAGCAGGACCGGCAGCATGGTCTCCAGCCCCACGGCCCCGGCGGCGGCCTCTTCATAGGGCAGGCGTTTGCTCTCTTCGTCCTGCGGGGTGTGGAAGCTGCCGATGACGTCGATCAGACCGGTGCGGATGGCTTCGATGACCTCCTGGCGATCCTCTTCGGAGCGCAGGGGCGGTTTGACCTTGAAGAAGGTGCGGTAGTCGCTGACGTCCAGCTCGTTCAGGGTCAGGTGGTGCATGGAGGTGCCCGCCGTGACGTCGAAGCCGTTTTTCTTGGCCCGCTCCAGCGCGGGCAGGGCGCGGGCGGTGGTGATCTGGTCGGCGTGATACTTGACGCCGGTCATCTCGATCAGGGCGATGTCGCGGTCCAGACCCATGCGCTCGGCCATCGGCGAGACCCCGGGCAGGCCGCGCAGGGTGGCGAATTTGCCGGAGGTCACCGCGGCCCCCTGCGACAGGCCGGGCTCTTGCGGGTGGCCCATGACCAGCGCGCCGAGGCTGCGGGCGTAGGTCATGGCGCGGGTAAGCACCTTGGTGTCGGTGACGACGCGGTCGCAGTCGGTGAAGCCCACGGCGCCAGCGTCCATGAGAAAGCCGAATTCGGTCATCTCGCGGCCTTCGCGGCCCTTGGTCAGGGCGGCCATGGGCAGGACGGTGACGGGGGCGGTCTCCTGTGCGCGGCGGCGGATGAATTCGAGGGTTTCGGGCGTGTCGATCGCAGGATTGGTGTCGGGCCGGGTGACGATGGTCGTCACGCCGCCCGCCGCCGCTGCATTGCCTGCGGTCTTGAAGCTTTCCTTGTGCCGCTCGCCGGGTTCGCCGACCTTGACACCGATGTCGATGATGCCGGGGGCGAGAAACGCGCCGCCGCAGTCGAGAAAATTGTCAGCTGACAATTTTTTCGCTTCAATATCAGTGCGTTGCGTTAGGAGTTCAGCAATCTTTCCGTGCTCGATCAACAGCGCGCCCTCGGTGATGGCATCGGCTTCGGGGTCGATCAGGCGGGCATTCAGGAGGAGAGTCTGGGTCATGGTCTGCCGTGTGCGGTCTGCTCTGTCACACCTCTACGGCAAAACCGCAGGATGGGGAACCATTTGCACCACGGTTCCCGTCCTCCGGCCTCGCAGGCGTTAACTACCGCCTCGAAAGCTGCGTTGACTTTCCCGGCTAAACGCCGAATTGTGCTTAACAATTTCTTAAAAGGGGCAGACACGTGATTTTCAAGACTCTCAAGGCGGCCGCTGCGGTTGCCATTCTGGCTGTGACCGGCGGTGGCGCTTCGGCGGCGACGCTGGAGGTTTTTCAATACTCCACAACCTTCGTCGTTCCGACCGAGGTGACAAGCATCAGCATCCTGGCAATCGGCGGCGGCGGGGCCGGGGCAGGATCGCACTACGGCGGCGGCGCAAGCGGGTTTCTCGCGGGCGGCACATACAGCGTCATCGGGGGCGAATCCTATACGGTGACCGTCGGGCAGGGCGGTGTGGCGTCCGGATGCTCAGGTAACTACTGCTACGGAACCCCCGGGTCAGTCTCCAGCTTTGGTACGCTGGTGAATGCCGCAGGCGGTGGCCGTTCAACCGGCCCCGGTTCCCCCTATGGCGGCAACGGTGGCTCCGGCGGTGGCGGCGCGGGCAACTCGGGTTTTGGTGGCAACGGTGGCGCCATGGGTAACACTGGTCAGTACGGCCAAACCTATAGGGGCGGCTTTGGCCAAGGGTCCGCGACATGGGCGGCGATGTTGGGGCTGATCAGTGAAGCGTCGGTCACTGCGGGGCAAGGCGGCCAGAAAAGCGCGGGGTCGCATCAGGGCGGCGGCGGCGGTGGCGGCATCCTGGTAAACGGGCTCGGTCCGAGCGGCGGAAACGGGATTTCCGTCGGATTTACCGCCGGGCAGGGCGGTCTTGGCTTTGGCGCGGGCGGTGGCTCTGGCGGCTTCAACAGCAGCTTTGGCTATCAGCGCGGCGGATCTGGCGCGAATGGCGTGGTGCTCGTGCAGTATTCGCTTCCGGAAATGTCGGCGGTTCCGCTTCCGGCCACCTTGCCGCTCCTGCTTGGCGGGCTTGGCTTGATGTGGGGCGTGCGGCGCAAGAGGGCGCAGCGCGGCTGAGGTCTCAGGCAAAGCGGCCAAGGACAGGGTCCGGGATGAGGCGCATCCCGGGCCTTTTTTGTGCCGTGGCACGGTGGGCGTGCGATCTGTGTTTCTATCGTGCGCTTTCGATGCGGGCCGTCACCGCCTTCGGAGCGGACTGAAACTTGATCAGGTGTTTGTCGCCCGAGCGGGTGATGATCTGAACGGCGGACCCCAGCGTGCGGAGTTTGGCGATTTGCGCCAGCGGGACGATGCGGCCGTTCGGGCCGTGCAGCGTCGTCTCGTCCATGGTCCAGACCTCCGCCAGCGCTTCGTCGATCAGGTACCAGCCGCGCAGGGCGACGGCGGCGAGGCCACCGATGGCCCCGGTCCAGACGTGCGGATTGCCCGCCAGCCAGAGGATGGCCATGCCGCCCCCCATGGCGAGGGCGGCGAGCGTTGCGTGCGACTGGATATAGGTGCGTCTGTCGGGGAGGAATTCGGTGGCGGTGTGAGGGGCTGTTGTGTCGATCAAAGCAGCGCCACGGCCAGCACGAGGACAAGGATCACGGCGACCGCCGCGAGGATCAGTTTCAGCGTGCGCTGGCTGCCCGGCGGGTCATTGGGGTCGGCGCTGCTGAGGATACCATTGGCCGCGTTGCTGCGCAGTTTGGGGCCACGGCCCTTGCCGGGTTCTTCGGAGAAGGTGCCGATCCAGCGCAGGGGGGCCGCGACGGTCAGCGTCTGGGAGGTGTTGTCGAAGGCCTGGGAGGGCAGGACGACAACGTGGCCCCGGAGCGCGTCGATCTGCGGTTTGGCGGCGGTGAAGTCGGCGCCGGATGTGCTGTGAGCCTCGGACAGGTAGCGTGACAGGGGCATGTCGCCGAGGTCCCGAATGTCGACCACATCGACGAAGGCGGTGCGGAGCCGGGTCGCGCCGAGGCCGTACTTCAAAGGCCATTCGCCGGTGCCGGCCATGGCGGTGAAGCGTTCGATGGCTTCGGGCGGCAGATCAAGGTGGAAGAGGCGGACAGTGCCGGTTTCCGATCCGTTGATGTTCATCGTGATCATGCCATGATTTCCTTCGGCCGGGCGCGGAGATTGCGGGCAAGCAGGTCCATGGCGGCCATGCGCACGGCAACGCCCATCTCGACCTGATCCTGAATGACCGAGCGGTTGATGTCATCGGCAATGGTGCCGTCGATCTCGACGCCGCGGTTCATCGGCCCTGGGTGCATGACGATAGCGTCTTCCTTTGCGTGTGCCAGTTTTTCCGCATCCAGCCCGTATCGGTGGTAATATTCGCGCTCGGAGGGAATGAAACCGCCATCCATGCGCTCTTTCTGAAGGCGGAGCATCATCACGACATCGACGTCTTTCAGGCCCTCTTCCATGTCGTCGTAGACCTCCACGCCGAAATGCTCGATGCCGGAGGGCATGAGGGTGGACGGGCCGACGAGGCGGATGCGGTTTTCCATCTTGTGCAGCAACAGGATGTTGGACCGTGCGACACGGCTGTGGGCGATATCGCCACAGATGGCGATGTTTAGGCGATGCAGGCGGCCCTTGGCACGGCGAATGGTCAGCGCATCCAGAAGCGCCTGCGTCGGGTGTTCATGCTTGCCGTCGCCGGCGTTGAGAACCGCGCAATTGACCTTTTGCGCGAGCAGATCAACGGCACCGGAATGCGGGTGGCGCACCACGAGCAGATCGGGATGCATGGCGTTGAGCGTCATGGCGGTGTCGATCAGGGTTTCGCCCTTCTTGATCGAGCTGGCCTGCATGGACATGTTCATCACATCCGCCCCGAGCCGCTTGCCCGCCAGTTCGAAACTGGCCTGGGTTCGGGTCGAGTTCTCGAAGAACATATTGATCTGGGTCAGCCCGGCCAGAGCCGTGGCGTGTTTGTCCCGGCGGCGCCCGAAGGCGACGTATTGATCTGCAAGGTCGAGGATGGTGGTGATTTCATCCGGGCGCAGGGGTTCAATGCCCAGCAGGTGGCGGTGATCGAAACGCATGGGGCCCTCATGTTGTGCTGTCTTCCGTAATAGGAAGCGGTGCGGCCTTGGGCAAGTGGCTGGCCGCCCCCTCGGGCGGGCTCCCGCCCACCCACCCCGCCCGCCCGAGGGGGCTTGGCGCTCTTGATCGGACCGGCGCGGCCTTCTGGCGTATTTGCAGCAGAAACACACCCGGGCACCCTCTGGCCCCTCTTTGGTCACGAAATACCTCGGGGGAGGCTCGAAGAGCCGTGGGGGCAGAGCCCCCGCCGCGCCCGAAGGGCGCGTTGGTCGGGCCGCGCAAGCGGGCCGAAACCGTTCGTGATGCGGAACCGATTTTCTTTGCCGCGCGGCAGGATTAGGGTGCGGTCATGGAATCGGCTCTGGATTGGCATACGGCCCACGCGCTTCTGGCGTGGCAGATGGAGATGGGGGTGGACGAGGCGATCTCGGACACGCCGGTGGATCGTTTTGCCGTTGAACGGGCGGCGCGGGAGCAGGCACAGGCTAAGAAATCGCAGGTGGCGGTCGCGCGTGGCGGCGGTGGTCCGGTTTCGGAGGTCAAGGCCGATCCCGTGGCCGAAGCGGGTCAGGCGGCGAAAGGAGCGACAAGTCTTGACGCCTTGCGGGCCGCCATGGACGCGTTCGAGCATTGCGAATTGAAGCGCGGTGCCCGCAGTCTGGTGTTCAGCGATGGTTTGCCGGGCGCCAGGGTGATGATCGTGGGCGAGGCGCCGGGGCGCGATGAGGACAGGCAGGGCAAGCCGTTTGTCGGGAAGGCCGGGCAGCTGCTGGACCGGATGCTGTCCGCGATTGGTCTGAGCCGGTCGGAAAGTGTCTATATCACCAATGTGATGCCGTGGCGGCCGCCGCAGAACCGCGAGCCGCGCCCGGAAGAAATCGCCATGATGTTGCCTTTCCTAAGGAAACACATTGCGCTTGTTCAGCCGGAGGTCCTTCTGGTCATGGGGAACATCAGTTGTCAGGCGCTGCTGGGCAAGCGCGGCATCACGCGGCTGCGCGGTCACTGGGCCGAGGCCGAGGGCAAGCCCGTCATGCCGATGCTGCACCCCGCCTATCTGTTGCGCACGCCCACCGCCAAGCGCGAGGCCTGGGCCGATCTTCTTGCCGTGAAGGCCCGTTTGGAAAGTCCCTGACATGCTTGTCGATCCTTTGATCCTTTTGGCCTTTGTCCCTGCGGCGCTGGCGCTGAATATCACGCCGGGACCGGATATGCTGTTTTGCATGGCACAGGGATTGCGGGGCGGGCCGCGGTCAGGCTGGGCCGCGTCGGCGGGCATTTCGGCGGGGGGCATGGTGCATGCGCTTCTGGCTGGGCTGGGGTTGAGCGCTTTGCTCGCCGCCATGCCGGGTGCGTTTGATGCCATTCGCTGGGCCGGGGTTTGCTATTTGCTCTACATTGCGGTCAAGACGCTGCGCACGCCTTTCGGTGGCGCCGATGCCCCGGCGATCAGCCCGCGCCGCGCCATGCGCGACGGGTTTATCGTCAATCTGACCAATCCGAAATTCATCCTTTTCATCCTCGCCTTCGTGCCGCAGTTCGTGGACCCGGCGCGGCCGGTGTTGCCGCAGTTCCTGCTGTTCGGTGTGGTGATCGGGCTTGGCGGTTTCATTGTGAACGGGATGGTCGGGCAGTTCGCCGGTCATCTGAAGCGGCATCTGGGGCAGGGCAGCGGCACGGAGCGGGCGATGCGGTGGCTCACGGCCACGCTGTTTGGCGGGCTTGCGCTGCGGCTGGCGATTTGAGGAGTTTGGCATGAGCCGGATCGACGAGAGCAAGGACTTCATTCCGGTGCGGATCGCCATTCTGACGGTGAGCGACACGCGCGGGCTGGCGGAGGATCGCAGCGGCGATACGCTGGTGGCGCGGTTGATGGAGGCCGGGCATAGCCTTGCGGATCGCAAGATCATCCGGGATGAGCGGGCCGAAATCGCGGAGCAGTTGCGCGCGTGGATCGCCGATCCCGAGGTGGACGTGGTGATTTCCACCGGCGGCACCGGGCTGACCGGGCGCGATGTGACGGTCGAGGCGCACCGCGATGTCTATGAAAAGGAGATCGACGCCTTCGGCACGGTCTTTACCATGGTCAGCTTTCAGAAAATCGGCACCAGCGCGGTGCAGTCCCGCGCCACCGGCGGCGTGGCCGGGGGGACCTATCTGTTTGCCCTGCCGGGCAGCACCGGCGCGTGCAAGGACGCCTGGGATGAGATTTTGCGCTGGCAGCTCGATTTTCGGCACCGCCCTTGTAACTTTGTCGAGATTTTTCCGCGCCTCGACGAACATTTGCGACGGAAGTGATCCGCGGCGGCGTATAATGACGTATTGCCTTTGTGCGTTGGGCGTGTCGGCGATATTCGATCCTCAAGATATCTTGCGCCCTCTGCTTTGGAGTATCTGAATGCGTTTTCTACGCAAAAGTTTGACCGGGCTGTTCCTGATGGCCCTCACGGTGTCGCTTCTGGTCTATGCCGGGGCAACGGTGCGCGACGCGGTGCAGGCACGCCTGGCCGAAGAGCCGCGCGTGCCGCAGGCGCGCGAGCGGGTGTTTGCGGTGAACGTGGTCACGGTGGCGCCGGAGACGGTGGTGCCGGTGTTGAGCGCCTTTGGCGAGGTGCAGTCGAGCCGGACGCTGGAGCTGCGGGCGGCGGTCGGCGGGGCGCTGATCGACCTTGCGCCGGAGTTCGTCGAGGGCGGGCGGGTCGCGGCGGGGCAATTGTTGGCGCGTGTCAATCCGGCAGAGGCGCAGGCGGCGCTGGACCGGGCGGAAAGCGATCTTCTGGATGCGGAGGCCGAGCAGCGCGAGGCGCAGCGGGCCATCGTGTTGGCCGAGGATGAGCTGGCGGCGGCGCGCGATCAGGTGGCGCTGCGGGAGAAGGCGCTGCAGCGGCAGAACGATCTTCTGAGCCGCAACGTGGGGACGGCGGCTGCCGTCGAGACGGCGGAGCTGGCCCTGTCTTCGGCGCGTCAGGCGGTGCTGTCGCAGCGGCAGGCGGTGGCCACGGCAGAGGCGCGCATCGATCAGGCGGTGACCCGGGTGAAACGGGCGCAGATCGCGCTTGCCGAGGCGGAGCGCGGCCTTGCGGATACCGAAGTGCGGGCTGAATTCGGCGGAACGCTGTCGGATGTGACGGTGGTCGCGGGGCGGCTGGTGTCCGGCAATGAAAAGCTGGGCGAGATCGTCGATGCGGAGGCGCTGGAGGTGGTGTTCCGGGTGTCGACGCAGGAATATGCCCGGCTGCTGAACGAGGCCGGACGGCTGCGGCGGGCGGATGTGACCGTGACGCTCGATGTCTTCGGCACGAATATTCAAGCCAAGGGCCAGATCAGCCGCGAAAGTGCGGCGGTGGGCGATGGTCAGACCGGACGACGGCTTTTTGCAACGCTGGACGCGCCGCGCGGCTTCAAGCCGGGCGATTTCGTCACGGTTTCGGTGCTCGAAGCGCCGCTGGAGCGGGTATCCCGGGTTCCGGCGACGGCGGTGAATGCGGCGGGCGACGTGCTGGTGATCGGCGCGGAAAACCGGCTTGAGGTGGCGCAGGTCACGGTGCTGCGGCGGCAGGGCGACGACGTGTTGATCCGGGCTGCGGCGCTGGACGGCAAGGAGATCGTCGCGGAGCGCACGCCGCTGCTTGGCGCGGGCATCCGGGTCAATCCGCTGCGCAGCGGCGCGGTGCCCGAGGCCCCGCAAGAGCCGGAAATGCTTGAGCTGAGCGAGGAGCGGCGCGCCAAGCTGCGGGCCTATGTCGAGGCCAATACGCGGATGCCGCAGGAGGCGCGCACCCGCATTCTGGCGCAGTTGGATCAGCCGCAGGTGCCGGCCGACATGGTGGCGCGGATCGAAGCACGGATGGGTGGCTGATATGGCGCGGAACTTGCCGGAAAAGGCCGGGGGGCTGTTCTCCTATGTCACGCGCCACCCGACGCTGGCCAATCTCTTGCTGGTTATCCTGCTCGCGGCGGGGCTGTTTGCCGTGCCGAACATGCGGGCGCAGTTCTTTCCCGATGTGATCATCGACGAAGTCAGCGTTTCTGTCCGCTGGGACGGGGCGGGCGCGGCGGATGTGGATTCGGCCATCGTGCAGGTGCTGGAGCCGACCTTGCTGGCGGTCGAGGGGGTTGAAAGCTCGGAGGCGACTTCGCGCGAGGGGCGGGCGAACATTCAGCTTGAGTTCGAGCCGGGCTGGGACATGGCGCGCGCCGCGAGTGATGTGCAGGGTGCGGTGGACAGCGTATCCAACCTGCCCGAAGAAGCCGAAGAGCCGGAAGTCGAGCGGCGCTACTGGCGCGACCGGGTGACCGATATGGTCATCACCGGGCCGGTCGGCTCGGACCAGTTGGCGCGGTTTGCCGATGAACTGGTGGTGCGGCTGTTCGCCGAGGGGGTGACCCGAACCACGATCCAGGGGATTGCGGCACCGCAGACCATCATCGAGGTGCCCTCGCAGAACCTGATCGCCAATGATGTGACCATGGCGCAGATCGCGACCGCCATCGGGGCCGAGGTCAACGCCGATCCGGCGGGTGATGTGGGCGGCTCAGGAGCGCGGGTGCGCACCGGCGTGGAAAAGCGCGCGGCGGATGATATCGCCGGAATCGTTCTGCGCTCCAACGCCGATGGCTCCAAGTTGACCGTGGGCGATGTGGCGACGATCCGCGTCGAAGGCATTGACCGCGAGCGCAGTTATTTCGTCGGGCCGAATGCTGCGATTTCCGTGCGGGTGGACCGCAGCGACCGGGGGGATGCCATCGGCATTCAGCGCACGGTGCAGGAGGTGGCCGCGCAATTCGAGGCGGGCCTGCCCGATGGCGTGAGCGTCGATCTGATCCGCACGCGGGCAGAGGCGATCACCGGGCGTCTGAATATCCTGCTCGACAACGCCAGCGTGGGTCTTGGCCTCGTGGTGGCGCTGCTGTTCCTGTTCCTGAACGCGCGCACGGCGCTCTGGGTCGCCCTCGGGATTCCCGTGTCGCTGCTGGCGGCGATTGCGTTGATGTATGTGGGCGGGCTGACGATCAACATGATCTCGCTCTTTGCGCTGATCATCACGCTGGGCATTGTCGTGGATGATGCGATTGTCGTGGGCGAGCACGCCGACCATCTGTCACGGCGCGGACTTGGCCCCTTCGAGGCGGCGGAGACGGCGGCGCGGCGCATGGCCCTGCCGGTGTTTTCGGCGACGTTGACCACGGTCATCGCCTTTTTCGGGCTGGTGGCCATTGGCGGGCGCTTTGGCGACATGATCGCAGATATTCCGTTCACGGTGATTGCGGTGCTGCTGGCCTCGTTGGTGGAGTGCTTCCTGATCCTGCCGAACCACATGGCCCATGCGCTGGCGCATAGCTCCAAGCAGCATTGGTACGATTTGCCCTCCCGGTTGGTGAACCGGGGCTTTCGCTGGTTCCGCGAGACGCTGTTCCGGCCGTTCATGGCCGGGGTGGTCGCGGCGCGGTATGTGGTGTTGGCCGGTGCGGTCGTGGCCTTTGCCAGTCAGGCGGTTCTGTTCATCAACGGCGATGTGCAATGGCGCTTTTTCAACTCGCCCGAGCGGCCCTCGGTCACGGGCAATTTTGCCATGGCTCCGGGCGCGGTGCGCGAGGATACGCTGGCGCAGATGCGGCTCATTCAGGAAAGCACCGAGGCGCTGGGCAAGGAATACGAAGAGCGTTATGGCACGAATCCGCTGGCTTATGTGATGGCGGAGATCGGGGGCAATGCCGGGCGCGGGCTTGCCGGGTCCGAGAGCAAGGACGCCGATCAGCTGGGCGGTATTTCCATCGAGCTGATCGAAGCGGACCTGCGGCCCTATTCGAGTTTTGCCTTTGTCGGCGAGTTGCAGGACAGCATCACGCGCCATCCCCTGGTCGAGACGATCTCGTTCCGTGGCTGGCGGTCGGGGCCGGGGGGCGATGCGCTGGACGTGCAGTTCTACGGCGCCAGCCCGGAGGTGCTCAAGACCGCGTCCGAGGATCTCAAGGCGGCCGTGACACGCTTTCCGGAGGTCTCCGCGGTGGAGGATAACCTCGCCTATGACAAGGAAGAGCTGATCCTAGAGCTGACCCCGCAGGGGCAGGCGCTTGGTTTCGACATCGACGGGTTGGGGCGCGTGCTGCGCAACCGGCTGGGCGGGATCGAAGCGGCGACCTATCCTGTGGGGCCACGCAGCGCAGCGATCCGGGTCGAACTGCCGGAAGGCGAACTGACGGCGGATTTCCTCGAACGCACCCACATGCGGACCGAGGCGGGCGAATATGTGCCGCTGGCCGATCTGGTGAGCGTCGAGCGGCGCACCGGCTTTTCGACTGTGCTGCGGGAAAACGGCATCCGGCTGATTTCTGTAACCGGCGATATTTCCGAGGACGATCCGGCGCGCGCGACGGAGATCGTGCAGGCGCTGCAGGATGAAATCCTGCCGACCATCGCCGAGACACGGCAGGTCGAATACCGCATTTCAGGGTTGTCCGAACAGGAAGGCGAATTCCTGTCCGATGCGCTGTTTGGGCTGACGATGGTGTTGCTTGGCATCTACCTGGTTCTGGCCTGGGTTTTTGCGAGCTGGACGCGGCCGCTGGTGGTGATGGCGATCATTCCGTTCGGGCTTGTCGGTACGATCTATGGCCATGCGGAGTGGGATGTGCCCTTGAGCATGTTCACGGTGGTTGGCCTGCTCGGGATGACCGGGATCATCATCAACGATTCGATCGTGCTGGTGACGCAGATTGATGAATATGCCGCCGAACGTGGAATCATTCCGTCGATCATCGACGGCGCGGCGGACCGGCTGCGGCCGGTGTTCCTGACCACGGCGACGACGGTGCTTGGCCTTGCGCCGCTGCTCTATGAGCGTTCCGCCGATGCGCAGTTCCTCAAGCCGACGGTGATCACGCTGGTCTATGGCCTGAGCTTTGGCATGGTGCTGGTGCTGCTCGTGGTGCCGGCGCTGATCGCGGTGCAGGACGACATGGCGCGTATGGGGCGGGCATTCCGCCGCGGCCTTCGCTTCCGGACCGGCGGCGTTCGGGCGATGACCTGGCTTGGTGTGTCGGCCATCGCCGGATGGCTGGCCGTGACGATGGGCTATGTGGTGTGGGAGGGTCGCCTGCTGCCGGTGTTCGATCTCGGTGTGCCGGTCTCGCCACTACTCGCCGCGCTTGGGCTGTTCATCGTGGGCGCGGCGGGATTTGTATTGGCGCTCTATGTGCTGGCGGGGCTGTGGCTGGCGGTGAGCCGTGGGCGGAGCCGCACGGCCTGAGGCCTTACCGGCGGCAGCCTTCGATATCCACGGCGAGCTGTTCGGTCAGCACGGTAATCCGCACATCGGAGCGGTTCAGCGCGAAGGGCTGGCCCGAGGCGTGGGAGACGCGGGTTTCGGAGATCAGCGTATCACCTTCCCAGCGGGTGGCAGGATCGGCGACCCAGAGGTCCGGATCGGCGGTCTCGATCACCGTTTCGGGCGCACCGCCGGTCCGGTTCATGTCGATTTCCGTGCGCAGTGTCACACCGCCCGCATCGAGGCGTACATCGCAGGAAACACCGCGCACCCCGGCTTCGGCGGCGCTGAACGGCAGATCGGCCAGTGCCGCGACGATGCTGGGGTCGGGTTTGCCGCCCGTGGCGGGCAGAATGGCTTCGACATGCACGCGGTGCGGCAGGCAGACGTCCTTGCAAATGCCCAGGTCGATGGTGCCGCTCAGGCGCACGTCGCGCCCCTTGCCCTTGACTGACACGCGCAGCGGCAGGACGACCTCGCCCTTGTATCCGACCGAGCGCATGCCCGACTGGTAGAACACATGCGGGGCGGGCCACTCGACGGCAATTGCGCGGGTCTGGCTGCCGCGCCAGTCGAAGAGCGGCGGTATGCCTGTCTCGCCGGGCGCGCGCCAATAGGTCTTCCATCCCGGCGCAAGGCTAAGGTGGAGCGCGGCCATGTGATCGCCATTCGCCAGCCGCCAGCCGGGGCGCAGTTCGGCGCGGATGACGTCGTCATACATCGCGTCTGCAAAGACGAGGCCGGGCAGGCAGAGCAGGGCGGACAGGATTGCGAGGCGTGATTTCATGGCTGTCACATTGCCTGTGACGCCCGAAATATGAAGTCACTTTTCGGAGATAGGCCGTGACAGGGAGCATTTCGCCTGACTTGCTTGCTCTTGCGCCACAGGCCCGACAGGGTCATGTTGAGAGAAGAGCAGCAGGAAAGAGTGTATGGCCCCGCAGACCGCCAACGGCACCACCGATCTGACTGGCAAGATGTTGATCGCCATGCCCGGCATGGGCGATCCCCGATTCGAGCACAGTTTGGTTTTCATGTGCGATCATTCGGATGACGGTGCGATGGGCCTGATCGTCAACAAGCCGAGCAAGGACGTGGATATTCAGTCCCTGCTGCTGCAGCTCGATATTGACATGACGCCACAGCTTATGGGCCGGGCGGTGCATTTCGGTGGGCCGGTGGAGATGGGGCGCGGATTTGTGCTGCATTCGCCCGATTATGCCTCGGAGGTGACGACGCTGCAGGTGAAAGACGACATCGGCATGACCGCGACGCTGGATGTGCTGGAGGAGCTGGGCCGAGGCCAGGGCCCCGCGCAATGGCTGATGGCGCTGGGCTATGCCGGGTGGGGACCGGGGCAGCTTGAAAGCGAGCTTGCCGCGAATGGCTGGCTGGTGTGCGAAAGCTCGGCGCGTCTGATCTTTGATCTGCCGGATGTGGAGAAATGGGAAGCGGCGCTTGAGACGCTCGGCGTTGCGGCGCTGGCGCTGTCCTGCGAAGGCGGGACCGCGTGACAGCGAGCCCACCGTTTGGTTTGCCTGACATATGGAGCGGGATCGCTGTGAAATGGAGCGCCGATTGGGCGCCGGAGCCGGCAGCGATCAAGACCGCCACGCGTCTTCTGACCACGATTGACGGCAAGCTGCCCAAGCCGGGTACGGCGACGCGGGGCTATTGGCCCAATGTGCTCTTTGCCTGGCCCCGGCAGGAGATCGAAGTGGAGACCTTTGCCAGTCATTGCGAGCTGTACCAGTTCAGGGACGGCAATCTCCTGGCCCCGGATATTCCGAGTTTCAAGCCGACGCGGGTGGGGGTCGGGCCGTTGCTGAAAGCGTTCGGGCAGCGCTAGAAGGGCGCTTAGCGCTCAGCGCTCCGCCGCGGCGCGGCTCAGCCTGTCGTTGATGGCAATGCCAAGACCGACGTGCGGGATCGGGGAGACGGCAATCGTCCGGGCGCCGGTGGCGTCGAGCCGGTGCAAGTATTCAAAGAGGTTGGCGGCGGCTTCGGTCAGGTCTTCGGAGGCCGAAAGATTGAGATCGCAGGGCATCGGGCCAAAGCCGAGCGTTGCCTCGCCCGGCTCCCATTCGGCGGCATTCAGGCGCACGCGGGCGCGCGGCGCGTAATGCGAGCGGATCTGGCCGGGAGCAGAAATCGCCTCGGTGCCCTTGCGTTCGGCCACGGGGGCCTCCAGGGCCTTGGCGATCTGATCGAGCGTGATGCCGCCGGGGCGGAGCAGCGTCGGCACACCGGTCAGGCCAAGGATCGTCGATTCGAGCCCGACCGGGCAGGGTCCGCCGTCCATCACGGCGTCGATGCGGCCATCAAGGCCGGAGAGCACATGCGCGGCGCGCGTCGGGCTGATCTGGCCGGAGCGGTTGGCGGACGGCGCGGCAACCGGGCCGTCGAACCGGCGCAGCAGGCTGCGGGCAACTTCGGAGGCAGGCATGCGCACAGCCAGCGTGTCCAGTCCGGCGGTAACAAGTTTGGAGATGCCGCTGTCCGGCTTCACCGGCAAGACCAGCGTCAGCGGACCGGGCCAGAAGGCGTCGGCGATCTTCTGTGCCGCGTCGGTCCAGTCGACCACCTGGCGGAGGCGGTCCAGATCGGCGAAGTGCACGATCAGCGGATTGAAGCTTGGGCGGCCCTTGGCCTCGTAGATGCGCGCCACGGCGTGATCCTGACGGGCGTCCGCCCCCAGACCGTAGACCGTTTCGGTGGGAAAGGCGACGAGCGCCCCGGCGTGCAGCAGATCGGCGGCCTCGGTCAGGCCGGCGGCGTCAGGCGCAAGGGTGCGTGTGGTAATCTGGCTCATGCTTCCTCGACCGGCGGGGTGTGACGCGGCGTTTCGGTTGAAGGCGCAGCCGGGGGCGATACGCTCCCGGCATCAGGACCCTTTGCTACAAGAGCATTTGTGCGTTGCCAAGTGATGAGGAGACACCATGCCGTATCGCGCCCCTTTGGATGATTACCGCCTGCTATTGAATGACGTGGTCGGGTTCGACCGTGTCACGGACACCGAGCGGTTTTCGGAAGCGACCCCCGATATGGTCGAGGCGATCCTGACCGAAGCAGGGAAGATGTGCGAGGAGGTGCTGGCCCCGTTGAACCGCGCCGGGGATCTCGATCCGGCGCGGCTGGAAAATGGCGTTATGCGGACCTCCAAGGGGTTCGCCGAAGGCTATCAGGCGATCGCGGAGGGCGGCTGGATCGGGATTTCGGCAGACCCGGAGTTTGGCGGGATGGGCCTGCCGATGTCGGTGACAACGGCGGTGAACGAGATGATGGCGGCGTCCTGTCTGGCGCTGCAGCTCAACCCGCTGATGTCGCAGGGGCAGATCGAGGCGTTGGAGAATCACGCCTCCGACGCGTTGAAGACGCTCTACCTGCCCAAGCTCATCTCCGGCGAATGGGCCGGAACGATGAACCTGACGGAGCCGCAGGCGGGATCGGACGTGGGGGCGCTGTCGTCCAAGGCGGAGCCGAATGGCGACGGCACCTATGCGATCACCGGGCAGAAAATATACATCACCTGGGGCGATAACGATTTTACCGGCAACGTCTGTCACCTCGTGCTGGCGCGACTGCCCGACGGGGTGCCGGGGACGAAGGGGATCTCGCTGTTCCTCGTGCCGAAGCTGATTCCCGATGACACCGGCGCGCCGGGTGTGGCGAATTCGCTGAAGGTTGTGAGCCTTGAGCACAAGCTTGGTCTACACGGCAGCCCGACCTGCGTGATGCAGTATGACGGCGCGAAAGGCTGGCTTGTCGGTGAGCCGCATGACGGCATGCGGGCGATGTTCACCATGATGAACAATGCGCGTCTGGGTGTCGGCGGGCAGGGCATCGGCATCGCGGAAGCCGCCTATCAGCACGCACTGGCCTATGCGAGCGAGCGCAGGCAGGGCAAGACCGAGGAAGGTACAATTATCGGCCATGCGGACGTGCGCCGGATGCTCGCCACGATGAAGGCCGAGGTTTTCACCGCACGGGCGATTGCGCTCGATTGTGCGGTGTCCATCGACATGGGCCGGGCGACCGGGGACGCGGAGTGGAAAGCGCGCGCGGCGCTGCTGACGCCGATCGCCAAGGCCTTCGGCACCGATACCGGCATCGACATGGCCTCGGTTGGCGTGCAGGTGCATGGCGGCATGGGCTTTATCGAGGAAACCGGTGCGGCGCAGTTCCTGCGCGATGTGCGAGTGACGTCGATCTATGAAGGGACCAACGGCATTCAGGCCATGGATCTTGTCGGGCGCAAGCTGATGGACGGCGGCGAGGCGGCGTTCCGGCTGCTGGATGAAATGGAGACGGCGGCGGAGGCGGCGCGCGATGCGATGCCCGCGTTGGCGGAGCCGGTCTGGCAGGCCTGCGAGACGCTGCGCGAAACGGTGGAGGCGCTTGTCGCGATGAAGCCCGCGGAGCGGTTCGCCGGGGCTGTGCCCTTCCTGCGCGGCTTTGCGCGGGTGCTGGGCGGGCATTATCACCTGAAAGCGGCGATGGCGCAGCCCGGCGGGGCGCGGGAGCGGTTGGCCTGCTTCTACATCGAGCGGCTGTTGCCGGAACATGCGGGCCTGTTTGCGCATGCCAAGGTAGGTGATGCGGGCCTGATGGCGATCACGCCGGACGATCTGGCGTCGTGATGGATGGCGCAGGCGATGTGATCCGCTACCCGTGGGAGGCGCCGCCTGCCCCGGGGCAGGCTGTCGAGATCGCGGCCGGGGTTCTGTGGCTGCGGATGCCGTTGCCGATGAAGCTCGATCACGTGAATGTCTATGCGCTTGACGATGGCGATGGCTGGACCATCGTCGACACCGGGTTTGCCGAGAGCAGGACGCGCGGCATCTGGGAGCAGGTCATGGCCGGCCCGCTCAAAGGCAAGCCGGTGCGACGGGTGATCGTCACGCATCACCACCCGGACCATGTCGGGCTTGCGGGGTGGTTCCAGTCAGAGCACGGCGCGGAGCTGATGACCACGCGCACCGCATGGCTGCTGGCGCGGATGCTGGTTCTGGACGAGGAGCCGATGCCAAGGGCCGAAACGGTGGCCTATTGGACGGGCTGCGGCATGGCGCCGGAGATGCTGGCGCGGCGGATGCAGGAGCGGCCGTTCAATTTTGCCGACTGCGTGGCGCCGATGCCGGTGGGCTATACGCGCATTCAGCAGGGCGACGTGATCACCGCCGGGGGGCGGACCTGGGATGTGCATATCGGCAACGGCCACGCGCCGGAACACGCGACGCTGTGGTCGCGCGACTGCGATCTGGTGATTGCGGGGGATCAGATCCTGCCGTCGATCAGCTCGAATCTCGGGGTCTATCCCACGGAGCCGGAGGCCGATCCGGTCGCCGAATGGCTGGAATCCTGCGAGCGGCTGAGCGGCTTGGCGCGCGAGGCGCACCTCGTTCTCGGCGGGCACAAGCTGCCCTTTACCGGCTTGCCTGCCCGGATGCGGCAGCTGATCGATAACCATCATTCGGCGCTGGCGCGGCTCGAAGCGCATCTGGTGGAGCCCAAGACAGCGGTCGATTGTTTCGGACTGCTGTTCAAGCGCAGGATCGGGGAGGCGGAATACGGTCTGGCCATGGTCGAGGCCATGGCGCACTGCCTTCACCTGTGGCACGCGGGACGGGCGACGCGGGCGCGGCGGGACGACGGGACCTGGGTTTTTCGAGCGGGTCAGCCCTGATCCCGCGACGGGACAAGTTGCATGATGATTCCGACGCTGATCAGGTAGACAGAGGTTACGACCAGCCCCCAATGCGCCCAGCTTTGCGGGTGGAAATCCACCCATGCCGCCCAGCCCGCGAAGAAGGTCCAGGCCAGCGCCATCGGCAGCGACAGACCTCGCCAGCGTTCGGTGCGCACGGGGTGAATGAACTTCAGCGGAAGGAACATCGCGACCGCGAGAACCGCGACCAGAAATAGAATCACCGGTATTTCCGGCCTGAGCGCGAAGAGCACCAGAACCAGCATGTTCCAGCAACCGGGGAACCCGTGGAACGAGTTGTCCTTGGTCTTCATCTGGCCATCGCAGAAGTACATTGCGCTGGCGAAGGTGATCACGATGATCGCGAACCAGCCGGTCCATCCCGGCAGCAGCCCCGATTGAAACAGCGCGAAGGCCGGAATGAAGACATAGGTCAGATAGTCGATGATCAGATCCAGCAGCACCCCGTCGAACCGGGGGGCGTTTGCCTTCACGTCGTATTTGCGCGCCAATGGTCCGTCGATCCCGTCCACGGCGAAGGCAACCACCAACCACAGGAACATGATGGACCATTCCTCCTTGGCCGCCGCGAGCAGGGCGAGCATGGCGAAAACGGCACCGGTGGCGGTGAACAGGTGGACGAGCAGGGCTTTGGATTGATCGCGCATGCCGGGGTGATGGCCTAAATTCGCGCCGAGCGCAATTTGGCAGGTGGTCTGGTTGGATATTTTTACAGAGAAGAAGCGCCAAGTCAGCTTGGATCGCCCACGTCGCGCATAAGGCGGGCAAGGGTGGGCAGGTCCGAGCCGAATCCCGTTTCCAGTCGGTCGGCGGCGGCCTTGCGGACGTCCGGCGTCTTGTTCTGACCCAGCTTGACGGTGCTTTGCACGGCGTCGATATGCAGGCGGAAGGGCAGGATCATGCGCAGAAAGCGCTGCGTCGTGTCCTTTGTCATCTTGTCCATGGTCCATGCCGGTTTGGGCGCGAGACGCTCTTCAAAAAAAGCGGATTGGCGGGCCAGCAGGCCCGGCAGGGTGTCCGTTGGCAGGGCTTCGAGCCTGCCGGTCAGGCGGATCGCGATGTAGTTCCAGGTCGGCACCTGATCGTCGATGCCGTACCAGTCGGGCGAGATGTAGCCGTCCGGGCCGGTCACGGTCAGGGCGGCAGGGCCGGTGGATTTGCAGATCGGATTGGAGCGGGTCAGGTGCAGGTCCGCCGACTGGCCGTCCGGAGCCAGAAGGAAGGGGATATGCGCGGTGTGTGGTATCGGATCGCCGTTGACGGCGAGCGTGCCGAAGGCGCGGCTGCGGGCGAACGCGAGCGCGTCTTCGGTGTCGGTCTGGCGGAAGGTTGGATTTGGGTGCATGCGCTCTGGCCTGGCTGTTTTGGGCGCAGCTCAGGGCTTGCCTGCCGCCGCGCCAAGGGGCGTTTTGTCGCTATACAGGCGCGCCTCAGGAGGCGAGCAGCTGCGTGGCGGTGTGTCCGGTGATCGTGGCGGTGACAATCTGGCCCACCCGCTGCGGCCTGTCGAACTGCGCTTCGGTGAATTGCTCCGTGCGGCCCATGTTGGGCGCTTCCATCAGGATCTTGTGCGTCTGGCCTGCTTGCGCGGCGAGGTGGCGCGCGACCTGCGCTTCGCCTGCGGCGCGCAGCCGGGCCGCGCGCTCTTTGATCACGCTGCCGTTCACCTTGTTCGGGATTTTCGCCGCCGGGGTGCCGGGGCGCGCCGAATAGGGGAAGACGTGCAGCCAGGTCAGGTCACAGTCGGTGACCAGCTTCAGCGAGTTCTCGAAATGCTCGTCGGTCTCCGTCGGGAAGCCCGCGATGATATCGGCGCCGAAGGTGATTTCGGGACGCACCTTGCGTGCCTCTTCGGTAAAGCGAATCGCATCGTCGCGCAGGTGACGGCGCTTCATGCGCTTGAGGATCAGGTCGTCGCCATGCTGGAGCGAAAGATGCAGGTGCGGCATCAGGCGCGGCTCGGTGGCGATGGCCATCATCAGGTTGTCGTCAGCCTCGATGCTGTCGATTGAGGAGATGCGCAGGCGCGGCACATCGGTCAGGCGCAGAATGCGCATGACCAGATCGCCAAGGCGCGGTGTGCCGGGCAGGTCGGCGCCCCAGGACGTGAGGTCGACACCGGTCAGCACGACTTCGTTATACCCCTGCTGAACCAGCCGTTTGATCTGATCGACCACCACGCCAGCGGGCACGGAGCGCGAATTGCCCCGGCCATAAGGAATGATGCAGAAGGTGCAGCGGTGATCGCAGCCGTTCTGAACCTGCACGTAGGCGCGGCTGCGCGAGCCGAAACCGTCGATCAGGTGACCGGCGGTCTCCGTCACGGACATGATGTCGTTGACCATGACGCCTTCGGTTTCGCCGATGAAATCGGGACCGAGTTTGGACCAGGTTTCCGGTGCCATCTTTTCGGTGTTGCCGATGACCGCATCGACCTCTGCCATGGCGGCGAAGCTGTCCGGGTCGATCTGGGCGGCGCAGCCGGTGACGATCACCTTTGCGTCGGGGTTCTCGCGGCGCAGGCGCCGGATTTCCTTGCGCGCCTTCGATACGGCCTCGTTGGTCACGGCGCAGGTGTTCACGATCACCGCGTTTTCGACCCCGGCCTGTTCGGCGAGGGCCTTCATGGCTTCGGTCTCGTAGGCGTTGAGGCGGCAGCCGAGCGTGGTGAATTTGGGCGGACTCATATCGAGGCCAGCCAGTCTGCGGTGAGAAGCCCGTCAAAGACATGCGCGGTGGCGCCGGTCATCCAGACGCCATCCTCGGCCCAGTCGATCCAGAGCGTGCCGCCGTCCAGATCGATTTGTACCTTGCGTCCCGTAAGCCCGCGTCGCGCGGCGGCGACGGCAGTGGCACAGGAGGAGGAGCCGGAGGCGAGCGTGAGGCCCACACCCCGCTCCCAGACGCGCATCCGGAGATGATCGGGCCCCTTCAGGCTGGCCACCTGCACGTTGGTGCGTTCGGGGTAGAGAGGGTGGTGCTCGTAGCGGGGGCCGAATTGCTCCAGAGGGATCGCCTCGGCATCGGCGACGAAGAAGGTGCAATGCGGGTTGCCCATGCCGGTGGCCGTGGGGCCACCCTCGATCGGCAGTTCCAGCGTGTCCATTGCTTCGGCCAGCGGGACATCCTGCCAGTCAAGTTGGGGATGGCCCATGTTCACGGAGGTCAGCCCGCCGCCCGCGTCCCTGGCAAGAAGCGTACCGCGTTCGGTGGTCAGGGTCAGCGCGTCCTTGCCCGTCTGATCCAGCAGGTGACGGGCGATGCAGCGGGTGGCATTGCCGCAGGCGCCGGCGGTGCTGCCATCGGCATTGTAGAACGTCAGATGGGCGTCGGCACCCTCGGCCTCGGTGATCACCGTCAACTGATCGAATCCGACACCACGATGGCGGTCGGCCACGGCGATGGCGAGCGCAGGCGTGATCTCGACGGAGCGCCCACGGGCGTCGATCACGACGAAATCGTTCCCAAGCCCGTGCATCTTCATGAAGGGCAATGCTGCGCTGCGTGTCTGTTCCATCCGGCGCATATACGCCCACGCGCGGTGCAAATCCAGAGGGTCAGGCTGAGGCTGGTCCGAGGACTTGGCGGAAGGTTGCCTCCGATGGCTCCGGACGTGGAGCAAAGCATGAAAGTCAGCAGGTTTTGGTTGGTGAATTGGCGACCGCCCGGCACGGATGCCCGACCCAGCCGGATGCAGGCCGAGGCCATCCCGCGCGGATCATCGAGCCTGCGGGGGCGCGCCGCCATGCGAGGATCTGAACGCCCGATCTCGACCAGGCGCACGCAGGGCGAAGCAGGGGCCGCACCGCAGGGCGTCCCGGAGAGGGAGGACGATTCGTGCGAGAGGCTGTGACCCGGTTCTGCCCGCAAACCAGGAGCGCGGCCGCTCACAGGGTCGGACATTTTTTTGTTGGAAATGCGTGTCTTGAAACGTGTGCGCCGACTAGTGTGACACGCCTGAGGATGCATGCCCCGAGGGAAGATTCAAAGTTCTGCGAAAAAAGTGCAGGTTGGGGTTGACCCGGTCTCAGCTTCCACTTAGAGACGCCGCCACAGTGGGCCGTTAGCTCAGTTGGTAGAGCAACTGACTTTTAATCAGTGGGTCGCAGGTTCGAATCCTGCACGGCTCACCACTGCACCAAAACGATCAAAAATGCGCTCCAGCCACGCGCCGGAGTGGTGCTTGCATTTTGTGAGCGGGGTCCGGCGTCCGCTTCGACCCGGGATTGCCTAAATCCATGGCGGTTTTCAGATCTTCCGTCACCAGAGTGTCCTGAGTCCGGAGTTGCGCAGCTGGCGGCAACGCCAGTCATCGAAGGCGTTGTGTTCGGGCATTGCGGCGCGGGCATGGGGCGATTTCCGTGAATAACTTCAGTGCAATGCGATGCCATAGGCGCTCCAAGCGCGGGCCATGATCGTCGCTGTCCCGGGGGCGGACCGTGGGGGCTATGGAGGGGCGTTCCTGACTTTGATCGCGATAAGGCTGAGTTCAAATCATATTTACACGTTATGCGTTTGCATGGATGCTCGGCGGTTGACTGGCAGACGGGTTCGGTATTCCCGCGCTGCGCCGGTCTGGTTCATTTCCGTGAGGTGACTTGCCGTGACGACAGAGCCTGATCCCGCCGCCCCGATTATGACACCCAAGAAAGGCTGGTTGCTTCTTGATGCAGCGCGCTTGCGCGATCCGCTCTGGCTGCTGCGTCTTGCTTTGGTGGTCGCGGTTCCGGCCTTGCTGTTGGGTGTCTCCGATCCCGCGTCCATGCTTGCGCAATGGGGTTTGCCGTTTGTCGGGGTCGCCGGAGCCTTGGTGGCAAACTCAACGGGAATCGGGGGCGGCGTGGTTTTTGTTCCCGCTTTCGATCATTTGGGTTTGGAAAATGAGCAGATTGTCGGGACCAGCCTTCTTATCCAGTCTTTTGGCATGTCTATGGGCGCGTTGACCTTCCTTGCCAGACGGCGGTCAGAGGGGCCGGTGCCCGGCGCATTGGCGTCGCGAGAGTATCGGGCAATCGTGTTGCTCGCGGTGATTCCATCGGTTTTGGCGGGGATCGCAGCAACCCATGCCGGCCTGCGCCCGGACCTGCCTTTGAAACTGATCTACAAGGCGATTTCCCTTTTGCTCGTTGTCTTGATCATTGGGTCGACTTTGACAAGGGCGCGGGGAAACGGGCGATTTTCACTCGGCCTCGACGGGAGCATGCTGATTTTTCTCGGGCTGATTGGCGGACTGTTTGTCGGATGGATTTCCATCGGGGTGGGGGAGCTGGTCGGAGTCTACCTCTTGTTGCGCGGATTTCGGACATCGGAAGCAATCGGATTGGCGGTGCTGATCACCGCGCTGTGCGTTCTGGCGCTGCAGGCGACGCATTTTCCTGGGCTGCCAGCGGATGTGGAATTCGGTCTCATGGTGACCCTTGGGGCGCTGCCCGGCGCGTTCTTGGCGCCGTACCTGTTGCAGCGCGTCGGGCCGGCCCGGGTGAAGGGGTTCTGTGCGTTCTGGATCCTGCTCTCGATCGCCGTGGCGTAGTGGCGATTCGATTCGGCTCAGCGATCTGTAGTGGACTGATTCGCGTTTGCCGCGAGCGGACGGCAGGGGGTGAGCGCACTTTTTAGGCGATTTCCTGCATGGCGGCTCCTGGCCCGAAGCGCGCGTCTTTGCTGTCGTGCGCGCCCCGGGTCCTGCGCGAATGGTGTGGCGGAAAAGCTCCTGATTTCGGGCCTCTGCGCGCCGGGCTACCGGGTCTCAAGACAGCAGTTTGCGGGGGATTGACCGCTGCGTAGGACCGGGGCCGCCCTCGCAATTCAGCAGGCGTGATCACGCTGTATTCACGCTTCCGCGAGAAATTTCTTTGACGGGGAAAAATTCTTATGTCTATCGTTAAGGGAGAGTAGTTCGCTAAGACTTAATAAAAAAATATATGTATTTCCGGCATGTAGCCGCAAAGACGGGAGTATTACCCATGCTCGGCGTGCCTGTTTCCACGTCTTATTCTTCCGATGATTGTGTTGAAGATCCGGTAGATTCCAGTGCGCAACGACCCGGTTCCTCTGAGTGCGGTCGCCGCGGGTCGGGGAGTGCAGCAGGTTTGGGACTGTTGCATGTCCTCAGAATTGATCCGCGGGAGGCGTTGTTTGAAACGCGTGGATTTCGCGCGCAATCAGCTGAAAAACAGAGCCGGCTTGAGGCCGCGGCGGGGGCATTTGTCTCGGGCTACAATCGGGCGTTGTTCCCGTATGAATTGAGTGGAGCGCTCGCCCCGTCGGAAGGTCCGGCGGCGTTGGCCGGGTTTCGTGTCGAGGGTGCGGCGATGGCCGTCGCGATCACCGACGCCTTTCCGTTTCGACTGATTCGGGGCCGCAGGCTTGGCGACTTCCTGGCCATTACGGCAGACAGGCATCCATATCTTGCCACCGTTGGCGCGGGATGGGCGATGGCCAAGACGCCGTGGCGCGCGCGCGCGATCCTCTCAGCCCTGGATCCGGTGTTGATGGCACTGGCCTTCGACGGGCTGGGGTTTCACGACTGCTTTTTCGATCCGCGAAAATTTGCCACCGGCGCGCCCCGCCGCCTGGAGCGGCTTGCGGGTGGTTTGGCCGGACGGTCCTGGGACCGTGGGGCGGGACGGGCGCTTTGGTTCGCGTCCGGCGGCGATGCGCGCCGCGCGTGGCGAGGCGTTCAGTCCGCAGCAGTGGCGCGTCAGGCGGACATGAGTGCGGGCCTTGGCCTTGCCATGACCTACGCGGGCGGGCTCACCGCGCGCGAGGCCGCAAGCCTCTCAGCCGATGCCGGGCCGCTTGATGTGTGGCTGGCGCAGGGGGCGGCTTTTGCGCTCGAAGCGCATGTGCGCGCGTCCACCGACACGGCGCAGACCCATGAGACCTTCACAGCGCTGAGCGGTCTTTCCGTCGAACAAGGGCTGCGGATTGTGCGACAGACCAAGCCTTCCGCGCCCGGTCCCATGGCCCCTCCGCTGGCTTGCACCCTTCACGAAACATGGCGCGAGGCGCTCGCCATGGCCCTCAGCACTAAGAGAAGGCAAACCCGATGAACCGTGATTTTTCCAAATACGCCGGTCGCATGGTGGCCGGGGGCATTGCCCTTGCCCTGTTTGCTGTCGCAATGGCTCCGAGGCTGATGCCGGTGGATGAAAGCGGCATGGCCGAACGGTTTCATTTTGTCGAGCACGCTTTGGAGCCTGCCTCCGTGCCGGGCACACGTCTGGTGCGCGAGGTGCATCCGGATTTCCGGCATATGGCGGCCTGGATCTCGTCTGTCGGGGCGAGTGTGGCGCTTGGCGATCTCGATGGGGACGGGCTTGCCAATGATGCCTGCCTCGTCGATCCGAGAAACGACAGCGTGACCCTGCGGCCGGCCAATGTGGATGCTGCGGGCGGGCCGCGCTTTGGCGCCTTTGCGCTGGCAGCCTCCCGCGCCGAGGGTGGCCCGCCGATTGCGCCGATGGGATGCTTCTTTGCCGATGTGGACGCGGACGGGCTTCAGGATGCGGTGGTCTATTACTGGGGGCGCACGCCGGTCGTGTTCCGAAATAAGGGTGGCCTGACCGCCGCCGCTTTCGAACCGCGTGAACTCGCCGCCGGCGAAGTCTGGTACTCCAATGCCGGAGTGTTCACCGATATCGACGGGGACGGCTTTGGCGACCTGGTCTTCGGCAATTACTTTCCCGATGAATCCGGCGTACTTGATCCGGAGGGATCGCGGCCGGTGGAGATGCAGCATTCCATGTCGCGGGCGTGGAATGCCGGGGTCAACCGGCTGTTCCTGAACCGGGGAGCGGCCCAGGGGAAACTTGCCTTGGAGGATGCATCGGGGGCCTTCACGGCGCAGATGGCCAATGGCTGGACGCTGGCCATGGCGGCGGCGGATCTGACAGGCGACGGGTTGCCGGAGCTTTATGTCGGCAACGATTTCGGACCCGACCGGATGCTGGTCAACCGGTCTCGCCCGGGTGCGCCGGGTTTCGAGAGCGTCACCGCCCGCCGGGGGCTGATGGACCCGAAATCGGCGGTGCTTGGCCATGACAGCTTCAAGGGCATGGGTGTGGATTTCGCAGACCTCGACGGTGATGGCCACTTCGACATCTATGTGAGCAATATCGCCGAGGAGTATGCGCTGCACGAAAGCCATTTCCTGTTCATGCATCAGCCCGGCGACGATTGGTCCCGAGGCGCTCCCTACCACAATGAAAGCGGGCGCATGGGGCTGGCGCGGTCAGGCTGGAGCTGGGACGCCAAACTTGCGGATATGGACAATGACGGACGTCTTGAGGCGTTGCAGGCTACCGGCTTTATCAAGGGCGATCCGGATCGGTGGCCCGAGCTGCACGAGCTTGCCATGGGCAATGACGAGCTGCTGCGCAATCCCGAGGTCTGGCCCGCGTTCGGTCCGGGAGAAGGCCTCTCCGGGGATCGCAGCGACGCGTTTTTCGTGCAGGATGAGGCCGGGGTCTTCCATGACATGGCCGCGGCGATTGGCCTTGGCAAGCCCTTGGTTTCACGAGGAATTGCCATAGCGGATGTCGATGGCGACGGGGATCTGGATTTTGCCGTGGCGCGCCAGTGGGACACATCGGTGCTCTATGAAAACCAGGGCGGCAAGGTCGGTCATGCGCTGATGCTTGATCTGCGCCTGACCAATGCCAATGGCACGACGCGTCCGGCCATTGGCGCGGTGGTGCGCGTGCCGATGGCAGACGGGAAACAGATGCTTGGTCTTGTCGATGGCAGCAATGGCCATTCCGGATCGCGCGCGCCGGAGGTGCATTTTGGCCTTGGGCCGACCCCACCCGAGATGCTGGAGATCGAGGTCAGCTGGCGCGGCCGGGATGGCCTGAAGCGGCGCAGTTTTCAGCTGGGGCCGGGCCGGCACAGCCTGATCCTCGACGAACTCAAGAACGCAGAACTGATCACGTCAGAGACGGAGTCCGAGCTATGAGCCTTGTTGAAACGTCCCCCCGCCTGTTCCTCGGTGACCGTTGGTACATCGACAAGCGCCTGAAAGGGTTGACCCGCTTCGCCATGGCCATCACCGCGCTGAACATTTTGGGCCATCTGTTTCTTGGTTTTGAACAGTCCTGGATCACGCCGTTTGTGGCGATTGCGGCGGCCTATGGGACGGAGTTCCTGGCGGAGACAGCACAGGCGCGGGCCGATGGCAGAGCGCCCAAGTACAAGGGTACGCCCGGCACGGTGATCGCTTTTTTCCTGTCGGCGCATATCTCCGCGCTGGCGGTGAGCATGCTGCTGTTTGCCAATGAACAGATCTGGGTCGTGGCCTTCGCGGCCTCTCTGGCGGTGGCGTCGAAATGGCTCGTCCGGGTGCCGGTGATGATGGGCGGCAAGCCAGTGCAGCGGCATGTGCTGAACCCGTCGAACTTCGGCATCACCGCGACGCTGTTGCTGTTCCCGGCGGTCGGGATCGCGCCGCCCTATATGTTTGCGGAGAATGTGACCGGCCTTGCCGATTGGCTGTTGCCGATGGTTGTCATTCTGACCGGCAGCCTGCTGAACACCAAGCTGACCGGTCGCATGCCGCTGATCCTTGCCTGGCTGGCCGCGTTTGCGTTGCAGGCCTTCATACGCAGTACGATGAACGGCACCCCGCTGCTGGCTTCGCTGATGCCGATGAGCGGTTTTGCCTTTATCCTGTTCACTTTTTACATGGTTACCGATCCGGCGACGACACCGGGCAAACCGAGTCACCAGGTGCTGTTCGCCGCTGGTGTTGCGGCGCTTTATGCGGTGTTCATGCAGCTCAATATCGTCTTTGGTCTGTTCTATGCGCTGACGCTGGTGACGGCGCTGCGCGGGGCCTATCTTTACGCTCTGACAACGATGCCGGCGCGGGACATGGCGGATGCCGGTGCCCCCGCCGTCCAGAACGCCCGGTGAGCGCGATGTCCGGGTCGGTTGTCGTCTGCGCGCTTGCCTGCCGGTATCCGGAGGCGGCCAACCCGCGCCAGTTCTGGCGCAATCTCATGCACGGGCGGCGCGCATTCCGGGCGCTGCCCGATGCGCGTCTGCCGTTGGCCGCCTATACGCCGGAGCGCGTGGGTGTGGCGGATTCGATCACGCCGGTTCTGGCCGGATTGATCACCGATTGGCAGTTTGACCGGGCCCGCTTTCAGGTGCCGAAAGGCAGTTACGAGGCGACGGACCTGACGCATTGGCTGGCGCTGGAATTGACTGCAGAGATGCTGGACGGTCTTGGTGGCACCGGGGTTTTGCGGCGGGAGAGCACCGCGGTGATCGTGGCCAACACGCTGACCGGCGAGTTCAGCCGTGCCGGTCTGACCCGCCTGCGACGGCCTTTTCTGGACGAGATCCTGAGCGCCGCGCTGGAGGACGCCGGTGCGGATGAGACCAGCGGCGAGGTCATCCGGGCGCTCTTTGCCAAGCATCTGACGGAACGGTTGCCGGAACCGAGCGAAGATACGCTGGCCGGGGGGCTGGCCAATACGATCGCGGGGCGGATCGCCAATTATTTCGATTTCAACGGCGGTGCCTACACGGTGGACGGGGCCTGTTCGTCCTCGCTTCTGGCCGTGCACAATGCCGCGTCGATGCTCATGGAGGGCGCTGCGGATACGGTCATTGCCGGTGCGGTGGATCTCTCGCTCGATCCGTTCGAGTTGATCGGATTTTCCCGCAACGGCGCGCTTTCGGCCACGCGGATGCGGGTTTTTGATGAGCGCTCTGACGGGTTCTGGCCCGGCGAGGGAGCGGGGGTTGCCGTGTTCAAGCGCGAGGAGGACGCGCGGCGCGAGGGCTTGCCGATCCTTGCGCGTCTGCGTGGCTGGGCGATGTCGACCGATGGCGCGGGTGGTTTGACCCGGCCGGATGAAGCCGGCCAGCGGCTGGCTTGCGAGCGGGCCTTGGCCAAGGCCGATGTCGCGCCGCAAGATGTGGCCTATGTGGAGGCGCATGGCACCGGAACGCCGGTGGGCGATCCGACCGAAATTCGCGCTCTGGCGTCGCTGAACGCGGGCCGCGCCGCGCCGCTGCGGATCGGGTCGGTCAAGGCCAACATCGGCCATACAAAGGCTGCGGCCGGGTTTGCCGGGCTGATCAAGATCGTGCAGGGTTTTTCCGAAGGCGCGATACCGCCGCATGTGACCGGGGAGATGCCGAGCCGCGCCTTTGCCGAGACCGGAGACGTGGTCGCGCCGCTGCAGTCGGCTCTTCCGATTGGCGAGGCGCCGCTGATTGCGGGCCTGTCGAGCTTTGGCTTTGGCGGAATAAACGTTCACACGGTGTTCGAGAAGCCGGCGACCACGGGGCGTCCTGTCCTGCGTGATGCCCCGAAACGGCTCGATGCGACCGATCCGGGCGCAGAGCTTTTCCTGTTCAAGGCGGATGATACGGCCGGTCTTGTGGCTGCGCTCGACGATATTTTGCCAGTGCTGCCGAGCCTGTCGCTCGCGGATATGGCGGACATGGCGCGAGACTGCGCACGGCGGGCGCAGTTCGGTGCCTGCCGGCTGGCTTTTGTCGCGGCGCGCCCGGAGGTCCTGGCCGCGCGGGCGGTTGCGGCGCGCGACTGGTTGCAAAACGGCGCAGAGGCGTCGGCGCGGCCTCAGGGCATTCATGCCGATTTGAGCGGCGAGCGGCGCGAGATCTGCCTGTTGTTCTCAGGGCAGGCCGCCCCGGTGCGCGCGCCGTCCCCGCTGTGGTTGAGGCGGTTTCCGGTGTTGCAGCCCCTGGTCGGCGCGCTGCCGGACGCAATTCGCCCCGGTGATGCCGATACCGCCAATGCGCAGCCCGCCATCAGCTTTGCCAACCTTGCCGGTTTGCGTGTGCTGGAGCATCTCGGCGTGGAGGCGGATGACGCCATCGGCCACAGCCTTGGAGAGCTGGCCTCCTGTGTCTGGGCGGGGGCGATGGAGCCGGAGGCGGCGCTTGCGCTCGCGGCAGAGCGCGGGCGGATCATGGCGGAGTTTGGCGCGGCGGATGGTGCGATGATCCGCCTTGGTGCCGCTGCGGACGATTGCGAGGCCCTTCTGGCCGGAAGCGGTTGTGCGTTGGCCTGTCTCAATGGACCGCAGGAGACTGTGATTGCCGGGCAAAAGCCCGCACTGGAGCGGGTGGTGGCGCGCGCCAAGGGCATCGGGATAGAGGTGCAAAGGCTGAAGACATCCCATGCGTTCCACAGTGCGGATATGGCTCCGGCGCAGGTGCCGTTTGCCGAAGCAATGGCCCGCGTTCAGATCGGCGCCGCGACACGGGTCTACACCTCCACCATCCCGGCGCGGACTGACGATTTGCGCGCGCGCCTTGTGCGGCAACTGGTTGATCCGGTGATGTTTGCACCGGCCCTGGCGGCGTTGCAGGCGCGCAAACCGTTGTTCGTGGAATGTGGGCCGGGATCGGGGCTGGCGCGGCTCGCGCAGGTTTGCGGGCATGATGCGGTCGCATTGGATTCGCAAGGGCCGAGCCTTGAGCCATTGTTGGAGGTCTGCGCCACGCTGTATGCCGCCGGGCAGGACATCGACACAGGCGCCTTGTTTGCCGACCGTGGTCTCTATTCAGCGCCGCGCAGGACGCCGCCGGGGCTGCTGAGCAATCCCTGCGGATCGCGAGCGGCGCTGCCCGGGACCGGGGCCACGATCACACCGGTGGTGTCCCCGCCTCTCGCGCCCTCGTCCAATCCGGAGCCAGTGCCGACTGCCGAGGTGGCGCAAACGGCCGTAGACGGAGCAACGCCGCTCGATGTTGTGCTGGGTGCGGTCTGCGCCGAGACGGGCCTGCCGCTGCAGGGGCTCGATCCCGGAGCCAGGTTCCAGTCGGACCTGCATATGAATTCGCTGGCTGTGGTGCGTGTCGCGATGGCGTCGGCGCGCGCGCTTGGGCTGCGTTTCCTTGGCGCGCCGAGCGATTTTGCGGACGGCAATGCCCGTGATCTCGCCGAAGCGCTGGCCGAGCTGGCGGAGGCCGGAGGCGATGACGCGCAGCGACGGATCAACGGTGTGCAGCCATGGTTTCGCCCCTACGGCATGCAATGGGAGGCCGCGCCGTTTCCCGCTCCGGGCAATGCAACAAACGCCGTGCGGATCGTCGTGCCGACCCCGTTTGACCGGGCTGCGGCTGAAACCCTGTTCGCACAGCTGCAGGCCGCCGCCGGGGAGGGAAAGGTGCTTGAAATCCTGCACTGCGGCGCGCCGCTTTCGGCCTTTCTGCGCTCTGCGTTCCTTGAGCAGGCCTTCAGCGCCATCACGGCGATTGATCTTGGCGAGGCCGATGCGGCCGATCCAAGGGTGGCGACACTTTGCGCGGCGGCCCGGAACGGCGCGTTCCACGAATACCGGTTGCAACGGGACGATGGCCTGTCGGTGCCGGTATTTGCGCCGATGGAGCCGGTGCGTACGGCGGCGGGGCAGCCCTGCAATCCGGCCGTCATTCTCGCGGTGGGGTGCCATCGTGGCATTGGCACGGAATGCGCGTTGACGGCGGCAGGCGCGGATACGGAGATCATCTTTATCGGGCGCAGCCGGGCTGACGACCGGGAAATTCTGGAGACGCTTGAAACGGCCCGTGCGCGGGGCGTGGCGGCACGATACCTGCGCTGCGATGTCGGTGATTCGCGCGCCGTGGCCGATCTGGCGGCGCGTGTCGGCGGACCGGCGCCGGACATGCTGCTCTATGCGCCCGCGTTGAACGTGCCGCAGAAGCTTGGCGATCTTGCGCCAGAGTCCGTGTCCAGGACCCTCGCGCCAAAGACCACGGGTCTTTTGAACGTGTTGGAGCATTTCGGTGATGGGCTGACCCGGCTTGTGGCCTTCGGCTCGATCATCGGGCGGATCGGGCTGGAGGGCGAATGCCATTACGCCCTGGCTAACGCCATGCAGAGCCAGATCGTCGAAGCCTTTGCCGAGAGCCATCCGGACTGTGCGGCCCTGTCCCTGGAATGGACGGTCTGGTCCGGTGTCGGCATGGGCGAACGGCTTGGGATCGTGGAGCGTCTGGGCGCGCTTGGCGTCGATGCGCTGCCTTTTGATGCGGCGCTGCGTCTGTTCGAGGATATGCTGGTGGAGGGTGCGACAGGGACGGTCTGCATGACCGGGCGCTACGGCGACCGTGCGGATCTGCGCCGCACGCGCGGGCTTGTTTCGCTTCGGTTCACGGAGGAGATCCTGGTCGATTATCCGGGCACCGAACTCGTGGTCCAGACGCGGCTGACACCTGGGCGGGACCTGTACCTGCGCGATCATCGCGTGATGGGGCATGACGTTTTCCCCGGCGTCATGGCGCTTGAGGCGATGGCCCAAACCGCGCAGATGCTTGACCCTGAGGCGCAGGACTTTGCCGTGATCCGGGACGTGGCGTTTGATCGGGCGGTTGTGGTGCCGCCCGACGGTGCGCAGATCCGCATCGCGGTGCTGCGGGAGCCGGATGGGACGATATCGGCAGCGGTGTTCAGCGAGGACGACCAGTTCAGCGCGCCATGCCTGTCGGCCCGGTTCGCGCAGACCGGCGGCGGGGACGGTGCCGTTGACCTGTGCCTTGAGACAGCGGGCGTCTGCCTCGGCGATGCGGCGCCGCTCTATGGGCCGGTGTTTTTCCACGGCGCTCTCTTTGCCCGTGTCGGTGCGGTGTCGGCGGTCACGTCCCGCCAGGTCTCGGCGCAACTCACACACGCCCACGGCGGGCGCTGGTTTGGCGGATACGAGGCGCAGAGTCTATTGCTTGGCGACCCGTCGATTTCCGATGCGGCGATGCACATGCTGCAACTGGCGGTCCCTCATCGGCGGGTTCTGCCGTTGCATGTGGCGCAGATCGTGCGTCTGGGCAGGATTTCGGACACCGTGCGCATCGACGGGCGGGAAAATTGGGCGCGCGCGGGCGAGTACAGCTTTGACATGGCGGGATATGATGCGGAGGGGCGCTGTACGTTCCACTGGTGCGATGCCCGCTTTGCGGCACTCGCGGCAATCGACACTGCGGCGGCCTTGACGGCGGTCCCGGCCCTGGCAGAGCCGTTGTTGGAGCGGATGGCGCGGGAGCGTCTGGACGATAGCGCGCGGGTCGCGTTTGTTCACGACGCGACGTCGGATCGCGCCGCGCGGCGGCAGGTGGCCCTCAAACGGATGGCGCTGGCGGATGGCCGCGTTTTGCGCCGGGCCGATGGACGTCCGATCCTGCCCGAGGGAGAGGGGTATCTCAGTCTCAGCCACGGGCCGGATGTCACGCTCGCCCTGCGCGGCGAGATGCCTGTTGGCTGCGATCTGACCGATCCCGGCGAGAGATTTCCCGAAGGCCTGAACGCCGAAACGCAGACCGCTGCGGAGGTGCGGCGAAAGCTCGGCCTGGCCGAGCCGTTTGCGGCGGATCGGACGCATGAGGCCCTGACAGAGCTTACCATTGCACTTGCGCCCCTGCCGTTTGTCATCACCATGGGGCGGCTGGCGCTGACACCCCCTGACACCGAAGACATGACGGCCCGATTGGCCGATTGGGAGGCTGCCGAATGAATGCGCCACACACACCGAACACCGCCGGACGCGCCGCCGTTGCCCCGGCCTTTGTCTATCGCCATGCCATCGGGTTTGAAGAGACCAACGTGGTTGGAAATGTCTATTATGCCAAGCACATCTCCTGGCAGGGGCGCTGCCGCGAGATGTTTCTCAAGGCCCATGCGCCGGGTGTCTTGCAGCAGATCTACGACGATCTGCGGCTCGTGACGTTGAACATCGCCTGCGATTACTACGACGAGTTCCACGCCTTCGACGAGGTGGAGGTGCACATGCGGCTCGAAGGGATCTGGCAGCACAGGGTTGGCATGACTTTCGACTATTACCTCGGCGAGGGGGATCAGGCCCGATTGATGGCCGTCGGACGTCAGACGATCGGATGCATGCGGGCAACGCAGACTGGCATGGAGCCGATCGCCCCGCCGGACGAATTGCGCGCCGCACTCGAAAAGTTCGCGGCCAAATGAGTGCTGCGGGTCGTCAGACACCAGGTCAGACGGCGGATGCAGAGGCCGTCAGCGCCGTGATCCGGCAGATGAAGATGCCTGCCAATGGCACGGTGACGCTGGACGAATGGGCGGAGTATGCCGGGCTGAGCAAGTATCGGCTGACCGATGCCTTCCGCAGCTTGACGGGCATTCCGCCGATGACATTTCACAATGCCGAAAAGCTGGAGATCGCCAAGCGGCTGCTGGTGTTCGAGGACATGAGCGTCACCGACACCTGTTTCGACATCGGCTTTGAGAGTCTTGGCTCCTTCATCTCCAAATTCACGGCTCAGGTGGGGATTCCACCGGGCCGCTATGCCAAGACGATGCGCAGCACCGGGTTTGCCGAGCTGTTCATGCGAGCGCTGTCGCATGGGCTCGACGATGGTGCCGGAACCCGGGCCACCATGCGGTTGGTGTTCGAGCGGCCCATTCTGTCCGGAGCGCCGGGGATCGTTGCCGCCATCTTCAAGCGTCCGATTCCGAGCGGATATCCCAAGACATGGCGGTTCATTCACGCGCTGAGCAAGAGCACGACGCTGCCACGTGATACGGCTGGCTACTGCCTTGCCGCCAGCCTGCCGATCCGCCCGTCCATGGCGGAGTTGATCAACCTCAAGCCCGCGTTGATCGGCCGGGCGGCGCTGTGTCCGGACGTGGCCGAAACGCGCATGGAGATGGTGCGCCCGACCGTCTTTGACCCGCCGGTGACCCTCGCCGTACCCGCGCTGTTTTGCCGTGAAAGCAATAATTTGGCGCAGGCAGGCTGAGGCCAATTTTCGAGAAGCCGCCCTCGGCGATTCTGCGTAGTGTCGGGGTCAGAGAGGCTTGTCCCCCTATACCCACGCAGGACCGCAAACCGGTTCGGCAGCCCTGACGGGCAAGGCGTTTTGCGCCTGCGGGAGGGGTGTGCCTGCTGCTCTGCCCGTATTGCTTGGCAAGGACATCACCATGCGATCCCAGACCCGGACCAAAGCTATTGCGGCCGCTTTCACGGTCTTTGCAGCCTGTGCCGCTCCGGCCTCGGCCACGGCGCTGCTCTATGGGGATACGATCGACGTGCCGGTCAACCAGAATTTGGTTCTGGGCGCGGATGCCGATCCATCCGAAGTGGCGATCAGGGATATCGCGGCGCTGGTCGCGCGGCTCATGGATGCCATGGCGCGCAAGGATTACGACACGCTCAAGGCGCTTTACGTGCCGAATGCCGATGCGGTCTTTTTCTCCGGCGGCGAGAACTGGAAGACGCGGGGCACGGAGCGGTTCCTGCGCACGCAGATCCAGTGTCTGACAGCGGTCGGGGCCGTGGAGGTGCTGCCCTATGACATGCAGATGCAGTTTCTCGATGACGTGGTGATCACCACGCTCACCGGTCAGAACCACATGAAACTGGCCGAAGACAGGATTGCCAAGTCCAGCTGGCGTTGGTCGCTGGTCTTTCGGAGAAGCGGTGACTCCGAATGGCGCATTGCCCACGAACATTTTTCCCACCGGGAGGAATGAGCCGTGGTTTCACTCCCTCTTCACCATCACTCCCAAACCCCAAAAAAGGAACGATGACATGATCTTCAAGGACATGAAGCTTCCCTGTGCCGCGCTTGTCGGGGCCGGGCTTTCGCTGGCTCTGGCCAGCCAGGCCGGCGCCGAGGGCCCCGGTCCGGTCTATGACGAAGCGGCGCAAGCGGCCATTCAGGACCTGCTTGCCGAGATCCCCAATATGAATATCGAAGCGCTGCCCGCTCTGCCGATCCAGAGCTTTACACTGCCCGAGGCCGGTGTGGATGTGCTGCGCGCCAAAGTGACCGAGACCTACACCATCGAAGGGATCGGGACCGAGACGGTCGAGCTCGCTGGCTGGATCGCGGTTCTGCACGGTGATCCCGTGTCGATCATCGAAGGCGAGGCGGTGCGCTGGGAGAATTTCCAGGTCGGCACCGAGTTTGTCGGTCTCGACCTGCGTGCCGACAGTGCACTGTTCGGTCCGATTCAGGTGACGCTGAACCCGGATGCCACATCCATCGGCCGTGTCGGCATGTGGCCCGACAGCGCCGTGCCGTCGACGTTCCTGCAGCAGGTTGGTCTCAGCGAGGATGACATCGACGATCTGACCCGTCCGCCGGGCGAATGCGCTCCGATCCCGGATTCGACCAGTGGCGAGCGCACGACGCAGGGCGGGTGCTGCTATGCGCCACTGGCGGTCAAGGTCAGCATGACCGATCTCGATCTTGAGATGGTCTCGGAGCGTCCGGTCCTGATGTACTCCTATGTCGAGACCATCCCGCCGGTTGGCTATGTCGCCTCGACCAGCCTCGCGCCGCGCCCGCTGGTTGCGGACGGCCGCGCCGTTGGCACGCTGCAATCCGCCGCTGTGACCTTCCGCGAGATCGTCCATCACATGCCGCTGGATGGTCAGCTGCTTGATGGCCGTTTCGACGTCTTCGTCGCGTCGAACTGATTGTTTTCATGACAAAGGCGGCGCCGGGAGCATCCGGCGCCGCTTGATCGCGAAGCGGGGTATGATGGCAAACATCGACGCACAGTATTCTCAGGCGCGCATGCGGACGGCCCTCGCGGTGCCTGTGCGCCTGCGGTTTGTCCTGTTCGCGGTGCTGATGGCGGCGGCGGTGCTGTCGGCGGTCTCCCTGCCGGATCTGGAATGGCGGCTCAATGCCCGTGAGCTTGTCCCCGAAGAACAAACACAAGCCGCCAGCCGCGAGGCCGAGGCGGTCTTTGGCATTTCCGATACGCTAACCATCGGTGTCCTTGCGCGTGGCGGCGATGTGTTTGCGCCCGGACCATTGGCCCTGGTGCGTGATCTGTCCGGGGCGTTGCAGCAGATCCCCGGCGTGGCCCATGTGCGCAGCCTTGCGACGGTGCCGCAGGTCTCCATCGACGAGGGTCTGTTGCATGTTGTGCCAAAGCTGGCCGAGCGGGCGCCAGATCGGACGCTGGCCGAAACGCTGCGCCGTGACATCGTTGCGGCGGGAAAGGACAACGGCCTTTTGGTCTCTCGCGATCACGGCGCGACGATGATCGAACTGCAGATGTCAGAAGACGCCGATCCTGAGGCGGTCATCGCGGCGGTCGGGACCACCATGTCCGTCCACGCCGCAGGGGCGGAGCTGATCCTGACCGGGGCCAGCCTCGCACAGGCTGAGCTGGGCCGGGCGTTGGTTCGCGATCTCGCGGCGTTCTTGCCTGCCATGGGGCTGATCCTCGGACTTTTGTTGTTCGCGCTTTATCGCCATGCGCTGCCGGTGCTGGCGATCTTGCTGAAGCTGGCGCTGACGATCTTGCTCACTGCGGGGGCCATGGCGGGCCTTGGCATCGCCGTCTATGTCCCGACGCTGATCCTGCCGGTGGTTATCCTGGTGATCGCGGTCTCGGACGATATCTACGTGATCGACCAGAGTCTGGCGCAACTCGGGGAACAGCCGGCCGCGGCGTGGCAGGAGTGCATTGGCCGTGCCTTGGTCCATGCCATGCCCGCCGTCACCTTCTCGGCGCTGACCACCAGCGGCGGGCTTCTGGCGCTGATGTTGACGCGGCTGACCGCCTATGCGGATTTCGCGCTGGCCGGGGCCATCGGTATCCTGATTTCCTTTCTACTGACCGTCAGTTTTCTGCCTGCCTGTCTCGCGCTGGCGAGCCGCGCCACTGCGCAGACAGCGCAAGTCAGGCGGGAGCGGGTGCGCGGCCTGATGCGCGGTCTGTGGCTGCGCAGAACCGAGCGGCGTGGTTTGGTACTTGGCGTCATGGGGCTGATCGCCGTGATCGGACTTCTTGCCGTGCCAAAGCTGCGCATCAACGACAGCTGGCTGGCCAATCTGCCTGCTGGCAGCGCTGTGGTTGTCGCCGACGAAAGCCTGTCGCGCCACGTCGCAGGAACCACGCAGTTGCACTTGCTTCTCGCCGATCGGCAGGGCGGGTCCCTGCTGGACGGCACCGTTGCGCGCCGGGTGTTCGAAGCAGAACGTCGCCTGGCATCCGCGCCGGGTGTCGGGGCTCTGGTGCCGGTGCATGATGATATCATGCGGCTCAACGCGGCGCTGCGCGGCGAGGCGTTTCATGCCTTCGATCACCTGCGCCGGGTCGAGGGCACCGCGCCAGGCGAGCTGCTGCAAGGGGATATGATCGTGCGGACATTCCGCCGCTATCCGCTGGCGCCCCGGACCACCGCCGATGGCAGTCAGGGGCTTGTCACACTGTATTTGCGCGCGGCGGATTACCATTCGGTTGGCAGCGTTCTGAACGGGGCCGTTGCGGCGGTAAACGCCTCGGATCTCGGGCTGACGTTGGTCCCCTTCGGTGAGGCATGGGATGGCTACCGTGCCATCGACCTCGTGGTGGACGGCTTTCCAAAGACACTGGCCGGGGCGTTGTTGCTGACCTTCGGTCTCGCGGCGCTGCTGTTTCGCAGCCTGCGGGCGGCGTTTCTCGTGTTTCTGCCAACGCTGAGCACGATCCTTTTGTTGCTGGCGCTGTTGGCCATGGCGGGCAAGAGCCTCGGCATTGCGACGGCGATGTTCGCCGCCATCGCGATCGGGGCCAGTGTCGATTACTCCATCCATTTGCTTGTGGCCTGCCGCAACGCACAAAACGCGGGGCTTGACCGGCGGGCGGCGATGGATGCGGCGCTGGCCCTGACCGCTCCGGCCACGATCTCGGCGGCGCTTGCGGCCTTTGGCGGGCTGTCGGTGCTGATCCTGTCGTCGGTGCCGCCCAATCTCGACCTTGGTTTGCTGATCTGCGCGAGCCTTGTGCTCTCGGCCGCGCTGTCTCTGTCCCTGATCCCGACATTGTCACGGATGCAAAAAACGGAGCGCAGAGCATGAAGCGACTGGCGGCCATCCTTCTGGCCATGACGATGGCAACCCTGTCCAGTGCCGAGACCGCGCTCGATCTGGTCAGGCGGTACAACGCCCGGCCCATTGCGGCGCAGGGATGGCAAAGTGTCGATCTGGACTTGCTGTCCGGCGATACGGTGACCCGGCATTTCGGCGTGGTGAACGCCTGGGCGGCCGCACCTGGCATAGTCAGCACCCTGTTCCTGCTGCGCACGCCGGAAGGCCTGCGCGGCACGAATTACCTTCTGAAAGAACCGCGGGACCGCACGGACGTGCTCGACGTTTTCCTGCATTTGCCCGTGGGCCTGAAGCAGGTGATCGCCTTGGAGCCCGCGCAGCTGGACGAGGGGTTGCTCGGGTCGGATTTCGCCTACCGTGACATCCGCTGGCTTCTGCCAGAGCAGGGCATGACTTACGCGGTGGTGGGCCGTGACACCATCGGAGGGGGTGCGGTCACCGTGATCGAGGCCCGGCCCGATACGCAGACCGCCGCCACGGTGCTGTGGGATCACGCGCGCTTCTACATCGGTGATGCGCCGCTCTTTCTCATGGGAGCCGATTACTTCACCGAGGATGCCACGGGCGAGACCGCGATGAAGAAGATGCGCGTGGACGATATCGCCCGGATCGACGGGCATTGGATCGCAACGCGCATGACCATGCGGGTTGGCGCGGACCGTTGGTCCCGGATCACGCTCCGCGATGTCGAATTTGCCGCCAAAGGGTACGGCGCCGAGGCCTTCCTGCCCGCGTCGCTGCCCATTTTGGGAACCGCGCTGCGCGAGACCGGGGCGGCGACGTTGCATGATGGAGGACAGGCCGATGAATAAGATGTTGATCGCATGCCTTGCGGGCGGTCTGTTGGGGATGCCTGTCGCTGCGCAGGTTGCCGAGAGCCGCGACGATCTCTACGGTCTCGCGCTGCCCTATCCTTTGGTGCATCTGGTTCATTCGAGAGATGCTGGCAAGGCCGGGACAACCGCCCATCTGATGGCCGAGGACCCCTTCCTTCTTTACACGCTCGGGCGGGATCTGATCCGGCGGCAATACGGTTTTGAGCATGGCGCTTTCGGCCAGACCGGTGATGCGTCGATCCCGCTTTATGCGGGCGGCGTTGGGCAATCCGGTGTGCCGCGCTTTGCTCGTGATCACGCCAACAGCTGCGGCGGTTGCCATTCGATGCCCCATCCGGAGCCGGGGGCCGGGCAGACGATTGCCTCGACCGGCGGCATGGGGCGCAACACGCCGCATTTCTTTGGCGCCGGTCTGATCGAGATGATTGGCGAAGAGGTCCGGCGCAGCCTGATGGCGCGCTATGACCTCAACGAAAACGGCTGGATCGACCGCGCAGAGGTGGCGGCCCCTGCACCGGCATTGGTGGCGCCTGTGCCGGGTGGCCCGGAGGTCTCCTATGGGGATCTTGCGCCCGATGCCTTTGGCGTGCCGCAGCTCAACAGTGTTTTTCGCGTCTGGTATGTGGACGCCACGGGGCGGGTGCTGAATGAGGCCATGGGGCTCGATGATCCTGCGGTCGCCGGGTTCGGATTTGTCATGCAGCCATTCGGCTGGGGGCGCGGGGACCGGCGGCTTGAAGACGGGCGGCGCATGGCGCAGGGCGCGGAGGCGTCCAGCGTCCGGCAGTTCTTTGTTGCGGCTTCGGATTTGCACATGGGCATGGAGGCGCAGGATGCGTCGCTGATTGCGCCGTTCGGCCAGCGGCTCGCCGGGCGATCGCTGTCTGGGGCGATGCAGGTCGATTTCGGTGACGTGGTGGATCGCGGGACGGCCCATGATGCGCGCGGTCTGTCGCTCGACGATCCTGATGGCGATGGGGCGCGGGCGGAGCTGTCCGAGGGCGATGCGGATGCCGCCGAGTTCTACATGCTTCATGTGCCGCCTCCGGCCGTCGATCCCCTGCCGGATTACGAGCGCGGCAAGGCGCTCTTCTCCCAGGTCGGTTGTGGCACCTGTCATGTTCAGAACTGGCTGCTTCCGGCGGGCGATCCGGTGAAGGGGACGGGCGGCGATCGCCGGGTGTTCGATCTGGCCCTGCGGTCGGGTTCCGCCGGGCCGGAGGGTCGTCTGATTGATCTGACCGTAGGCTCTGGCGCTGCGCGGCGCGGCGCGGTTTCGGTCGCGGGGGTCTATTCCGATTTCAAACACTGGGATCTCGGGCCGGGGTTCGAAGAGGTGCGATATGACGGAACTGTGCAAAGAACGCACCGGACCGCGCCGCTGTGGGGTGTTGGATCGACGGCGCCGTTCGGACATTCGGGCCAATACATGACCTTGCACGCGGCGATTGCCGCGCATGGCGGCGCGGCGCAGGGCGCTCGGGACGGCTATCTTGCGCTTGCCAGCGAAGAGCGGGCGGCCGTGGTCGATTTCCTGCGTTCGCTTGTCCTTTATGTCAGCGACGAGCTGCCGACCGATCTTGACGGGGACGGGATCATCGCCGGTGATTTCGTGGTGAACGGGCAGGGCATGGGATACGAGCGTTTCGATCCGCGCTTCCTCATGCGCACACCGCCGCAATTCCGGGAAATTGCGCGCGTTTCGGATCATGAGGGGCGCAGCGTCCCCTTGACGATCCTGGAGAACGCGGACGCGCTTTATGGCCTGACGTTGCCGTATCGCCGCGATACGGATGGGGACGGGGTGCCGGACATTCTGGCCGATGGCGAAATCCTGACAGGAGCGGGCCAATGAAGGTGGGTATGACACTGGCAGTCATGATCGTGCTGAGCGGCACCGGTGCCGCGATGGCGCAGGCCATCGAACGTCCCGATGATCCGCTCGGCATGGCCATTCGGGAGCCGCGTGTGCGGGTCGTCCATGATGATGCGCCGGGGCTGGCGGGCACGTCGATGGACCTTCAGACGACGGACCCGTGGCTGGCCTACAAGCGGGGAAATTCGCTGTTCCAGCGGGAATGGCGCATCGAGGACGGTGTGTTCGCGCTTGCCGCCGACGGCTATGCCGAAGCCAATGCCAATTCCTGTGCTATGTGCCACAACATGCCGTACCGCAGCGGCGGTTTTGGCGGCAACGCGGCGGCCCCGGTGGGCCATGGCCGCAACATTCCGCACCTGTTTGGTGTCGGACTGATCGAGATGATCGGCTTGCAAATCCGGCAGGATCTCTATGCGCGGTACGATACCAACGGCAACGGCTTCCTGGATGTGCCCGCCGAGACCGAGGGGCAGGAGGCGCTGGTTGAGCCTGTGCCGGGGCAGATCCTGTCGTATGGATACCTCGATGATCTGGACGGCGACGGCGGGCCGGATCTGAACATGATGCTGACGGTGAACTTCGTCGATGCGCAGGGTCGCGTGATCAAGAGCGCCTGGGATGGCGGTCCTGCCCGGCTCGGGGCGTCCGGGGTGGCCGGATATGATCTGTCGGCCGGGATTTTTGCCGCGTCGATCAGCGACCACCAGTTTCCGACGCTGCGCCGCTTTTCCGAAGGGGTCATGCGCTCTGTCATGGGGTTTCGGATCGAAGCGCGGCAGGGCGAGGCGGACGAAGGGCGCCACGGCGACCGGGTGGCGGGCGATGGCTGGGGACCGGTGTCCAACGCGGGCGCGGCACAGTTGATCCTGCCTGCGCCGGATTTCGCGGCGCTTGATCCGGACGACTGTGAGGCAAGGAAAGACTCGATCAGCGCCGGCGAGATTGATCTTCTGGAGTGGTATCTTCTGAATGCGCCGCGTCCGGGGCGTGCAGAGGCTACCCCGCAGAGCACCCGGGGCGCGGCGCTCTTTGCCGAAACCGGCTGCGCGGAGTGCCATGTCGCGGATTGGCAGATCAAGGGGCGTGATCCGCTTATGGGACACAGCGGCGACCGCCGGTTCTTTGATCTCGCGGTTGTCGTGGATGCGGAAGGAATCGCGCGAGGGGACCTGGCGATGCTGGCGGACCGGGACGGGGAAGGGGTTTGGCAGCGGCGTTTCGGCCCGACGCGGGTGCAGGGCATCTACAGCGATTTTCGCCATCACGAAATGGGCGAGCGGTTTGCCGAGTATTACTATGGCCGCCGCGCGGATCGCGCCTTTGCCTTGCGCCGGTTCCGCACCCCGCCGCTCTGGGGTGTCGGCTCTTCGGCGCCCTACGGGCACGACGGGCGCAGCCCGACGCTGGACCATGTCATCCGGCGCCATGGTGGAGAGGCAGAGGCCGCCGCGCAGGGCTATGCGGCGCTCGATGATGCGGGGCGCGCCGATATTCTGGCGTTCCTGTCGTCGCTTGTCCTCTATCAGCCCGATCAGGTGCAGGTGGATCTGGACGGAGATGGTGCCGTGCAGGCAATGGTGACCCGTTCGGGGCGAGAGCTCGGGCCCGAACGCTTCCGGCCCGAACTGCTGTTTGCGCAGACCCCGGTCTATGCCGGGTGGGATGCGGGACATGACCGGTTTTCCCTCGCCATGCTGAACGTCGAAGCGGCCTATGGGCTGGCATTGCCGGCGCTTGTCGATGTGGACGGCGATCAGATGCCCGACATCCTTCAGGCGGGGTCCGGGACGGGCGCCTGTCCGAAGATGACCAACGCCATGCAGTAACAATAAGAGACAAAAGACAGCGAAGAGGACGATACCAATGAACGATGTCACGCTTTTCGGATTGCCGCCCAGCACATATGTGCGCACCGCCGCCATGGTGCTTGATGCAAAGGGGGTGCGCCATTCGGTCGAGTTTCCGGATTTTCGCACCGGAGGCTATCGGGAGATCCACCCCTTTGGCCGGATTCCCGCGCTGCGCCATGGCGACCTGGTGCTCTATGAGACGCTTGCCATCGCGACCTACGTGGACGAGGCCTTCGAGGGGCCGGCCTTGCAGCCCGGCGATGCGGCGGGCCGGGCGCGGATGATGCAGTGGATCAGCGCAATCAACGATTATGTCTACGCCTCGTTTGTCGGCGGCTGCATTGCCGAGCGCTTCGTCAAGCCGATGCGCGGGATGCAGACCGACGAGGCGGTGATCAAGGCGGCAACGCCGACCATCGCCGCGCATCTCGGCATTCTGGATGCGGCTCTCGCCGACACGCCCTTTCTTGCCGGGGACGGCCTGTCTCTGGCCGATTTTTTCCTCGCGCCGATCATGGCCTATCTTGAGAACACGCCCGAAGGAGAGGCGCTCCTGCCCGAGCGGGGCAACCTCGTGGCATGGTCCCGGCAGATGGCATCGCTTCCGGGTTATGACAGGGTCAATACAATGCCTGTGGAGGCCTGATCATGCGGGGGCTGCGGTTGCATCTGGTTCTTGTCGTGGCGCTGTCGCTGGTTTGCGTGGCGAGCGTGGCGCGCGCGCAGACCGGCGGCATGGCAGCGCCCGGCCTTCGGGAGACGGTTCTCGACAATGGTCTGCGGCTGGTGGTTCTGCCGGATGGCCGCGCGCCGATCGTGACGCATATGGTCTGGTATCAGGCGGGCAGCGCGGATGATCCGGTTGGCAAATCCGGACTGGCGCATTTTCTTGAGCACCTGATGTTCACCGGCACCGCCGAGCGCCCGAAAGGCGATTTCGTCCGTGCGGTCAACCGGGTTGGCGGACTGCAGAACGCGTTTACTTCCTTCGATTATTCCGTCTATTTTCAGCAGATCCCGGCGGACGCGCTGCCCGACATGATGCGGTTCGAAGCGGACCGGATGGTGCATCTGGATCTGACCGAAGAGGCGGTCGCGATCGAACACGCTGTGATCAAGGAAGAGCGCCGCGTGCGGATCGACAACGATCCTGCCTCGCGGATGGTCGAGGAAATGGATGCCGCCCTCTTCCTGCGACACCCCTACCGCAATCCGGTAATTGGCTGGATGCACGAGATCGAAGGGCTGACGCGCGCGGATGCGGCGGGGTTTTATCGACGCTTCTACAGGCCGGACAATGCCGTGGTCATCGTCGTGGGGGATGTGCGCTTTGACGATGTACTGGCGATGGCCCGCGCGACCTATGGGCGTGTGCCGCGCGGCGCGCAGCCTGTTCTGCGGCACCGGCTGCGCGAGCCCGTGGTCGATACCCGGCGGACAGTATCCCTCAGCGATGCACGTATCCGGGCCGAGACATTCAGGAAATCCTGGGTCGTGCCAAGCGTTGCGACGGCGTCGTCCGGGGATGCCGAGGCGCTGAGTTTGCTTGCGGAGCTGCTCGGGGGTGGCCCGCATGGCCGCCTTTACCAATCTGAAGTGCTTGGCACCGGTCGCGCCAAGAGCGTCAGCGCGCGATACGACGGGCACGGGCTCGATTATGGGTACTTCTCCCTGTACGGGACGCCCCTGGCGGCCGAAGACTTGCTGACGCTCGAAGCGGCGTTCGACGCGGCCATCGCGCAGATCGCGGCCGTCGGGGTTCCGGCTGACGCATTGGCGGCGGCGCGGCGGCGCGTCTTGCGGGCAGAATTTTTTGCCAATGACGATCCCATGATGATGGCACGGCAGATCGGCATGGTGCTTTCGACCGGCAGCGATCTCGATTGGTTTGGCACCGAGGCGGACCGGCTTGCCGCAGTAACGCCCGAGGACATCCGCCGCGTGGCAAAGATGTGGCTTCGGGCGGACCGCGCCGTATCGGGATATTTGCGCTCTGCTGAGGAGGTCGGACAATGATCCCGCGCGTGTTGGAGTACGGTTTGCTGCGCCTCGGGCTGATGGCAATTGCGTTGGTGTTGGGCGTGGCCAGCAACGCGCGGGCGGAGATGACCGTGCAGGGTGTCGAAACGGACAGTGGCCTGTCCGCGTGGCTCATCGAGGACTACAGCCGGCCCATCGTTACCCTGCGCTTCGCCTTCGACGGCGGCAGCCGGGCGGACCCGGTCGGGCAATCGGGCATCGCCTACCTCATGTCCGGGCTGATGGACGAAGGCGCGGGCGAGATGGAGTCGGCGGCGTTTCTCAGTGCCGTGGATGCTGCGGGCGCCGAGATGTCCTTTTTTGTGCGCGAGGATCATTTTGGCGGCAGCTTGAGGGTGTTGCGCGACGACGCCGAACCGGCGCTGGCGCTTTTGCGGCTGGCGATCAATGAACCGCGATTTGACGCGTCGGCGGTCGAGCGGATTCGCGGGCAGATCCTGAACAGTCTCGCCGCGCAAAGCCGCAACCCCGAGGCACGGGCGAGCCGCGCGCAGAACCGGGCGATCTATGGCGATCATCTGTTTGCCCGCAACCGCAAGGGTGATCCGGCGGAGGTCGCGGGGGTGACGGCAGAAGACTTGCGCCGCTGGCATCAAACGCAGTTTGTCCGCGACGGCCTGCATGTGGCCGTCATGGGGGCCGTCTCGCAGAAGGAGCTGGCAGCTTGGCTGGACCTTTTGTTCGGGGCGTTGCCCGAGCGCGCAGCGCGCTCGCCTGTGGCAGCGCCCGTGCCAGAATTCGGCGATACCGTGCAAATCCCATCGGCCCGGCCATCGACCCTTATCCAGATGACCTATCCCGCGCCTGGCCTTGCCGAGGAAGGGTATCCGGAAGCCGCGGTTCTGAACCATATTCTCGGCGGTGCGCCGCTGTCGTCACGCCTGTTCGATGCGCTGCGCACGGCGCGCGGTCTGGTGTATGGCGTCAATTCGGGGCTGGATCCGGACACGATCACACCGCAGTTGGTAATCTCGACGCAGACCCGCGCGGATCAGGTTTCTCAGGTGCTTGGGGTGATCCAGGGCACGGTGCAGCGGCTGGCCGATGAGGGGCCGACGCCGGATGAGTTGTCCGGTGCGATTTCTTATCTTCGCGGCGCGTATTTCGTCCGGAACTTCTCCGGCTCGCAAGCTGCGACCGCAACCATGCTGTCGCTGCAGTTGGATGGCCTGTCGCCGGAGTACCTCAAGACGCGTGGGGCGCGTTTTGATGCGGTGCGCGCGCCGGACGTCCAGGCCGGGGCCGCGCGCCTGGCCGCGATGACGCCGACGGTGTTGCTGGTCGGTCCGGGGGAGGTATCGAACTGACCCTTTGATCGCGTCGTCCTGCCCGCAATTTTGAAGAAGCCGCATTTTTCCGGGCGGCGTAGACTGCCCGTCACGGCGCAGGTCTCTTGCCCGATGCTGCCCGTTTCATTGGCTCGGACCGTCTCAAGTGCATGGGCTTGCAGATCGCCGCGCAGGCAGGGTGCCCTTTTCAGGAGGAAGACATGACACACACATATTTTTTCAGAACAATCCATTTCGCGGCAGGCAAAACGCTTGTCGCGCTTGTTGCCGCCGGTTTTCTTGGCCTGCTGGCCACCGGAGCCGCGCAGGCGGTCGAGATTGGCGAAACCGTCGACATCAAGGTGCAGAATTGGCAGGAAGAGCGGATGATGTCGAAGGATCGCGGCGGTGAGGCGGTCGATGGCGTGACCAAGGTGGTCATGTCCCTGATCGATGCGCTTGAGACCAAAGACTTCAAACGCATGAGTGAGATCTACCGGAACGACGACCGAGCCATGTTCTACGGTGCGTCGCTTGCACAAAAGGCACGCGGATCGGAGAATTTCGTGAAGGCGCAGAACCAGTGCATCGAAACGCTCGCCCGGCTCGATATTCAGCCATCGGACATGCAGGTGCAGTACCTTGGCGATGTTGCGGTTGCCACGCTGACCGGGATCAACAAGGCGGTCACTGTCACGGACGAAAAGATCGGCTCGACGTGGCGCTGGTCGCTTGTCATGCATGATGCCGGTGGCGGGGATTGGCGGATATCCCATGAACACTATTCGTTCGAAGCCCTGAACTGAGGTTTCGACACGCTCCGGCCTGTCTGTCGGGTGCCGGATATCTCCCTGAGGGGATTGCAGCCGGGGCGCAGGATCTGTGCCCCGGCTGTTTGTTGTGCTGCGCGGTGGCGCGTGGTGCAATCGCGGGCCGATTGTCTTGGGTTTCCTTGAAGTGCATGTGCATTATCCTGTTATTCGCGGGCAATTACCGCCTGCACAGGCGGAATTTGGTCTGCTATGCAGTCATTCGACATCGGTTGGCCGCCGGTTGGTTCTCCAATTTCGGCCATCGCCGGATTGCCATACCACTTTGACAAGGAGAAAAGCGTGCCAGAGCATTCCAATGAGACGGATCGTCAGGACCGGGACGGTCTTCAGGTCGCCAATGAGCTTGTGCGTTTCGTGGAAGACGAGGTCCTGCCCGGCACCGGAGTGTCGACCGATGCCTTTTGGGCCGGGTTGTCGACGCTGGCGCATGAATTCGGGCCGAAGAACCGCGCGCTGCTCGACAAGCGCGAGGCGATTCAGGCGCAGATCGACGCATGGCACGTTGAACACCGGGGCGCGGCGCATGACCGTGACGCCTACAAGGCCTTCCTCGAAGAGATCGGTTATATCGTGCCGGAGGGTGGCGATTTCCGCATCGAGACCGCCAATGTCGATCCTGAAATCGCCTCCGTTCCGGGGCCGCAGCTTGTGGTGCCTGTGACCAATGCGCGCTTTGTTCTGAACGCGGCGAATGCCCGCTGGGGCAGCCTGTATGACGGGCTATACGGCACGGACGCCATGGGCCCGGTGCCCTCCGGCGGGTTTGACGATGGCCGGGGCGCGCGGGTCGTGGCGCGGGCGGCTGTCTTCCTCGATGAGATTTTCCCGCTGACGGCGACAAGCCATGCCAAGGCCGCAAGCTATTCGGTTGTGGATGGGGCATTGCAGGCGGACGGCTCGGTACTGAAAGCGCGGGAGGCGTTTGCGGGCTACACAGGCGCGGCAGAGGCGCCGGAGTCCGTGCTGCTGCGCAACAACGGGCTGCATGTGGAACTGGTGTTCGACAAGGACCATCCCATCGGCAAGACGACGCCATCTGGCCTGGCGGATGTGCGGCTGGAGTCGGCGATCTCGGCGATCATTGATTGTGAGGATTCCGTGGCCTGTGTGGACGCCGGAGACAAGACGCACGCCTATCGCAACTGGCTTGGCCTGATGAAGGGCGATCTCGAAGAAACCTTCGAGAAGGGCGGCAAACCGATGACGCGCAAGCTCAGCGACGACCGCAGCTTTATCGCGCCTGACGGCTCGGAGATGAGCCTGAAAGGGCGGGCGCTGCTTCTGGTGCGGAACGTTGGCCATCTGATGACCAACCCGGCAATCCTGACCCGCGATGGCGAAGAGATCTTCGAAGGGCTGATGGACGCCATGTTCACGGTCCTGATCGCCATGCACGACCTGAAAAAGACCGGCGGGCTGCGCAACTCCGTCGAAGGATCGGTCTATGTGGTGAAGCCCAAGATGCACGGGCCGGAGGAAGTTGCCTTCTCCGATGCGATCTTTACTCATGTCGAAAAGGTGCTGGGCCTGCCGCAGTACACCGTGAAGCTTGGCATCATGGACGAAGAACGCCGGACCTCCGCGAACCTCAAGGAGTGCATCCGCGCTGCAAAGCACCGGGTCTGCTTTATCAACACCGGCTTCCTCGACCGGACCGGTGACGAGATCCATACCTCGATGGAGGCCGGGCCGTTTAGCCGCAAGGACTTCATCAAGCGCAAGGGGTGGATCACCGCCTACGAGAACCAGAACGTCGATATCGGCCTCGAATGTGGTCTGTCGGGCAAGGCGCAGATCGGCAAGGGCATGTGGGCACAGCCCGACAGCATGGCCGCCATGCTGGAGCAGAAGATCGAACACCCGCGCGCCGGGGCGACCTGTGCCTGGGTGCCGTCGCCGACCGCGGCCACGCTACACGCGACGCATTATCACAAGGTCGATGTTCTGGCGGTTCAGGCGTCGCTGGCCAAGGGTGGCCGCCGCGCCTATGTCGAGGCGCTGCTGGATATTCCGCTGGCGTCCTATCGCAAGTGGACCAAGGCACAGATCCGCCGCGAGGTGGAGAACAACGCGCAGGGCATCCTGGGCTATGTGGTGCGCTGGATTGATCAGGGTGTCGGTTGTTCAAAGGTGCCTGACATCAACGATGTGGGCCTGATGGAGGACCGCGCGACCTGCCGGATTTCGGCGCAGCATATCGCCAACTGGCTGCACCATGATGTGGTCTCGCGGCAGGAGGTCAGCGAGATCATGCAGCAGATGGCGGAAATCGTCGATCGGCAGAATGCGGGCGATCCGGCCTATGTGCCGATGGCGCCGTCGTTCGATGGCATCGCCTACAAGGCCGCCTGCGATCTGGTCTTCGAGGGGCGCGAGCAGCCTTCCGGCTATACCGAGCCGGTTTTGCACCGTCGGCGGCTTGAGTTGAAAGCGCAGTAAACCGGTCGGCCCGCGCCGGGTGGTGCGGGCCGGTCACGGCATCTGGGTCCGGCGCGACGCCGGGGGAATTGAAGGGTTTGTCATGGCTGCAAAATACTATGCCCCGCACGGCGGGCTTCCCGGTCAGGATCAGCTTTTGACCGACCGGGCCATCTTTACGGAAGCCTATGCGGTGATCCCGAAGGGGACCATGCGCGATATCACCACCAGCTTTCTGCCCGGCTGGGACGGCACTCGCCTTTGGGTGATCGCACGGCCCATGAGCGGCTTTGCCGAGACGTTCTCGCAGTACATCATGGAGGTGCAGCCCGGCGGCGGTTCCGACGCGCCGGAGAGCGATCCGGAGGCCGAGGGCGTGTTGTTCGTCGTCGAGGGGGAGGCGACGCTGAGCGTAGGGGGCGAGACGTACGTGCTGCGCCCCGGTGGATACGCCTACCTGCCGCCCGCTTCGGACTGGACCCTGCACAATCGCAGCGATGCGCCGGTCTGCTTTCACTGGATTCGCAAGGCCTACGAGCCCGCACCGGGGCTGGATGCGCCGGAGGTGCTGATCCTGAACGAGCAGGATATCGCGCCGACGCCGATGCCCGGAACAGAGGGTAAATGGGCAACGACGCGCTTCGTGGATCCCGCCGATCTGCGCCATGATATGCATGTGACCATTGTCACGCTTGAGCCAGGGGCGGTCATTCCGTTTCTGGAAACCCATGTGATGGAGCACGGCCTTTACGTGATCGAAGGCAAGGGCGCGTATCGGCTCAACAACGATTGGGTCGAGGTGGAAGCCGGGGATTTCATGTGGTTGCGCGCTTTCTGTCCGCAGGCGTGCTATGCCGGGGGGCCGGGTAATTTCCGCTACCTGCTCTACAAGGACGTCAATCGGCACATGGCGCTGCGTCCGCGCGGGCGCTAGGGTCGGGTTCGACCCAACCTTGCGGAGACTGCCTTCATGCGTGCCTTTGATCACTACGAGGTCGGCTTTGATATTCCGGCAAAGCCCGGCATGACGGAAGCCGAGATCCAGACGCCTTGTTTGCTGCTGGATCTCGACGCGCTCGAACGCAACATTCGCAAGATGGGCGCCTATGCCAAGACGCATGGGATGCGGCACCGCGTGCATGGCAAGATGCATCGTTCGGTTGATATTGCGAAGTTGCAGATCGCCCTGGGCGGCGCCTATGGCGTGTGCTGTCAGAAGGTCTCGGAGGCGGAGGTTTTCGCCCGCGGCGGCATTGCGGACATTCTGCTGTCCAATCAGGTGCGCGATCCGCTCAAGATTGACAGGCTGGCGCGTTTGCCGCTGTTGGGCGCGGCGCTCAGTGTCTGTGTCGATGATCTGGCCAATGTGGCGGAGCTGTCCGAGGCGGCTGTGCGCCATGGCACGGAGCTTGACGTGCTGGTCGAGATCGAATGCGGAGCCCGGCGGTGCGGCGTAACCACGCCAGAGGTGGCGGTGGAAATCGCGCGGGCGGTGCGCGCGGCGCCCGGGCTGCGGTTCGGCGGCATTCAGGCCTATCAAGGCTCGGCTCAGCATTTGCAGACTGAGGCGGAGCGCCGGGAAAAAATCGACTTTGCGGCGGGACGGGCGCGGGACACGATTGCTGCGCTGACAGCGGCAGGAATCGACTGTCCCTTGGTGACGGGGGGCGGCACCGGAACCTATCCGCTGGAAACGCAATCGGGGGTCTACACCGAATTGCAGTGCGGATCCTACGCTTTCATGGATGCGGATTATGGGCGGGTGCTGGACGGTGATGGCGCGCGGCTCGACGCGGGTGCGTGGGAAAACGCGTTCTTTGTCCTGACCTCGGTGATGAGTCATGTGGACCCGGGGCAGGCCATCGTGGATGCCGGACTGAAAGCCCATGCCACCGACAGCGGCCTGCCGCTTGTCTGGGGGCGTCCGGATCTGGCGTATGTTGCCTGTTCGGATGAGCACGGCACGGTGATCGATCCGGAAAACAGCCTTGCGATCAATGCGCGGCTACGCCTCGTTCCCGGGCATTGCGATCCCACGGCCAACCTGCACGATTGGTACGTCGGAGTGCGGCAGGGCGTGGTCGAGGCGCTTTGGCCGGTGTCGGCGCGCGGGCGGGGCTTCTAAACCCCGCAACCGTATGCAGGGGTGTCAGCCGTCGATGACGAAGGGCGTCTCGAACCAGTGTTCCTCCAGGTTGGCCCCCTCTCCAATGCGGTCGACCACGCAAAACAGTCCCGATCCGGACAGCGGCGTCAGAACCCCGTGCCATGTTCCCCTGTGGAAGTTGATCCCCTGTCCCGGCGCGGTGCGAAAGGCCAGCGGCACACCGGGTTTGCCGCTCTCATCGGGCGCAACGATAACAAGAAAGCCATCCATGGACATCGGCAGGAAGGCCTGACTGCCGAGCGGATGCCGCTCCATCAGCTCCAGACTGTAAGGCAGGCTGCGCAGTTCCGCCTTGAACAGGCTGATACCCGCTTTGCCCGCATCGGTGAAATCGAGCGTCGCGCGGTCGTGGTAGCGCCCGCACAGGCCCTGATTGATCAGCTTGTCGGGCGCGCCGGAGGTGTCGAGGACCTCGCCGTAGGGCGCGAAGGCCTCGGCGGTGAGCGGTTGGATGCGGATCGTCCCGGTCATGCGCCAAGCTTCTCGATCAGCCGCAACTCGGCAATGCGCTCGACTTGTTTGCAGGCTTCGCGGAATTCCGTGTCGCGGTCATGGTCGATGCGGCGGCGGAAGGCGTCCAGAATGCTGGACTTGGTGTTATCCTTCACGGCAATGATGAACGGAAAACCGAACTTCCCGGTGTAACGGTCATTGAGGTCGGTGAAGGTCGTTCGCTCTTCGTCGGTCAGCATATCGAGCCCGGCCCCCGCCTGTTCGGCGCTGCTCTCGGCGGTCAGGCGTCCGGCGGCGGCGAGTTTCCCGGCAAGGTCCGGGTGGGCGGTCAGAACGCCGAGTTTCTGCGCATCTGTCGCGGAGCGGAACACACGGGCGAGGGCATTGTGGACCCCGGCGGCACTGTCGGAATAGGTGCCAAGCTCAAGCGCATGGGCGCCTTCGGCAATCCATGGGCTGTGCTCGAAGATGCCGCCGAAGGTATCCACGAACGTGTCCCGATCCATCTGCGAGGGGCGCTGGGCATTGGACGGGGGATGCTCTGCGGTCCAGTGATCAGCGATCTGCTCGCGGGTGGCGAACCAGACGCCTTCGTGGCCCTGCATATAGTCCATGACGCGCTTCAAGGCTGCTGCGCGGCTCGGGCGGCCGATCAGGCGGCAGTGCAGCCCGATCGACATCATTTTCGGTGCCCCGGCCTGACCTTCGGCATAGAGCATGTCAAAGGCGTCCCTGACCATCGTCTCGAAATCATCGCCGCTGGTATAGCCCGCCTGAATGGCAAAGCGCATGTCATTGCAATCCATGGTGTAGGGTACGATCAGTTGATCCTTGCCGGCTGCCTTCATCCAGTAGGGCAGATCGTCGGAATAGCTGTCCGCGATATAGGCAAAATCGCCCTCCTCGGCGGCGAGGGCGATGGTGTTCATCGAACACCGCCCGGTGTACCAGCCGCGCGGCGGCGCGCCGACAACCTCGGTGTGCAGGCGGATCGCCTCGCGGATCTGTTCGCGCTCTTCTTCGGGCGGCATGTCCTTGTGCTCGATCCATTTCAGCCCGTGAGATGCGATTTCCCAGCCCGCATCCTTCATCGCCTTGAGTTGCTGCGGCGCGCGGGCCAACGCGGTGGCGACACCGTAGACGGTGATCGGCGTGTCCTTCAGAAGGGAATGCACCCGCCAGAACCCGGCGCGGCTGCCGTATTCATAGATCGTTTCCATGTTCCAGTGCCGCTGACCGGGCCACGGCGCGGCGCCGGTGATCTCGGACAGGAACCCTTCGGAGGCGGCATCGCCGTGCAGGATGTTGTTTTCTCCGCCCTCCTCGTAGTTCAGGACGATCTGGACGGCGATCTTCGCGCCGTCCGGCCAGTTTGCTGCGGGGATATTGGGGCCGTACCCGGCCATGTCTCTGGGATATCTGTTCAAGTCACTTGCCCTCTGGTTCCGCCGCTTGATATCCCGGACCGTACCAGAGCATTTTCAAGAATAACAAGAAGCAGCCTATTGCCGATGTGGCTTTGTTCCCGTGAGGGGCCGGGCTACCAAGACCCGAAGAAACCCAGTGGAGACAGCCATGTCCGGATACCTGACGACCCATGTTCTCGATACGGCGAAAGGGTGCCCGGCGGAAGGCATCCGCATCGCGCTCTACCGTGTCTCGGGCAATTCGCACAAAAAACTGGCAGAGACGGTGACCAACTCTGACGGACGCACGGATGCGCCGATCCTGCCGGTCGATCAGTTCAAGACCGGGACGTACGAATTGGTGTTCTTCGCCGGGGATTACCTGCGCGCGAGCGGACAGGTGGCGGGCGAGATCCTGTTCCTCGACCAGGTGCCGATCCGCTTCGGCATGTCCGACCCGGAGGCGCATTACCACGTCCCACTTCTGCTTTCGCCTTACGGTATGAGCACGTATCGCGGGAGTTGAGGCGTCCTGGTGCGCGCCGGACCCATCCGGGCTGCGGTGCCGGAGCGCCGATGCGCGCGCATCTAGAACTCACTGCGCAGCGGATTTCACCGCGTGAATCGCATAGCGATGCTCAAAGCGACGGAGCAGCGATTTCCGCCAGCCGAGCTGCGCGGCCTGGGCCCGGTGGATGCGCCCCAGGCCCCGGTCAATGCCTATCTTTTCGAAACCGGTTTGAGCCAGAAGGTCGGTGATCTGGTCAGGCCGTGCGCCCTGCGAAAAATAGACCTGGCGAAGAATCCGGTGATGCGTCGATGCCGCGCCGTGGTTGCTGCTGTGGCGCGGGCCCAATAGACGCGCCAGCCAGCTCTTGGTGACGAAATCGCCATCCACGAGAAACAACATCCCGCCCGGCGCCAGCACCCGGTGCCATTCCGCGAAGGCTGCTGCGGGGTCGACCAAGGTCCAGACGAGGTGCCGCGTGACGATCACGTCCATGCATCCCGCCGGCAACATCGTATTTTCGGCGTCGGCTTGCAAAAAGCGCACGTCAGGCAATTTGGCCCGCGCGCGCTCAAGCATCGGTTCGGCCCAGTCCAGCCCGGTCACGTCAAAGCCCATTCGCTTGCAAAGACGGGAGATTTCTCCGGTCCCCGAGGCGAGGTCCAACAGTGCGCGCCCCCGCGCGGCGCCAAGATGCTTGCTGAAGAGCGCCTCCCACGCGGCCATCTCGGTGCCATCGCCGATTTTGTGGCCCGGGTCGTCGTCGAATGTCGCAGCGCGGTCGGACCAATAGTCTCGGATCTCGTCCCGGATGGTCCGGTTTGTCTGTCGCAGGGGGCTCATTTCGGGTCTCGTCTTGTTTCCTGGCGGTTTTCAGTATTTGACTAATTTTGTCAACTTATATCTTGACTAAAACAATCGGGAAAATTTATGCCGGGGTCAGTCCATGACTTGAGGAAGCAACCATGACCCTTCGACTGATGCTCGGCGCGACCGCGTTGACGCTCCTGCCCGCGACGTTCGCGCTGGCAGATCCCATCACCCTGACCGATATCGCAGGCCGCGAAGTGACGCTCGATGCACCGGCGGAGCGCGTGATCCTCGGCGAGGGGCGGCAGATCTTCTTTGCCGCCGTTCTGGACGGCGATGATCCGTTCGAGCGCGTTGTCGGCTGGCGCGACGACCTGCTTCAGGCGGCTCCGGAAAGCTACGCGTTGTATGCCGAGAAATTCCCGCATCTGGCTGATATTCCGACGTTTGGCGGCTTCAAGGACGGCACGTTCGACATTGAGCAGGCGGTTTCGCTGGACCCTGATGTGATGATCCTGAATCTGGAGGCCAAGGCGGCGACGGATGAGGCTGGCTACGAAGAAAAGCTGGCCAAGGTGGGCATCCCGATCGTCTATGTCGATTTTCGCGAAAAGCCGTTCGAGCATACCGCGCAATCAATGCAGATCATCGGCCAGCTGTTTGGAAAGGATGAGCGCGCAGCGGAATTCAACGCCTTTTACGAGGAACAGATCGCTCGCGTCACCGACGTGATCGCAGCTCAGCCCGACCTTGACCGTCCGCTGGTCTTTGTCGAGCGGGCAGGCGGCTATTCGGAGGATTGCTGCATGTCCTTCGGCCACGGCAATTTCGGCACCTTTGTCGAACTGGCGGGGGGCGAGAACATGGCAAAGCCGTTCATCCCCGGCACCTTCGGGACCATCAATGCCGAGCAGGTCATCGCCTCTGACCCCGATCAGATCGTTGTGACGGGTGGCAACTGGGAAGCCTATGTTCCCGGCGGCGCATGGATCGGCGTGGGCCCGGGGTCAGACGAGGCAGAGGCGCGTACCAAACTGGAGGCGCTGATGGAGCGTCCCGGATTTACCGGCGTGAAGGCCGTCGAAAACGGACAGGTCCACGCGATCTGGCACCAGTTCTACAACAACCCCTATAGCTTTGTTGCGGTACAGCGCCTGGCGACCTGGCTGCACCCCGAGCTGTTCCCCGATCTGGACGCGGAGGCAACGCTGGTTGAACTCCACGACCGTTTCCTGCCGGTGGATTATCACCCCGGTTATTGGGTGTCGTTGAACGCGCCCGCCAATTGATCTGACGGGGCGGCTTTCGGGTCGCCCCCGACCATTCGGAGTCCCCATGTCCACATTTTCAACCGAGGCCCCGTCGTCTGTGCAAACCCAAGCCCCGCCCGAAAAACCGTCCCATGCCGGTACGTATCGCGGGCAGGTGGCCCGGCGGATCGCCATTCTGGCCGGGCTGACCGCGCTTCTGGTATTGTCACTGGCAGTCGATGTCTCGCTTGGCCCGGCGCGCTATCCCTTGATGGATGTGCTGCGCACGATCGTGTCGCCGGGAACGAGCGATCTTCAGATGCGCGTGGTCATCTGGGATATCCGGATGCCCATGGCGCTTCTGGCGATCACCGTCGGCGCCAGCCTGTCACTCGCAGGGGCGCAGATGCAGACAATCCTGGCCAACCCGTTGGCCAGCCCCTTTACGCTCGGCCTGTCGGCGGCGGCCAGTTTCGGTGCGGCGCTGGCGATGGTGCTGGGCGTGGCGGTGTTCCCCGCGGCTATTGCGCTTATGGTCCCGATCAACGCCTTTGTCATGGCAATGGCGGCGTCGTTGCTGATCTTTGGCCTGTCGACTCTGCGCGGCGTAACCGTGGAAACCATCGTCCTGCTCGGCATCGCATTGGTCTTCAGCTTCAACGCAGCCTTGGCGCTGTTGCAGTATTTCGCCTCCGAGCAGGCACTGTCGGCGGTGGTCTTCTGGACCATGGGCAGCCTGACCAAGGCGACCTGGGCCAAGGTCGCCGTCACCGCCGCGATCCTCGCCGTCTGCACGCCGCTCTTTGCGCGCCGGGCCTGGGCTCTGACCGCGATCCGATTGGGCGAAACCCGCGCCGCCGCGATGGGCATCCCCGTCAAACGCCTGCGGCTCGAAGCGCTGTTCCTTGTGTCTTTGCTGGCCGCCGTGCCGGTCAGTTTTGTCGGAACCATCGGCTTTATCGGCATCGTCGGCCCGCATGTGGCGCGCCTTTTGCTGGGCGAGGACCAGCGGTTTTTTCTGCCCGGCGCCATGCTGTCGGGGGCGGTGATCCTGTCGGCGACCTCGGTCCTGTCCAAGGCAATCCTGCCCGGCGCGGTCCTGCCCATCGGCATCATCACGGCGCTGGTCGGCGTGCCGTTCTTTGCCGCATTGATCCTGACGAAAGGACGTAAGTCATGGTAAGCCTCGCCCTTGACAAGGTCGGCGCCCGCTACGGTCGTCGCGAGATCCTGACAAATGCCTCGACACCGGCCATCACCGGCGGTGTGCTGACCGCGCTGGTCGGGGCCAACGCGGCGGGCAAATCGACACTGTTCCGGCGCATGGCCGGTCAGTTGCGCGGCAGCGGTGCGGTGCACCTGACCGGCGCCGGGCCTGACGATCTGCGCTACATGCCGCAAGACACCGCCATGAGCGCGGCGCTCACCGTCTACGAAACCATCATTCTCGCGTTGAAACAGGGCAGGGGCGGCTGGCGGTTGTCCGCTGCGGAACTGGCTGCGGTGGATGACGTGCTGCATCGGTTCGGCGTTGCGCATCTGGCGGAGCGGCAGTTGCCGGAACTGTCGGGCGGGCAGCGGCAAGCGGTGTCAATCGCGCAGACGCTGGTTACCCGACCCAAGGTGGTGTTGATGGACGAACCGACCTCGGCGCTGGATCTTTACCGACAATACGAAGTGCTCGAAGCGTTGCGGCACTATGCACAGGAGACCGGCGCGGTTGTGATCCTTGCCCTGCACGACCTCAACCAAGTGATGCGCGCCTGTACGATGGTGATGGCATTGGCAGAGGGCCGCATCCTTGCAACGGGTCCGACGCTGGAGGTGCTGACACCGAAGATGATCAGCCAGCTTTATGGCATCGACAGCCGGGTCGAGCATTGTTCGCGCGGATGTCCGGTGATGATTGTCGACGGCCCGTCCCACGTCGGGGCGCAATAGCGTCCCGGCGCGCTATCCGCGCACCTGCCCGGCGATGCGCTCGATCATGAACTCCATGAAGAGCCGGGTTTTCGGGTCCTGCATGCGGCGGTGCGTAAACAGGCAGGCCATCTGGATCGGTTCCGGCGGGGTGGCCGTGGCCACCGGGATCAAGGCGCGGCTTTCCAGATGCTCGGCGATTTCGAAGATCGGTTTGAGCGCCACGCCTTGACCGGACAGTGCCCAGTCGGTCAACACGTCGCCATCGTCGCATTCGTAGCGCCCGGTGACCCGGAACCGCTTTGGCCCCTCTGCGGTGGTCAGCAGCCATTGGAATTCCGTCGCCCCCGGAAACCGCAGGCTGAGGCATTCGTGTCCGTCCGCCACCAGCGCGTCGCCATCTGCGGGCATGCCGCGCCGCGCCACGTATTCCGGCGCGGCACACAGCACGCGCGGCACGTCGGCGATCTTTCGGATGCGCAGATTGCTGTCTTCGGGCTGGCCCAGGAAAAAGGCGAGGTCCAGCCCTTCGGTGGTCAGATCCACCTTGCGATCGGTCAGGCGCAGGCGCACTTTTATCTCGGGATAGGCCTCCAGAAAGCCCGGCACCTGCGGTGCAATCAGCCGCCGTCCGACGCCAAGCGGGGCCGCGACATAGAGCGAGCCGCGCAGGTTTTCCGTCAGATCGACAATCTGCGCCTCTGCGCTTTCGACGGCCTCAAGGATGTCTGTCGCCCCGCGATAGAAGGATTGCCCCTGCTCTGTCGGCGTCAGGCTGCGCGTGGTGCGCTGGAACAGGCGCACACCGAGATGTTCCTCCAATTGCGAGATGCGCGAGGAGGTGACTGCTGAAGAAATGCGCAAATCACGCCCGGCCGCGGACATGCTGCCCAATTCGTAGACACGGACAAAGGTGCGTATGTTGTCGAGATAAGACATTGTTCGGGATTTTTTGAAGCTGCTTGGCCGTTGATGTAAATAGCAGAACAAACCGCGCGCGGCTACTGTGGCCGTGCACGTCACACTTCCGGAGACCCGCCGCCATGTACGATCTTGCTGTCATCTGGGATTGGATCGCCTTTTCTGTGCGCTGGCTGCACGTGATTACCGCGATGGCGTGGATCGGTGCGTCCTTCTACTTTATCGCGCTTGATCTGATGTTGCGGGACGCGCCGGACCTGCCCGAAGGCGCCTCCGGCGAGGAATGGGAGGTTCATGGCGGAGGTTTTTATCACACCACGAAATACATGGTGGCGCCGGACCGTCTGCCGGAGCATTTGACCTGGCACAAATGGCAGAGCTATTCGACGTGGCTCTCTGGGGCGGCGCTGTTGATGATTGTCTACTGGGTCGGGGGAGAGCTGTTCCTGCTCGATCCGACGCGCGCCGAGCTGAACCTGTGGCAGGGGATCCTGATCTCCGCCGGATCGTTGACCATCGGTTGGTTGGCATATGACTGGCTCTGCAAATCGAAACTGGGGGAGAATCCGACTGCGCTGATGCTGGTCCTCTTTGCGATTCTTGTGGTGATGAGTTGGGGCTACAATCAGGTCTTCACCGGGCGCGCGGCCCTTTTGCACCTCGGGGCGTTTACCGCGTCGATCATGACCGGGAACGTGTTCTTCCAGATCATGCCAAACCAGCGCACCGTCGTGAAAGATCTCAAGGAAGGGCGCAAGCCTGATGCGAAGTACGGGAAGATTGCCAAGCTGCGCTCGACGCACAACAACTATCTGACGCTGCCCGTTGTCTTCCTGATGCTGTCGAACCATTACCCGCTGGCTTTCGCCACGGAGTATGCTTGGATCATCGCCTCGCTGATCTTTCTGACCGGCGTCACGATCCGGCATTACTTCAACACCATGCACAAGACCGGCTCCGGGCCGCATTGGACCTGGGCTGTGACGGTATTGTTGATGGTGATCATCGCGTGGCTGTCGACGGCAGGGGGCGGGGACACCTACGACGAGGCGCAGGCGCGTCCCCTGACACCATACGAGCAGAGATTCGCCTCCGCAGAAGGATTCGAGGACGCTTATTATGCTGTCGTTGGCAATTGCTCCATGTGCCACGCGCGGGAGCCGTCGTGGGAGGGGCTGCACTGGGCTCCGAAAAACGTGGTGCTGGAAACACAAAGCGATGTGGCGCGACATGCGAGGCTGATTTACCTGCAGGCCGGTCTGAGCCATGCCATGCCGCCGCCGAATGCCATCGAGATGGACACAGAGGCCCGCCAACAGATCACCCGGTGGTATCGGGAGGTCACATCCGGCGGGGAAAGCTAAGCCCGTGCCGTGCCGAATTTATCACCGAGACGTGAGAGCCGTGCCGAAAAGACCCGCCAACGCTTGACGCAATGATCCAGACAGGAAAGATAGGGCCTGTTGCGGACTGAACCGATTGGTTTAGTCTCGGCGGTGTGCCCGCTGTTTTGACTTGAACGGATGGCGGCGCTACCAAGCTGGAACGACATGCGGCATGGAGACGCTCGGATGCACGGGATTTTTGGACGTAAAACCTTTGGCCGGGGCATTCGACATGTCGCCGCCGCTGCCGCTCTGACGACGATGCTGTCTGGCGCGGCAGTCGCCGAGACGCTCGCTGCTGCGATGACCTCCGCCTATAATCACAGTGGGTTGCTGGAACAGAATCGCGCCGTGCTGCGCGCTGCCGATGAAGATGTGGCGATTGCCATGTCTGCCCTGCGCCCGACGCTCGGTTGGACCGCAGATGTGCAGCGCAGCTATAGCCGCACCGGTGTCAATCGCAGTGGCGCAACGAGCAATTCGCTGGCGCTGACTGCATCGTATACCTTGCTCGATTTCGGCCAGAGCATGCTGGGTGTCGAAGTCGCCAAGGAAACCGTGCTGGCGACGCGTGAAGGGTTGATTGCCATCGAACAGGAGGTGCTGTTTCGCGCCGCCTCCGCGTTTCTGAACGTGCGGCAGACCGAAGCCATCGTAAATCTGCGCCAGAACAACGTCCGTGTGATCACGACTGAACTGCGTGCGGCGCGTGACCGGTTCGAGGTGGGCGAGGTCACCCGCACCGATGTTGCCCTTGCGGAAGCGAGCCTGGCCTCCGCCCGCAGCGCTTTGGCGGGGGCGCAGGGCGATCTTGAGATTGCCCGGGCGGAATACACCGCCGTTGTCGGCCACAAGCCGGGCCGCCTTACCGCGCCCGGCTCTCTGCCGCGTCTGCCGTCACAGGCAGAAGGGCAACAGGTCGCTCTCAGGCTGCATCCGTCGCTGCGCCAGGTTCAGCATCAGATTCTGGCTTTCGAGCTTGGGATCAAGCGCGCCGAAGCGGCGATGAAGCCCACCGTCAGCCTGACAGGGCGCCTTTCCGCCGACGACTGGGGCGATGGGTCGGTGACTGCCGGACGCTCGATCACTCTGGGCGCCAAGGGGCCAATCTATCAGGGCGGACGGCTGAGCGCGGAGGTGCGCAAGGCCATGGCACAGCGCGATCAGGCGCGCGGAAACCTCCACTCCACGCGGAATGCCATCACGCAGGACGTCACGAACGCCTATGCAACGCTTGCTGTGGCTATTGCCAGCATCGAGGCGAGCGAGCGGCAGGTTCGTGCCGCACAGGTGGCGTTCAATGGCGTGCGAGAGGAAGCCTCGCTCGGTGCCCGCACGACCTTTGACGTGCTCGAAGCGGAGCAGGATCTGCTGGATGCCCGCGCGACGCTGATCACCGCAACGATCAACCGCCAGATTGCCGCCTATCAGGTGCTTGCAGCGCTGGGCATGCTGACGGCCGACCAGCTCCAGCTCGATATCGTGCGTTACGACCCGACCGAGTATTACAACCTCGTCAAGAGCGCGCCGGTGCCGAGCAGCCGTCAGGGCAAGCAGCTGGACCGCGTTCTGGAGCGCTTGCAGCGATGAGGCCAGTCGGAGCCTTCGGGGGCTCTGGCCTTATGCCAATGGAACGGTCATCTGCGTGATCAGATCGCGTGTCCCGGGCTTGACCCCGCGCCACCATGCAAAGGCCTCCGCAGCCTGTTCGACAAGCATGCCGACCCCGTCCGAGAGGCGGCCCACTCCGGCCGCTTCGGCGTTCTTGAGGAACGGGGTCAACCCTTTTCCATAGGTCAGATCATACGCCAGCGCGCAGCCCTCGAAGAGGCCCTCGGGCAGGGGCGGGCAGGCGCCGCTGAGACTGGATGATGTGCCATTCAACACGATGTCAAAGCCGTGGCTTTTCTCCGGATCACAAAGGGTGATGGCGCCGTGGGCCGCCATCATGTCCCGCAATGCAGCCGCCTTGTCGGCGCTGCGGTTCAGCAGGGAAAACTCCGCCGGACCGGCCTGCAGAAACGGCAGCAGAGCACCGCGAACGGCCCCTCCGGCCCCGAGCATCAGGACCCGTTTGCCACGCAGAGGCATGCCGAGATTGTTTTCGATATCGCGGAGGAGACCGATGCCATCGGTGTTGTGCGCTTCGATCAAGCCGTCCGAGAAACGCAGCGTATTTGTCGAGCCTGCGAGCCGCGCATCCTCTGTCATATCCGTGGCAAGCGCGAAAGCATCGAGTTTGAACGGCGCGGTCACGTTGCAGCCCTTGCCGCCGGTTTCGATGAACGCATGGAGGGCATCGGCAAAGCCGTCGACCGGGGCTTCGATTTTTTCGTAGGTCAAATCCTGTCCGCATTCGGCGGCGAACCGGGCGTGGATCATCGGGGATTTCGACTGGACAACGGGGTTGCCGAACACGGCGTAGCGATCTGACATGACGGGGCCTCCTGGCTGCGCTGTTTGCGCGTTCCGACGCGGGGCGTCAATGCCGGGAGCGTCAGGTCGTTCCGGTCGCCAGATCCCGCAGGATTGGACAATCGGGCCGGTCGTCGCCGTGGCAGGCGTGCACAAGGTGGCTGAGCGTGTCGCGCATGGATTGCAGCTGTGCCAGCTTTTCGTCGATTTGTTTCAGGTGCGCCTCGGCCAGCGTCTTCACATCGGCGTTGGCTCGGCTGTTGTCCTCGTACATCGCCAGAAGGGCGCGGCAGTCTTCGATGGAAAAGCCAAGCTCGCGCGCGCGCGCCAGAAAGGCCAGCTTGTGCAGGTCGGTCTCGCTGAAGACGCGATAGCCGTTTTCGGTGCGCTTCGGACGGATCAGGCCGATGTCCTCGTAATAGCGGATGGTCTTGGCCGGCAAGCCCGCGCGGGCGGATACGTCTCCGATGTTCATGCGGCTGCCTCCTTCGGCGTTGTGGCGGGTGTCTCGCTCTTGGGCTGGCCAATGCGGCGCAGGCGCAAGGCGTTCGAGACCACGAAGACAGAACTGAGTGACATCGCCCCCGCCGCCAGCATCGGTGAAAGGAGCCAGCCGGTGAAGGGGTAGAAGGCGCCCGCCGCAACGGGGATGAGCAGCACATTGTAGCCGAAGGCCCAAAACAGGTTCTGCCGGATGTTGCGCATCACAGACTGGCTGATCTCGACCGCATTCACCGCGCCGTGGAGGGCGCCGGAGGACAGCACTACATCCGCGCTTTCGATCGCAACGTCGGTCCCGGTGCCGATGGCAAGCCCGACGTCCGCGTCGGCCAGTGCCGGGGCATCGTTGATCCCGTCACCGCAGAAGGCCACAGGGCCGAATTTACTCCGCTGGGCGCGGACCGCGTCGCGCTTCCCCTCGGGCAGGACCTCGGCTTCGACATGGTCGATGCGCAGCGCGTGGACGATGGCGTGTGCTGTTGCGGCGGTATCGCCGGTAATCAGCGCGATATGAAGACCTCGCGCGCGGAGCGCATCCATGGCTTCCGCTGCGCCGGGTTTGATCCGGTCTGCAACCGCGAAGGCGCCGGCAATTTGTTCGTCAATAGCGGTGAGCACCGGTGTCTGCCCCTTGCTCTCCATTTGAGCCAACGCATCGGCCAGCGGCGCGATGTCGATCTTGTTCCTTTGCATCAGGCGCGGCGCGCCAATCAACAGGGTCTTCCCGTCGATCCGTGCAGAGAGGCCATAGCCGGGGATGGCCTCAGTTTCATCAGGTTTCGGCAGGTTTCGGCAGGTCGCCGCCGGCGGCCCGTTCCAGCGCCCGGGCGATGGGATGCTCCGAACCGGTTTTCGCACCGGCGGTCAGGCGCAGGACGGTATCGGCGTCGAATCCGGCGGCGGCGTTTTTGGTGACAAGCTCCGGGCGGCCTTCGGTCAGCGTTCCGGTCTTGTCGAAGACGATGACCGTCACCTCGTCCAGCCGTTGCAGCGCATCGCCTTTCCGAAAGAGCACACCAAATTCGGCGGCGCGCCCCGTCCCGACCATGATCGAGGTCGGCGTGGCAAGGCCCATGGCGCAGGGGCACGCAATGATCAGGACCGAGACACCGGTAACGAGGGCGAAGGTCAGCCCCGGTCCGAACGCCATCCGGGCAAGAATGGTCAGCAGCGAGAGCGCGATGACCGCAGGCACGAACCAGCGCACCAGCTGATCGGCGAGCGCCTGAACGGGCAGACGCGCCCCTTGGGCGTCCTGCACCATGGCGACGATCCGCGCGAGCATCGTGTCGCTGCCGACGGCGGTCGCGCGAAAGGTAAGGGCCCCTTGTCCGTTCACGGTGCCGCCGACAAGTGCGGCGCCGGGCAGTTTTTCCACCGGAACCGGCTCTCCGGTGATCATGCTTTCATCGACGAAGGAGCGTCCGGTCTGGACCTCTCCATCCACCACGATGCGTTCGCCGGGACGCAGGTGCAGGATGTCTCCAACCTCGATCTCCTCGACGGAAAGGTCAGTGACCGCGCCGCCGCGTTCCACCCGGGCCGTTTCGGGGCGCAGGCCGATGAGACGTTTGATCGCCGCTCCGGTGCGGCCCTTGGCGCGGGCTTCGAGCCAGCGACCAAGCAAAATCAGCGTTACGATGACGCCTGCCGCTTCGAAATAAACTGCGCGGGCAGCTTCGGGCAACAGCGTGGGCGCAAACAAGGCCACGGTGGAATAGCTCCATGCGGCAAGCGTACCAAGCGCGACCAGGCTGTTCATGTCCGGCGTGCCCTTGACCAACAAAGACAGGCCAACGCGGAAGAACCGCTGGCTGGGCCAGGCCAGCGTCAGCGATGTCAAAACGAACTGCACGGCCCACCAAGCGGTCTGGCCCATGGCGTCGTTGATCGCGTGATGCATGCGGGGAGCAGGTGCGCGCCCATGACCCCGACGAAGACGGGCAGTGTCAGGATGGCGGCAAGGATCAAATCCCGCTTGAGCGCGGCGCTTTCTGCATCACGGCGTGCGCCGGCTTCGTCTTGCGTGGTGTCGGAGGCGACGCGCGCCGGGTAGCCGACCCCGGTGACCAGTTTAGCGAGGTGCCGGGCGTCGACGGAACCGGCAAGCGCGGTGATCTCAGCTGTTTCCGAGGCGAGATTGACCCGGGCGCTCAATACGCCCGGCTCATCGGTCAGCGCCCGTTCCACGCGGCCCGCGCAAGAGGCGCAGCTCATGCCTTCGATCGCCAGGCGCAGCGTCCCTGTCGCAGCGGGGTAGCCTGCGGATTTCAGCGCCTGTTCAAGCGCTTCCGTGGAGGCGGTGCCTTCGACGTGGGCCATCCGGCTGGCGAAATTGACGGAAGCGTCCGACACATGCGGCACGGCGGCAAGCGCTTTGGTTGCACGGCCCGCGCAGCCCGCACAATTCAGTCCCGTGACTTCGAAATTCAGCGATGATGCGGCCATAGCGGCCTCCCGAATGACTGGCTTAGAACCCTAGGTGGGGGTTCCAGTCACTGGAGGGTCAAGAGCAAACCTTCCGGTTTTGTCAAGGTCTTGCAAACTCTGCCTTCGCGTAGCCCTGAAGGTAGAGCAGTGCAGTCAGATCACCGTGGTTCACGCGGCAATCGCTCTGAGCCTGTACGGTGGGTTTGGCGTGCAGCGCAACGCCAAGGCCCGCCCGGCCCAACATACCGAGATCATTTGCGCCATCCCCGACGGCAATCACATCTTGCTCCGAGAGACCGAGGCGCGCGGTGATTTCCTCCAAGGCAGTCACTTTGGCCTCGCGACCGAGGATCGGGCGACCGACCTCGCCGGTGAGCGCCCCATTTTCGATGAGCAGTGTGTTGGCCCGGTTTTCGTCAAAGCCAAGCATGGCAGAGACCCGGGACGTGAACGCGGTGAACCCGCCAGAGACGAGCGCCGCATGGCCGCCGTGCGCCTTCATCGTCGCGATCAGCTCGGGACCGCCGGGCATCAGGGTGATGCGCTCTGCCACCACTTTGTCGATCACCCCTTCCGGCAACCCCTTGAGCAGGGCAACGCGCTCTGTCAGCGCGCCTTCGAAATCCAGCTCGCCGTTCATGGCGCGGGCGGTGATCTGCTTCACACGGTCGCCAACCCCCGCCTCATCGGCCAGATCGTCGATGCACTCCTGTTCGATCATCGTGCTGTCCATATCCGCCAGAACCATCTTTTTCCTGCGGTTGTCAGCGGGAAGGATGTTCAGGTCTGCCTGATCAGCGATGGACGCGCGGATCTCGTCGAGGTTGGACGGCGCCGCTGCCACCGGGAATTCGGCCGCTTCATCCGGCGAAAGCCAGACGGCATCGCCGCCGCCAAAGGCATTGCGCAAATTCTCGACCAGGGCGGCGTCGAGCCGGCCGGGTTTGGCGATCAGGGAGACAATATACATGGGCAAATCCTCGGGAAGCGGCTGCGCCGGGCTTTTGCCATGCGGCGTCCGGGGCGTCTAGCCCGAGCCGATCAGCGCCCCTGCGGCAAACACGAGCGCTCCGCCCAGAACCACTTGAAACGCGGCCCGCAGGAAGGGCGTCTCCATCCATTTGTTCTGAATCCAGGCGATGGCCCAAAGCTCGACGAAGACAACGACAAAGGCGATGATCGTTGCGGTCCAGAAGTGCGGTATCAGATAGGGCAGCGCATGCCCGAGGCCGCCGAGCGTCGTCATCACCCCCGCCGCGATGCCGCGTTTGATCGGCGATCCCCGCCCCGAAAGCTGGCCATCGTCAGAGGCGGCTTCGGTGAAACCCATGGAAATGCCCGCCCCGACCGAGGCCGCAAGCCCAACAAGGAAGGTCGTCCATGTATTCTGCGTGGCAAAAGCGACGGCAAAGATGGGGGCAAGTGTCGAGACCGACCCATCCATCAGCCCCGCGAGGCCGGGCTGCACCCAGGTCAGGATGAACTGCCTATGCGCGGTCTGGCTTTCGCGTTCCAAAGCGTCGTCGTCGAGATGCGCGCGTTCCAACCGTTCGGCGGAGTGTTGGTGACCGGCTTCGGCGGCGGCCAGATCGCCCAGCAGTTTGCGGGTTTCGGCGTCGGTGCTGCGCTTGGCGGCTTCGAGATAAAACTGCTCGGCGCTGCTCTCCATGTTGGCCGCTTCCTCGCGGATGCGTTCGAGGGACAGATTTTCGACCAGCCAGACAGGGCTGCGCGCATAATACCCCGCGACATGTTCGCGCCGGATCAACGGAATCACCTCGCCGAACCGTTTGCGGTGCATGGAGATCAGCGCCTTGCGGTGGGTGTCTTCCTCGGCGGCCATACCGTCGAAAATCCTGGCGGTGTCGGGGAAATCGACCCGCAGCCGCTCGGCATAGCTGCGGTAGATGCGCGCGTCGTCCTCTTCGGATGAGATGGCCAGAGCCAGCACCTCCTGTTCGGAGAGATCGCGGAACTGGCGGCGGGATGTGAGAAAACGCATGTCAGCCTCATTTAGAACCATTCTAAAATATCAGACTCACCCCCGGGCGCAAGATGGAAAAGTGAACCGATTAGTTCAAAACGGACTTGCAATTTGAACTATAGGGTTTAGATATGTGAACGAAACAGTTTAGTTTTGGAGTGAACCAATGAAAACCCTCGCTTACGCTCTTGTCCTGACACTTGGCGCATCCGCGTCCGCAGCTATTGCCGGCGTGCCGACCATGACCCTGCCGGATCTGACATTCCCGCCAACCAAACCGGACATCTCGACCCAGGGCTGTGTGGCCACGGTCGACGGGGCGCCCGTTTGCAGTGTACAGGCCAGCTTGCCGCTACTGAACTGATTGGTTTATAGTAGCCGAATGGGATGTGTGCATGACAACTGATACGGCGGTTCGCAAAGGCCGAAAGTATGACCAGGTGCTTGGCGGCGCGCAGGAGATTTTTCTCCGCGACGGCTTTGAAGGTGCCAGTGTCGACGATATCGCGCGGGCCGCCGGAGTCTCCAAGGCGACTCTCTACAGCTATTTCCCGGACAAGCGTCTGCTGTTCATGGAAGTCGCCTCGGTCCAGTGTTGTCGGCAGGCGGACCAGGCGCTCTGTACGATGGACATGTCGCTACCACCGCCTGCGGTCCTGCGCGAGGTGGCGCATCGTTTCATCGCTTTTATCTGTTCCGACATGGGGCAGCGGATTTTCCGGATCTGCGTGGCGGAGGCGGACCGCTTTCCCCAGCTTGGCAGACAATTCTACCAAAGCGGCCCGATGACCATGCGGCGGGCGCTGAGAAGCTATCTTGAACTGGCCGCTGCGCGCGGCGAGTTGAGGATCGAGGACATGGACCTGGCAGCCGACCAGTTTGCAGAGCTGTGCAAGGCGGACCTTTGGCCCAAGCTGATGTTCGGCGTACAGAGTGAATTCGATCAGGCCGAGGTTGACCGTATTGTTGAGGGTGCTATCGACACCTTTATGGCTCGGTACGGCACCTGACGTCCTTCGCTTGGGCGGGTCGCCTGCCCAAGGAGGACGCACATGGATATCAAATCGGAAAACAAAAGTTTTGGCGGCATGCAGGGGGTTTATTCCCATGCATCCGAGGTCTGCGGCTGTGACATGACCTTCGGGCTGTACCTGCCTGAAGCGGCCACGCTCGGGTCCGTGCCGGTGCTTTGGTATCTGTCTGGTTTGACCTGTACGCATGAGAACGCCATGACCAAGGCTGCGGCGCAGGGCTGGGCCGATGAGGCCGGAATCGCGCTGATCTTCCCGGATACCTCGCCGCGTGGCGAGGCAATCGCCGACGATGACGCCTACGATCTGGGGCAGGGTGCCGGGTTTTACGTCAACGCCACGCAGGCTCCATGGGCGCCGCACTTCCGCATGTGGGATTACATCGCCGAAGAACTGCCCGCGCTGATCGGCGCTGAATTTGCCGTTGATATGGATCGACAGGCGATCACCGGCCACTCCATGGGCGGGCACGGTGCGCTGACGCTTGCCATGGGCCTCAAAGGTCGGTTCCGGTCGGTTTCGGCCTTTGCTCCGATTGCCAATCCGACAAAGAGTGACTGGGGCCGCAAGCAGTTCGCTGCCTACCTTGGCGCGGATGAGGCGACATGGGCCAAGCACGACGCCAGCCTGTTGATGCAGGAGCGCGGTTTCGACGGGCCGGTCCTGATTGATCAGGGCACGAATGATCAGTTCCTTGATCTTCTGAAGCCCGAGGCGCTGGCGCAGGCGATGGCGGCACGGCGACAGGACGGCGCGTTCCGGATGCACAAGGGCTATGATCACTCCTATTTCTTCATGTCGTCGCTGATGGAAGAGCACGTCGCCTTCCACGCAGAGGCGCTTTACGCGTGACGACGCTCTACATTGACGCAGATGCCTGCCCGGTGAAACAGGAGGCGGAGCGGGTGGCGACCCGGCACAAGATCGCCATGAAGCTGGTCGCCAATGGCGGCCTGCGCCCGTCCCAGAACCCGTTTGTCGAGGTGGTCATCGTGCCGGATGGCCCGGACGTGGCAGACATGTGGATTGCCGAGCGGGCAACGGTGGGCGACGTTGTCGTAACCGCCGACATGCCGCTCGCAGCAAAATGCGTGGAGGCGGGCGCGCTCGTGTTGCGCCATGACGGCTCGGTGCTCGACACGCGCAACATTGGCCAGCAGCTGGCCATGCGGGATCTGATGGCGGATCTGCGTTCCGCCGATCCATTCCGTCAGGGCGGCGGCAAGAGCTTTTCCAAGGCTGACAGGAGCCGGTTTCTGGACGCGCTGGAGCGGACCCTGCGCAAGGCAAAGGAAGCATAGGCATGACGATCAAGGCGGTGGTTTTCGATATCGGCAATGTGCTGATCGAGTGGCAGCCCGAGCGTTACTATGACCGGATGTTCGGAGAAGAGCGTCGCCGCGCCATGTTTGCCGAGGTCGACTTGCACGGCATGAACGATCTGATCGACACGGGCCATGATTTTCGCGCGACGGTGTATCGCTGGGCTGACAAGTATCCACAGTGGAGCGAGGAAATCCGGCACTGGCACGACCATTGGCTCGATCTCGCGACCCCCGCCATTCCGCATTCGGTGCGGTTGCTTCGGGCACTGCGTGCGAAGGGCGTGCCAGTTTTCGCACTGACCAATTTCGGCATCGGCACATGGGCCATTGCGACGCCGAAATATGAGTTCCTGAATGAATTCGACCGGGCGTTCGTTTCGGGCCACATGGGCGTCATCAAGCCCGATCCACGCATCTACGAGATGCTCGAAGAGCAAAGTGGTGTTGCGCCGGATGGTTTGCTCTTTGCCGATGATCGCCGCGACAATATCGAGGCGGCGCGCGCACGGGGCTGGACCGGCCACGTCTTCACCGGGCCGGACGGATGGGCCGGGTGTCTCGTGGCGCATGGTCTGCTGACAGAGGCGGAGGCGATTTAGGCGTGCGTCATTCGGCGGGAACCGCGCGGATTGGCCTGTTCTCCCGGATCGGCAAGTGCACAAGAGCACTCAGCGCCCCGACACCGACGCCAATCCACCAAACAAGTGTGTAATCGCCGTACATGTCATAAAAGCGCCCGCCCAGCCAGACACCCATAAACCCGCCAAGTTGGTGGCTGAAGAAGACCAGACCATAAAGCGTGCCCATGTAACGCAGGCCATAGAGATGCGCGATCAACCCGCTGGTCAGCGGCACAGTGGCCAGCCAGAGCGCTCCCATGACAGCGGAAAACACCAGCACCGACATCGGTGTGATGGGCATCAGAATGAACAGCGCCGCCGCGATGGTCCGGCCCGTGTAAATCCCCGCGAGCAGGTATTTCTTGGAAAACCGGTTGCCAAGCCAGCCCGCGCCGAGCGTGCCCATGATGTTGAAAAGGCCAATGAGCGAGATCGACACGGCGCCGAGCGCAGAGGTGGTTGTGACGCCAATGTTGTGCAGAACACCGCCCGCGGCAATGGGGCTGCACAGTTCGGTCACGAAGGCCGGGAAATGCGCGGTGATGAAGGCAAGCTGATAGCCACAGCTGAAGAAACCAATGAAAAGCAGGCCGAAGGACGGATCTCGCACCGCCTTTCGCAGCGCAGCTCCCATCGTTTGCTCGACCACCGCGGCGGCTTTTTCCGGGGCAACCGGGGCGCGCATGAAGGGCAGAAGGAAGATCGAGCCAAGGATGATCGCGGCAAAGACGAGGAACACCGATTGCCAAGGCATCACGCCCAGCAAATATTCGGCAAACGGCGCACCGAGCACCTGTCCGGCGCTGCCGGCCGCTGTGGTGATGGCCAGCGACATGGAGCGGTTTTCGGCGCTGGCCGCCCGGCCTACCACGGCAAGGATCACCCCGAAGCCGGTGCCTGCGATGCCGAATCCAACGAGAATTTCAGCGGCTTGCATGGCCGAGGGGCTCATGGCGTAGCCTGACCACACCAGGCCGATGGCATAGAGCACGGCCCCGAGGATGATCGCCTTGCGATCCCCGATCTTCTCCGCAAGAGCACCGAAAATCGGCTGACCGATGCCCCAGGCAAGATTCTGAACGGCGATGGCAAAGCTGAACTCGCTGCGCAGCCAGCCGTATTCCTCCGCAATCGGGATCTGAAAGACGCCAAAGCTGGCCCTTATGGCGAAGGACAGCAGGATAATCATGCAGCCCGTGATCAAAACGGGCGTGAACAGGGGGGTGCGCGTGTGCATGGCAGAGACCTCTCGACGCGTCTGGATGGCCCGAAACGGCAACAAGGTCAATTCAGCGTGTTTGATCCGGACCATCGTTTGTCGTGATGGCGTGCGGAGCAGCTACACATTTGCCACGGGACGGTCTACATCGTCGCCCATGAAAACGGTTCAAGAGACATACGAGGCCCGTGTCGCGGCCGGCGCGATCAAGCGCGACGAGGCGCAGCTGTCGGTTTTGCCGGAGTTGGAGCGGATCCGCGCCGAAGTGGCCGCACCGCCAAAGAAAAAAGGGTTGTTCCGCAAGGCGCCGGAGCCGCCGAAGGGCCTGTATATCTGGGGCGGCGTGGGTCGGGGCAAGTCCATGTTGATGGACCTTTTCGTCGATACGCTGACCGTTCCGGCCCGGCGGGTGCATTTCCATGCCTTCATGCAAGAGGTGCAGAGCGAGATTCACAAACTCCGCAAGCAAGGCGTCGAAGATCCGATCAAGCCGGTGGCGCGGGATGTCAGCGACGCGGTGCGCGTGCTCGCCTTTGACGAAATGCAGATCACGGATATTGCCGATGCCATGATCGTCGGGCGGCTGTTCGAGCAGGTCATGGCTGCGGGCACGGTGATCGTCACAACGTCAAACCGCGTGCCGGATGACCTCTACAAGGACGGGCTGAACCGACAGCTCTTTTTGCCTTTCATCGCCTTGTTGAAGGAGCGGATGGTCGTGCAGGAACTGGCCTCCGAGCGCGACCACCGGCAGGATCGGCTTTCAGGCGAGACAGTGTATTTCGCTCCTGCGGGCGCAGAATCGCGCCAGGCCATCGATATCATCTGGGATGAGTTGAGCCACGGCAGGGACGGCCCTCATACGCTGCACGTCAAGGGCCGCGATCTGGTGCTGGAGCGCTACAGCAACGGTATGGCGCGCGCATCGTTCTATCAGCTCTGCGGCCAGATGCTTGGGCCGGGGGATTATCTTGCTCTTGCGGACGCGGTGCGTGTTCTGGTCCTTGAGGACATCCCGCGCCTGTCTCGTCAGAATTTCAACGAAGCCAAGCGCTTCGTGACCCTGATTGACGCGCTCTACGAGGCCCGGGTTCGGCTCATTGCGAGCGCGGCAGCAGAGCCGGAAATGCTCTATGTGGAAGGGGCCGGGAGTTTCGAGTTTGAACGCACGGCCAGCCGTTTGCGCGAAATGCAGGACGAAAACTGGGGCAAAACTGACTGAGCAATGAAAAAAGGGGGTCCCGAAGGACCCCCGATACTGCTCGTTTGCACTGGTCTTGCTGCCTGATTGTTATGTTCCGGGTATGGTGAGAACCATGCCAGCCTTCAGATCCGCCGGCTCGGTCAACTGATCGGGGTTGGCGTCGATGATCTGGAAATAGGCGACGGTGGTTCCGTAAAAGCGAAAGGCGATGCCCGGCAGGCTGTCACCGGGTTTGACTGTGTATTTCTGGCCTTGTGGCTCCGCTACGGCGGGAGCGGCCGGCGCAGGTGCCGGGTCAAGACTTGCCTGCTCCCGGAGTGGGGCGGGCGCGGGGCTGGCAGGCTTTGCCGCTTTCATTTCCTGCATGATGCCGTAGCTCATGGCGCGCAGCTGTTCCATTGCATCGCCGCGTGCCACTGGCTTTGGCGTTGGGGCAGGCGTCGGGTCTGCAACGGCCACGGGAGCAGGAACGGATTTCGGTTCGGGAGCAGGGGCGGCGACACGCTCTGGCTGGCCCTGCGGTTTCGGCACAGGCTGAACCGGCGCCGATTGCGGAATGGCCGGTGTCAGGCCAAGCAGGCTGGGGTCAGATCGACTGACTTCATTGAAATCGGGGGTCTGTTGTGGCTGCGGTGCAAGCCCGAACCAAAGAAAGCCCAGAGTGACGGCGATAAAGCCAGTGCCAAGAAATGCCTGTTTGATCATGCGCGGAAACCCGTTCTGGATACAGATATTCCATTACGCTCAATCGCGCATACAACCGTCATGACCTGTCCCCCTTGGAGCGCCGTCAGTGGCAGTGCGGCGTACTCTACTCAGGGTTATAGGCGAATCACATTGAAGCCGTCAACATCTAGTAATGCTGTCAACACCTCGGTTTCGCTAAGGTAGTGATACACAACAATTAGTGATCAATTTGCGGGCAAGACCAATGTCTGACCGGGGCGCAGATCATCCGGGCGGGTCAGCTTTGTCTGATTTGCAGCGAACAAAGGCCCGGTCATATTGACGTCGCCATAGATCCGTTCGGCGATAGAGACGAGGCTGTCTCCGGGCTGAACAACATAAAGACCCTCGCCGGCAGCTTCGGCCTGCGCCGGGGCGGTGGGGGTTTCGTTGAGCGAGCGCTGTACAATCGTGTGCAACAGGCTGCCCGGTTGGCCCGGTGCCTTCTCATGGCCAGTGGCCTGATTGAGGTTCGAGAGCGTCTCCCACGTCATGCGGCGCAGCGATTGATCGTCAAGATCGGCTGCGGTTGTTGATGCGGGGGCAATGCGCGGCTGGGGCGGGTTCGGACGGGCCGGTGCCGCCGTGGCCTGACCAAGGCCGTTTGCCACGGCCCGGGCCATGGGGTCCGCCGGAGAGGGCGCAGCATCGAGCGTGGGTTCGGCGCGCGTGACCGGCTGCGGAACATCGGGAAGACGCGCGGCGCGGTTCGAGCCTGGCTGAAACACCACCAGCGCGATGGTGATCGCGACAAAGCCAACTGCGAAAAGAACCATCCTGATCATCAACTCACCCTTCCGCTACTGACCTTGGGCGATGCTGAGCCCCGCCCCGGTCCAGGCGGACAATCCGCCACGGTAATATTTAAGCTTGGTCGCCGGGTATCCGGCCCCAAGGAGATCGCGCACCGCCTCCGCTGCGGCGGGCGCATCGGCACCGCCATCAAAAATAACGAGATCGTAGGCCGCGGAAAAATCGCCGTTGCGCACGCCCAGAGCGTTCAGAAGGTCATCGCGGTACTGGTTGCCGGGCTGCAGCGTCGCAGCAGGCACGTTCACCGCCCCCGGTATCGTTTCCGAGCCGTAGGCGGCAGGCAGGCGGGCATCAATCAGCAGGCCCTGACCGGCCGCAACGAACAGGTCGAGGAAATCGAGGATTTCCAGCTCGCCGATGGTGGTCACGCCGGGGGCCGCCTGCATCGGCTGAAGGCAGGCGGGCGGACAGGCCGGGCCGCTGCGTTCGATACGGACAGACACGCCGTTCAAGCTGACGCTGAAGGCGTCACGATCCTCCGAGATGCGGGTGTTTTGCGCACAGAGAGGCGCTGCCATGAGAATGGCGGCGCTCGCACTGAGGCAAAGACCTTTGATCATCTACTCGTCCTCTGGTGTCCCTTTTGGGATCTCAATTATTCATTATTCACCAAAATATAGGGCGGTCGGGGCGAATCAGTCAATATGCTGAGGGTGCCCACAAGGGGTTTTGTGCCGCTCGTGGCCCTTGGGACTCAGGCGTTCCTGCGCAGGACGTGTCCGGCAAGATAAAGCGAGCCGCAGATGAGGATGCGCGCTTCTGGTGCCTCTGCCGTGATGGAGCGCAGTGCGTCCGCGAGGCTTTCGGCTTCGGACTCACGATGTCCGCTCTTTTGCGCCATGCGCGCGGTCTCGGTCGCGGGCAGGGTGTTGGCCTCGCCGGGGATCGAAACGGCGGTCAGACTGGTGGCATGGTCTGCCAGCGGACGCAGGAAACCACCCGCGTCCTTGGTGTTGAGCATGCCGCAAATCAAATGCGTGGGGCGGCGCGGCAGTCGCGCCAGATGCGCGGCCAGAGCCTCGCCCGCTGCCGGATTGTGCCCGCCGTCGAGCCAGAGCTCGGCCTTGGGGGCAATCTCGACCAACGGACCCTCCTTGAGGCGTTGCATCCGCGCGGGCCAATAGGCTTCGGTGACGGCGGCCTCGAAGGCGGCGTCGCCCGCGTTCAGATGCCTCAGCGCGGCCAGAGCGGCCCCGGCGTTCTGAATCTGATGGGCGCCGGGCAGGTTCGGCAGTGGAAGGTCCAGAAGGCCGGTTTCATCCTGATAGACCATGCGCCCATGCTCTTCGCCAACGTGCCAGTTTTGACCATAGGCCAGAAGCGGCGCGCCAAGAGCCACAGCGCGGGCTTCGATCACCGCCATCACCTCTTCCGGCTGGGGCCCGACGACGCAGGGCACGCCGCGTTTGATGATCCCGGCTTTCTCGCCTGCGATCTTGGCCAGCGTGTCGCCCAGGAACTGTTCATGGTCCATGCTGATCGGGGTCAGGATGGTCAGAGCGGGCTTCTCCACGACGTTTGTCGCATCAAGACGGCCGCCGAGGCCGGTTTCGAGAAGGGTATAATCTGCGGGCGTCCGGGCCATGGCCAGCAGAGCCGCGCAGGTGGTGATCTCGAAATAGGTGATCGTCTCGCCACCGTTGGCCGCGTAACACTCGTCAAGAACCGCAGTCAGATGCTCTTCGGTGATCAGCTCTCCCGCGAGGCGGATGCGTTCATGAAACCGGGCCAGATGTGGCGAGGTGTAGGCGTGCACACGGTGTCCGGCCGCTTCGAGGCCCGCGCGGATCATCGCCTGTGTGGACCCTTTGCCATTGGTCCCGGCAAGGTGGACGACAGGCGGCAATTTTTGCTCGGGATGGCCCAGAGCCTCAAGCAGCCGCCAGACCCGATCCAGAACAAGATCAATCACCTTGGGGTGCAGGGCCATCATCCGGTCGAGAATGACGTCGGAGGGTGTGTTGTCGCTCATGATCAGAACCTGCACATTGGATTGGCCACATGGTCTGCGACGCCGGGGATCGTGTTCTGGTTGCCTTCGCGGAACAGATCCGCCGCACCGGCGCGGCACATCAATGGATCGGCAGCCGGGCGGTGCAAATGTCAGGCTTTCGTCTGAGGCATCTTGGCCTCTTCCGGTCCCGGCGCAGGCAGGTCGCCCCAGGTCGGTGGCGGCATTTGCATCAGCATCCGACAGATCACGATCAGCTCCTTGCGCATTTCGCGGCGGTCGGTCACGCGATCCAGCATCCCGTGTTCCAGCAGGTATTCCGCTCGCTGAAAGCCTTCAGGCAGCTTTTCCCGGATTGTCTGTTCGATCACACGCGGACCTGCAAAGCAGATCAATGCGTTCGGTTCTGCGATCTGTACGTCGCCGAGCATCGCGTAAGAGGCCGTCACGCCGCCCGTTGTCGGATGTGTCAGCACAACGATGTAGGGCAGGTCGGCTTCCTTGAGCATCTGTATCGCGACTGTGGTGCGGGGCATCTGCATCAGGCTGAGAATGCCCTCCTGCATCCGTGCGCCCCCGGCGGCGGAGAACAGGATCAGCGGACGGCCCAGTTTAACCGCCTCTTCGGCGGCCGCGACGATGGCGTTGCCGACATACATGCCCATGGAGCCGGCCATGAAGCTGAAGTCCTGCGCGGCAGCCACGATTGGAGTGCGCCCGATCTCGCCGGTAGCGACTAGCATCGCCTCTTTTTCGCCGGTGGTTTTCTGGGCCGTCTTCATCCGCTCCGGATAGCGCTTCTGATCGCGGAACTGCAGCGGGTCGGCCAGGGGCTCCGGAACGGCCACCTCGTTGAACACACCGCCATCGAAGAGCGACAGAAAGCGGTCACGCGGCGTGATATGCATATGGTGGTTGCAATTGGTGCAGACGTTCAGATTGTCACTGATTTCCCGATGGAACAGCATCGTCCCGCATCCGTCGCACTTGGACCAGAGGTTCTCGGGGATTTCTCGCCGCGAGAAGATCGAGTTGATGCGCGGGCGAACGTAGTTGGTAATCCAGTTCATGTGCAGCCTGTTCCCGGGTTTGTTGGGGCGTGACTTAAGCCTGCTGGACGAGGAATGCAATAATGCCGCACCTCACCGCGCGGACGGAAGGAGGCCCGCAGTGTCCGGCGTCATCAAAAGGGTCGCCGCTCCGGGGGGGCATACTGCGACTATCGTCGTACCTGAACTGCGGAGCGGTCTGTTATAGGAGCGAGACCGGACAGGCTATTGTGAAAATCACGGATTCTGCGGAGTGCCGGTAACTATTGTTTGAGTGGTAAATGGAAAATTAACCAATTTACAGTTGACCTTCCGGTAATCGGATCTGGTGGCGAATAATGCTTTTTGGCGGACATGATTGACGATGGAACTGCTGTACACCTCAGAATTTCAACTGTCGGACATACCGCCGCCACTGCGCAGCCTTTATTTTCAGTGGCTCAGCCTTTCGGGTCCTGACAGCCTGCCTGCGTTGTCGGACATCGATATCAGAATGTTGTCGGAAGAAACGCACTCCATTGTCCTTTCGGAGATTATCCGCAGCCCGGATGACGCCGTCGAGGATTTCGAGGTCATTTTTGTCGGGGCCACGCTGCGCAGAGTTTCGCGCGAGTCATTCGCAGGGGCCCTGTTATCGACACTTCCGGGCAAGGGGCCGGGGTCGGAGATCTGGGCTTTGTATTCGCGGATGGCATCGCAACGTGCGCCGCTGCTTGCGGCGCTGCCCTATCTTGGTCCCAGCAAGGATTATCAAAGCACCCGCGAGATCTTGATGCCGGTCTGCGGGACAGGACGTCCAGACGTCCCGCAATACGTGCTGACCGATGTGGTCCTGACATCCGAGCCACTGCCGGATTCGCTTTGATCGTGTCCAGACTTCTGTGCGTTGACGTCAACGCTGCTCCGTGCAATCTGATTTCATGTTCGAGATCTTCCTCAAAACCTTACCCTTTTTCGGCCTGATCGGGCTGGGGTATGGTGCTGCAAAGACGCGCTTTTTCGCTGAGGAAGCCGCCGGTCACATCACCCGTTTCGTATTCTACTTCGCTCTGTCGGCCATGCTGCTCAGGTTTTCGGCCAACCTGACCTTTTCCGAGATTTTCGATCCGCATCTCGCGGCGGCGTATTTGTGGGGCACGGCCTTTACCTATGGGATTGCGCTCGGAGTGGCGTTTTTCCGGCATCTGGACACCGCGACCTCCGCAATCGAGGCGCAATGCGCGGCTATCGGCAATACCGGATTTCTCGGGGTTCCCATGCTCGCGGTCTTGCTTGGTCAGGAGGCCGTTGGCCCAATTATTCTGATATTGTCGATTGATCTCATTGTCTTTTCGACCCTGCTTACAATTCTTGTGACCGGCACACGTGGCAATGATCGGGGAATGCGCGTCGTAAGAACCGTTTTTCTCGGGCTGCTCAAGAACCCGATGATCGTGTCCATCGCTCTGGGCCTGAGCCTTTCAGCCAGTGCGGTGCCTTTGCCCGAAGTGGTCAATTCGTTTCTTGCGACATTGGGTGCGGCGGCGACGCCCGGCGCGCTCTTTGCCATTGGCATGTCATTGGCGTCAAAGTCAGCCGAGCGGATCGAGGTCGCGGCCTGGCTGTCCTTCGCCAAGCTGATTTTGCATCCGGCATTTGTCGCGGCGGGCGCCTATCTGTTTTTCCCGGTGGATGCGTACAAAGCCTCGGTCGCCGTGTCGGCCGCGGCGCTGCCGGTTGCGGGCAATGTCTATATCCTTGCCCAGCATTATGGCGTCGCGCCGCAGCGGGTCTCTGCATCCATTCTGGTTTCCACGGCAGCCAGCATCCTGACGGTCAGCGTCGTGATCGGCCTCGTTGCGGTGAATTGAGCCGTCAGTCGATTCGGCGCACCAGAAGCTGATTGCCGGCGCCGCGCTTGGTCTCGAAAATCTTCAGCTCCGCGACCAGATCGGACAGCTTGCGCTTGCCATAGCTGCGCGTATCGAAGTCCGGATTGGATTTGGTCATGAACTGACCGACATCCCCGAGGCGATACCATTCGTCGTCCTGTTCGATCGCATCCATTGCCTTGAAGATCAGATCGCGCACCGCGTGCAGATCGCCGGTTGCGCTTTGCTTTTTGTCTTTCGACTGCTGCTCCGGCGCGCCGTCCAGGTTCTCAAGAAAGATGAACCGCTTGCAGGCCTTGCGGAACGCATCCGGCGTTTTCTGCATGCCCATGCCATACACATCGAGGCCCTGTTCGCGAATGCGGCTGGCCAGACGGGTGAAATCGCTGTCGGAACTGACAAGGACAAAGCCGTCGAACCGCCCCGAGTGCATCAGGTCCATGGCGTCGATCACCAGGGCAATGTCGGACGCGTTCTTGCCGACGGTGTTCGCGGGCTGGTGATGCGGGACAAGTCCGAATTCGGCCTGCACCTTGGACCAGCCGGACATCTGCTGGCTGGAGAAATCCCCATAGCAGCGCCGCACGCTGGCCTCGCCAAGACCTGCAATCTCGTCAAAGATCGCCTTGGTGTATTTCGGGGAGGTGTTGTCGGCGTCGATCAGGACGGCGAGCAGTTTGCTTTCGGCCATTTGAGCTCCTTTGGTTGAGCGATACATACGCTGACTGAGGGCTCGGGAAAACCGGACTTTGTCCACGGTCCGGTTTGCCATAGCGTAAGCGAGCATTTTATTGGGGACATAATCATGGATTTCAAGGAAACGCAGCCGATCGAGCAGGGTTTTGCCCCGGTCTTTCAGCAACGGATCGCGCCGCATCTCGGTACGCTGGAGGGTCAGCGGCAGCAGCTTCAGGCAAAAGGCAAGACGCAGTTCCGCATCGCGCTTGGTCTGGGTGTTGTGCTGGCGATTGCGGTCATTGCCTATACCGGGGCGTCGGCCGGGGGGCTTTTCGGCGGGTTTGCCGTTCTGGTTGTCTTTTTGATCGGCGGCGCGGTGGCCAAGGGCGGGCAGTCCGGAAAATACACCGGAGCCTTGTCCGATCTGATCATGCCGCCGGTCTGTGAGTTCCTGGGAGAAACCCAATACGAAAAGCGGCCGGGCGCGGTGTTCGAGACGGAGGCGCTCAGCACGCTCGGGCTGGTGGATTTGCACGACAATGCCACGTTCGAGGACCGAATTGCCGGTCAGTATCGCGGGTTGAGCTTTGAGTTGGTCGAGGCGCGGCTGACGCAGGAGATCAAGGAGGCCGAGGACCGGACCTCGACCAAGGCGGTGTTCGACGGTCTTTTGGTCCGGATCGGCCTGCCGATGCATGCGACCACGGACATTCTGGTCACGCGTGCGATGGGGAATGTCGGCGGTGCGGTTCTGGGGTTTCTGGCGGGGGAGACCGGGCGTGGGATGCCGGTGGTCGATACGGGCTATCCGCAGTTCGAAGCGCATTACGACTTGCACGCCAAGGATCCGGCAGCGGCCATGACACTGATGAAAGAACCCTTGCTCGATGCGCTGATTGATGTCGGCGACGGCGAGGCGGACAAGGGAGCAGAGGGCTTTCGCGCCGCCTTCGAAGGCAAGGGACTTTGGCTGGCGCTGGCCCGTGATCAGAAGTTCATGGAAATCGGCGGGATTGATGTGTCCACCGATCAGGTCACGGATACGCTGCACCGTATCTTTGACGATATGGCGCTGATCCGGCGGGTGATCGACCGGCTGCTGGACGATCCCCCTGCCGCGTAAGGGGGACCCCGGTCAGGCGACTTCGATCACCGATTTGTCGATCGACAGCACGTAACCGCGCCGTGCCACGTTCTTGACCAGCAGCGCCGAAACCAGTTGATTGCCGAGGCCGTCGCGCAGGCGCTTGATCCGCATGGCCCCGGCGCTCTCGTCGCAATCGGTCTCTGGCTTGCCGGAGATCATTGCCTCGATCTGGACGCCGGTCAGGATGTCGTCGTCCATGCGGGCCTCTGCGAGCACCGCCAGCGTTTCCATCAGGGCCTCCGTGAGCTTGAAGCCGGTCGAGTTAAGGTAAACCGTGTTTTCCTCGCGCGAGAGCACAAGGCTCGACACTTCGATCCCGGATCTTTCGATCTGGGCCATGCGGCGGTTCAACCCCACGAGCATCACGAGAAAGACAAGCGCCGCGATCAGCATCGCGGCCGCGAACAGCAGCAGCACGAAGATGACCATACGATAGCCGGTCAGCGTATCGGCAAAGGTGGTGCCGCTCTGTGCGAGGATTTCCAACAGCTTGATTTCCGCCGGGCCTGTCAGCGTGTCGTTCTCGACGAAAATGCGTTCGACACGCGCGTTGAAGGCATTGGCATCCGGCAGTGTGAGCATCAGCACCGTCGCAACCGTCACCAGAAGCGCGATGATCGCAGCGATGCCGCCTGCGACGATTCGTGTGCCGGAGCGGCGGGTATCAGTAACGGAGATAGTAGTCACCGGCATTGGACCTCATGGCGTCGGTAGGGGGGGTGGTCGACAGGCCCAGCACATTCAGCAGGACCCATCCCGCACTGGCCAGCCGCGCGGAGGCGGTCTGTCGGGCGGTGTTTTCGGCAGGGCAGGCGCCCGGGATTGCGAGAATGCCATAGTGCAGGCGCAGGGGGCTGTCCTGCTTGGCCTTGTATTCCACGTAGCACTCGGCGTGCGCGGCGACCGGAAGGGCCGTGACAAGGCAGGCAGACAAAAGAAGGGCGGCGATGTTTTTCATGTCCACACCCTGCGCCCCGCCATGTCAAAATTCAATAACTGCTTGGGTTTGCGGCGCTGTTATCCAATAGCGCGGCGGCGTTATTGCCCGATTTCGACGTTCGAGTCGACGCTTGGTCCATGGGTGCCTGATCCCGGGCATCACCTGCCTTTCCAACCAAGGAGAACCATCATGTCGACCAGATTTATAACTGCAATCCTGACTGTGGCCGCAACCATCACGGCGCTTGCCGCCGTCCCGGCCCATGCCGGCGACAGGGATGGGGCCGTTCGGGTCATCGCCGGGGCGACGGTGCTTTACCTGACGGGCCGAATGATCGAGGACCTTGCACGGCAAGGCGTCATCGTCGACACGCGGGGCAATGAGGACCGCAGGGGCCATGGTTCGGATTGGAAGAAGAAAAAGGATCGCCGCCACGTGTTGCCGGGGAGCTGTGTCCGCCGCGTCGAGATGCGCCACAAGACGCGTCAAGTGATGCCGCGCCATTGCCTCAAGCGGAACGATGTGCGGGTAAACCGCCTTCCGGGACGCTGCGAAATCAACTGGCGTGGTCGCAACGGTCTGCGCACGGGCTATGCAGTCCATTGCCTGAAGCGCAATGGATACGAGATTGCCCGCCGTTGGTAATCAAGGGCCGGTCGCTCAGGCGATCGCCGAACAGATCGAGCAGAAGAAAGGGTCCCGTTTCGGGCCCTTTCGCGTTTCACGGGTTATGGACAGTGGCAAGGCGAGGCACTATCTCAACACAATGGCCAATAAACCGCAAAAAGCTGATCCCAATTACAAGGTAATCGCCGAGAACCGGCGCGCCCGCTTCGATTATGCGATCGAGGATGATATCGAATGCGGTATCGTGCTGATGGGCTCCGAGGTGAAATCCCTGCGCGAGAACACGTCCAACATCGCCGAAAGCTATGCGGCGGTGGAAGAGGGAGAGCTGTGGCTGGTCAACTCGTATATCGCGCCCTACGAGCGAGCCATGTTCAAGCACGAGGAACGCCGCCGCCGCAAGCTTCTGGCCTCCAGGAAAGAGCTGGCGCGGATGTGGAACGACACCCAGCGCAAAGGCATGACCCTTGTGCCGCTCGTGATGTACTTCAATCACAAGGGCATCGTGAAGCTGAAGATCGGCATCGCCAAGGGCAAGAAGAACCACGACAAGCGCGAAACCGAGGCCAAGCGTGATTGGTCCCGCCAGAAGCAGCGCCTGCTCAAGCAGGGCTGAGCCATCTGGCGCGTCCGGGGCCGCGACCCTTGCCACTTCGGCGCCTCGCGACTAAGGACTGTATGACTTTGCAACGCTTCTCACCGATGAGCAAAACCGATGGCGATGGACGATCCCAAGACGCTGGTCTCAACTGAATGGCTGGCCAGACACCTGAAAGATCCCGACCTGCGCATTCTGGATGCAAGCTGGTACATGCCGTCCATGAACCGCGATCCGAAGGCTGAGTACGAGGCCGCCCACATTCCGGGCGCGCGATTCTTCGATATCGACGAGATCAGCGATGCCCGGTCCGAGCTGCCGCATATGGCGCCGCCGGTCGAGAAGTTCATGTCGCGCATGCGGGCCATGGGCGTCGGAGACGGTCATCAGGTCGTGGTCTATGATGGCATGGGTATTTTCTCCGCCGCGCGCGTGTGGTGGACCTTCAAGCTGATGGGCAAGGATGACATCGCGGTCTTGGACGGCGGGCTGCCGAAATGGCAGTCGGAAGGCCGCGAGATCGAAGACTTGCCGCCGATGGTGCGCGACCGCCACATGACCGTGCAACGCCGCGCGCATCTGGTGCGGGACGTCACGCAGGTGTCCGCCGCGTCCAAGCTGAAGGATCACGAGATAATCGACGCCCGCAGCGCCGCCCGGTTCCGGGGCGAAGCGCCCGAGCCGCGCGAAGGCCTGCGGTCCGGCCATATTCCGGGTGCCCGGAACGTACCGTTCGATGCGGTGCTGAGCGAAAATGGCACGATGAAAGACCCCGAAGCGCTGAAAGCCGTGTTCGAGGCGGCCGGCGTGGACCTGTCGAAGCCCGCGATCACCTCCTGCGGCTCTGGCGTGACCGCAGCCATTCTCAGCCTTGCGCTCGAGCGAATCGGCAAGACCGACCATTCCCTATATGACGGGTCCTGGACCGAATGGGGTCAATTCCCCACGCTGCCCGTCGCCACCACAGAGGACTGACAGATGTTCGAATCCCTCAAGGAGCAACCCGCCGACAAGATCCTGATGCTCATGCAGGCCTACAAGGAAGACCCGCGCGAGACCAAGATCGACCTCGGCGTCGGCGTCTACAAGGACGCCAGCGGAAACACCCCGATCATGCGCGCCATCAAGGCCGCCGAAAAGCAGCTGTGGGAACAGGAGCAGACCAAGGCCTACACCGGGCTGGCGGGTGATCCGGCTTATGGCGATGCAATGGTCGCGCTTGTCTTGGGCGATGCGGTGCCGCGTGGCAATGTGTCTGCGGCGGCCACTCCGGGCGGCACCGGCGCGGTGCGGCAGGCGTTTGACCTGATCAAGATGGCGAACCCGGACGCGCGGGTGTTCGTCTCCGATCCGACATGGCCGAACCATTTGTCGATCCTCAAGCACATGCAGATCGAAACGGTGATGTACCGCTATTTCGATAACGAGACCCGCGGCGTGGATTTCGATGGCATGATGGCCGATCTCGAAGAGGCGAAGGCCGGTGATGTGGTTCTGGTGCATGGCTGCTGCCACAACCCGACGGGCGCGAACCTGAACATTTCCCAGTGGAAAGACCTTGTTGCGCTGCTCAATCGCAAAGGTCTGATCCCGATGGTGGACATCGCGTATCAGGGCTTTGGCGATGGTCTGGAAGAAGATGCGAAAGGCGTGCGCCTGATCGCGTCTTCTTGTCCCGAGGCGCTGATCGCGGCCTCCTGCTCGAAGAACTTCGGCATCTACCGCGAGCGCACTGGTCTTTTGATGACCGTGGCAAACGAGAACGGCAATCAAAGGCTCAACCAGGGCACGCTGAACTACCTCAACCGCCAGAACTATTCCTTCCCGCCCGACCACGGCGCGCGGCTGGTTACGATGGTGCTGAACGATCCGGCCCTGCGCGCGGATTGGGCGGCGGAGCTGGAAGAGGTGCGGCTTTCGATGCTGGGTCTGCGCGAGCAACTGGCAAGCGAGCTTCAACGCCTCTCCGGTTCGGACCGCTTCGGCTTCATTGCGCAGCATCGCGGCATGTTCTCCCGCTTGGGCGCGACGCCGGAGCAAGTTGAGGCGATGCGGGCGGATTCGGGGATCTACATGGTCGGCGACTCCCGCTTGAATATCGCAGGTCTGAACAAGACCACTGTTCCGATCCTCGCAAAAGCGATCCTCAACGCGGGGGTTTGATGTCCCGCCCAGGGTGCGGGGCATAGCCCCGCCCTACGGAATGTCGCGCTTGCAAAGACGGCGTCTCTCAGGGGACGCCGTTTTCTGTTGGGTGGGTGTTTTAACAACAAGGGGTCAACGAGCCACGGCGTGCTCATCTTCGAAGACACCGATCGACAGCAGCGTTTCCAGATGCGTCAAGCTCTGGAAGCGTTCGGGACTGACGAAGCCGGGGCGCGCGGCCACCCGGGGCGCATCTCGGCGGCAACGGCGAGGGAGGTATCGGTTTTGCCTGCTTTGGAAACTCCTCCAGAATAGATAGCCATCATGCGGCCACCGGGAGCGGTCCTGTGTGCTTCTTTTCTGCTAAAATATCCCGGGGGGTCGCGCGCTTGCGCGCGACGGGGGCAGCGCCCCCTCGCCCAGTCATGTCACGGGGCGTGCGTCAGGAAAGGGCGGAGCAGCGCCATCGGATGCGCGCGCAGGCTCAGGCTCATGGAGACGTAATCCTCTACCACCGCCTCGCCGGGGCTCATGACGGGCAGATACGTTTCAGGTTCAGCAATCGCCTCCCCGTCCATGTCGAGGCTGAAGAGCGGCAGGTCCGGCCCGTTGGTCAGGGCCTTCGCCTCCCAAAGGGCGGAGCGGCGGGGCAGGTCCAGCGCGGCGAAGCAGTCGGCCTCGGCCAGCCGGGTCAGCAGCTTCGGCCCCAGCCCCGCCCGCCGCCAGACATCGCGCACCGTGGTATAGCCGTTGCCGCGCGCGGCGGTGATCCAGTTCGCATCTTCCTCCGACAGCCCCTTGATCTGGCGAAAGCCGAGGCGCAGGGCGAGGCCCCCCTGGTCGTCCGGCTCCATCCGGTTGTCCCAGAAGCTGGCGTTGATGCAGATGGGCCGCACCGTCACCCCATGCGCGCGAGCGTCGCGGACGATCTGCGCCGGGGCGTAGAAGCCCATCGGCTGGGCGTTCAGCAGGGCGCAGGCGAAGATGCCGGGGTGAAAGCGTTTGATCCAGGCGGAAGCATAGACAAGCAGGGCAAAGCTCGCCGCATGGCTTTCGGGAAAACCGTAGGAGCCGAAGCCCTCGATCTGGGAAAAGCAACGGTCGGCAAAGTCCTGGTCGTAGCCGTTGTTTGCCATCCCGCGCAGGAAGCGGGTGCGAAATTCCGAGACATTGCCGTGCTTCTTGAAAGTGGCGAGGGAGCGGCGCAGTCGGTCAGCCTCTTCGGGGGAAAACCCCGCTCCGGTGATGGCGATCTGCATGGCCTGCTCCTGAAACAGGGGCACGCCGAGTGTCTTGCCCAGCACCTTGCCAAGCTCATCGGACGGAAACTGCACCACCTCCTCGCCGTTGCGGCGGCGGATGTAGGGGTGGACCATGTCGCCCTGAATGGGGCCTGGACGGATGATGGCGACCTCGATCACAAGATCATAGAAGCAGCGTGGTTTCATGCGCGGCAGGAAGTTCATCTGTGCCCGGCTTTCGACCTGAAAGACGCCAATGGTGTCGGCGCGGCAGAGCATGTCGTAGACGCGCTGCTCTTCGGGGGGGAGGGTGGCGAGGCTGTAGGAGCGCCCGTGATGCAGGGCGATGAGGTCGAAGGCCTTGCGGATACACGTGAGCATACCCAGACTGAGAACGTCGACCTTCAGGATGCCAAGGGCGTCGATGTCGTCCTTGTCCCAGCAGATCACCGTGCGCCCCTCCATGGAGGCGTTCTCGATTGGCACCAGTTCGTCGAGCCGCCCTTCGGTGATGATGAAGCCGCCCACATGCTGCGAGAGGTGCCGGGGGAAGCCGATGATCTCGCGGACGAGTTCCATGGTCAGGCGCAGCTGCCGGTCCTCGGGATCGAGGCCGATCTCGCGCAGGCGGCTGTCTTCGACCGCGTCCGTCGAGAAAAAGCCCCAGAGCTGCGACGACAGGGCCCCGATGGTGTCCTGCGACAGACCCATGGCGCGGCCGACCTCACGAATCGCGCGCTTGCCGCGGTAATGGATGACCGTGGCGCACAGGCCCGCGCGGTGACGGCCATAGCGCTCGTAGATGTGCTGGATCACTTCCTCGCGGCGTTCGTGCTCGAAGTCGACGTCGATGTCGGGCGGCTCGTCCCGGGCCTCGCTGACGAAGCGTTCGAAGACCATGGTGCCGACCTCGGGGCTGACGGAGGTGATGCCGAGGGCGAAGCAGACCACCGAGTTTGCGGCGGACCCGCGCCCCTGGCACAGGATGTCTCGGGAGCGGGCGAAGGCGACGATGTCGCGTACGGTCAGAAAGTACGGCTCGTACCGGAGTTTGGCGATCAGCGCCAGCTCATGGTTGAGCATGGTCCGGACCCGCTCTGGCGCGCCCTGCGGGTAACGCCAGTCCAGGCCCGCCAGGGCGAGGCGGGACAGCCGCTGGGAAGCGGTTTCGCCATCGGCGATCTCGGAGGGGTACTCATAGCGCAGCGAAGCAATATCGAAGGTGCACTCGGCGGCGAGCGCGGCGGCGCGGTCCACGGCGCTGGCATGGCGGCCCAGCAGGGCGCGCATGTCATCTTCCGAGCGCAGGCGCTGTTCGGCATTGGCCAGCGCACTGCGGCCAAGCTGATCGACACGGGTGCCCGTGCGTACAGCCGTCAGAACATCGGCCAGCCTTCGGCGGCGGCCATGGTGCATGCGCGGAATGGCGGTGGCGATGGTCGGCATGTCCAGCGTTCGGGCCAGGGTGGCGAGCCTGTCCAGATGCGCTTTGTCCTGCCCGGTGTAGGAAGGGGCGAGGGCAAGGAACATCTGCCCGGCAAAGCGGCGCGACAGCGGTTGCGCCCGTGTCAGCCACCCGTCCGCGCCGGATGTCGGGACCTGCGCCTCTGACGGGGGGTGCAGGATCAGGCGTAGCCCCGGAAGGGAGCCGGGCAGATCCGTGAGGCTGATGTCGCAAGCGCCCTTCTCGGCACGGAGTCGCCCTTTCGAGATCAGGCGGCACAGCAGGGCCCAGCCCTCCCGCGTCGCGGCCAGACAGGTGATCTCGATCCCTTCGCGAAAGACCAGTCTTGCGGCGGGGATGAGGCGCGGGATTGTCCCGATGTGGATTTGTGGTGGTTCGGGCGGCAAATGCGGCGGCCGGGGCGGGCCGATGGGGCCATTCCTGGCCTCGATGGTTTGCCGCTCCCTGATCTGGTGGCCAATTTCCTTTGCCTGACTGTGGGCGCGCACGATGCCGGCGACGGAGTTCACATCGGCGATGGCAATGGCCGTGACACCGAGAAGGGCGGCACGCTCCATGTACTCCTCGGGATGCGAGGCACCCCAGAGAAATGAGAAATTGGATGTGATGCAGAGTTCGGCGAACATGGTCGGGATTATATGTTCTTATTTTGTTCTTTTGGAGTCCTGTGTTTTGCGGATTTGTCAAAATCCCGGTCCGCGGGCGAAAAAGGGCCGGTGTGCCGGTTGTGTCTCTTCCGAAGGGAAGAAGATCAGGCGTGTCTGTGCGGCGCTGCCAGTGCCGTTATGCCAAGGATCAGGCCGGAGACTGTTGCGATCATGCCGGCAGCAGACACCGATGCCGTCCCGCCAATCCAGAGCGGGCCATAGCCCGCCAGGACATAACCGATCAGCGCGGACAGAGCGGCGAACAACAGGGACCACAGGACCTGATGCTCCAATCGGTTGGTCATCAATCGCGCGGCGGCGGGGGGGCAGATGAACATCGCGATGACGATGATCGACCCCACCGCATCAAAGGCTGCAACCGCAGCCAGCGCCGCCATGGCCACGATGCCGAGGCCGATCAGACCAGTGGGCAGACCAAGCGACCGGGCAAAGCCTTCGTCGAAGGTCGCCAACGCCATGGGGCGCCAGAAGAGAACGGTGGCCAGGGCGATCAAGACAAAGGCGACGATCATGCGAAACAGTTCAGGCGGCAGCAGGGCGAGCGTTCCGAGGTCCACCAGCGATTCCCAGCCGAGCGCGTCCAGCCAGATCAGGCTCTCAAGATTGCCGTACAGCGCATGCTCCACGTCCAGATGCACCGACGACGTGTCCGATTGCTCCAGAAGCAGCACGCCAGCGGCGAACATGGTGGTGAAGACGACACCCATGGCTGCGCCCGGCTCCACCTTGCCATAGCGGCGTACCGCTTCGATCAGGAGCACCGAGACCAGCGCCGCCCCCGCTGCGCCGATCATCATCGGGATCGCGGTGATCGTTCCAGTGACAAGGAAAGCCACCACGATCCCCGGCAGGACGACATGGCTTATGGCATCGCCGATCATGGCCTGCCGTCGCAGCAGCAGGAAGTTGCCGGGCAGGGCGCAGGCCATGGCAGCGAGCATCCCGATCACCATCGGGGGGAGCGAGAGGGCGACAAACTCGTATCCCATCAGCCTGCCTCCCCCGCGCGGCGGCTCAGGCGCCGATGTCGCAGGATCGCGGCGATCACCCCCCGCGATGGGGCAAACAGCATGGATAGCGTGAAAAGCGCGGTCGACATCAGCACGATGATCGGCCCCGTCGGCAGGCTTGGGGCGGTGGCCGAGAGCGCGGCGCCGACATGGCCGGACAATCCGCCGAACAGGCCCGAAAGCAGGACAACCCGCGTGGCATTGTCAGACCAGAAACGCGCGGCCGCGGCGGGGATGATCAGCAAGGCGACAATCAGGATCAGTCCGACGATCTTCAGCCCCACCACGGTCACGGCGAGAACCAGCGTCATCAGGGCAAGGTCGAGCCGGTGCGTATTGATCCCCTGCACCTCGGCAAAGCCTTCGTCAAAGGCGGTCAGCAGCAGTGGGCGCCGCAGCGCCCAGACCGCCGCCAGAACAAGCAGACCTCCGGCAGCGATCAGCAGCGCGTCGCTGCGAAGCATCCCGGCGGTGGAGCCGAGCAGAAAGCTGTCCAGCCCTGCCTGGCGTCCGCTTTGCATGGTCTGGATCACGGTCAGCAGCACGATACCGAAACCGAAAAACACCGACAAGACCGCGCCGATCGCCGCGTCCTCGCGCAGCCGTGTGTTGCGGGTCAGCCATCCAACGATCAACAGGCCGGCCCAGGCGGACAGCGCCGATCCAAGCATCAGGCCGGGCAAGCTGCGCCCCTCGCCGCCCAATGCGACGAGGGCCAGAAAGGCCAGCGCAAGGCCCGGAAGGGTGGCATGGCTGACGGCATCGGATACGAGAGAGCGTTTGCGGAAATAGAGAAACGCCCCGACGACCCCTGCCGCCAGCCCCAGCGCCGAGGCGCCCAGCGCCACCAGCGCGGCGTTATAGCCGAGTTGGAAGGTCAATGCCTCGAAGAGCATGTCAGACCCGAAGCTGAACGCGGCCGCCATAGGCGGCATCCAGCGATTTCTGGGTAAAGGCATCCGCCACAGGGCCTTCGGCGATGCGGTGTCGGTTGATCAAGAAGACATGGTCGAAATACTGCGCAACCGTGGTCAGATCATGGTGCACGGCCACGACGGTCCGCCCCTCGTCCCGCAGGGATTTCAGAACGGTGATGATCGCCGCTTCGGTGGCGGCATCGACCCCGGCGAAGGGCTCGTCCAACAGGTAAAGATCTGCATTCTGTGCGAGGGCACGGGCGAGGAAGACGCGCTGCTGCTGCCCGCCAGACAGCTGTCCGATCTGGCGGTTGGAAAAGGCCACCATCCCGACCCGTTCGAGGCAGGCCTGCGCGGTGGCGCGATGGGCGGGGCGCACGCGCCGGAACAGGCCGAGGTCCTGATAGAGGCCCATCAGAACAACGTCGATCACCCGCGTCGGGAAATCCCAGTCGACACTGGCGCGTTGCGGTACATAGGCGATGCGCTTGCGATTTTCACTCAGCGGTCCGTCCCAGAAGCGGGCCTGCCCGCCAAGGGGTTTGACGATGCCAAGGGCGGCTTTAAGCAGGGTCGATTTGCCCGCACCGTTGGGGCCGACAATCGCCGTCATGCTTCCCGGGACCACCGTCATGTCCACGTCCTGAACCACGGTTTCGGCATCATAGGCCACGGTCAGGCCGCGCAGCGCCAGGGGACTGTCTGCCATTACCCGGCCGTGCTGGGCGGTGTGGTAGCTCATATCGCGTGGAGACATGATCAGCCACCAGCCTTCAGTTTGCCGGACATGCCGCCTTCGGGGACATCCGCGCCGAGCGCGCCGGCGATGGTGGTCACATTGTGGTCGATCATGCCGATATAGGTGCCTTCATAGGTGCCGGGTGTGCCCATGGCATCGGAGAACAACTCGCCGCCGATGCGCACCGTCCGGCCCTGCGCCGCGGCTCCTTCGATGAGGGCGCGCATGTTGCGGTCGGACACGGAGGTTTCGACAAAGACCGCTTCGATGTCGCGCTGGACCAGTAGATCGACAAGCGCGCCGATGCGCTGCAAACCGGCTTCGGACTCGGTCGAAATGCCCTGAATGCCTTCGACGTCGAAGCTGTATTCGCGCCCGAAGTAGTTGAAGGCGTCATGGGCCGTGACAAGGATGCGCGACGCGTCGGGGACCTTGGCCAGTGTGTCCTGCGCATAGCTTTGCAAGGCATCAAGCTCGGCAAGGTAGGCATCGGCATTGGCCGCGAACGCGTCAGCATGTTCGGGACGCAGGTCTGTCAGCGCATCGCGCGTGGAGCCGACAGCATAGCGCCAGAGCGACGGCGCCATCCAGATGTGCGGATCATAGCGACCATCGTAGTCTGCGTGCGAGAGCCGAAGCTCTTCCGGCAGCGCCTCGGCCACGGCGGAGACAGGCACGCGCCGCGACAGCACATCCAGGAAGTCCTCAAGCTGAGCTTCAAGGTAAAGCCCGTTGCTCAGGACAAGATCGGCGCGGGCCATGGCGGCAATGTCGGATCGGGTCTGGCGATAGCCATGGGGATCGACGCCCGGCCCCATCAGCGCGCGCACCTCCGCCAGATCCCCGGCCACGGCGCGGGCGGCATCGGCGATCATGCCTGTTGTCGCAATGACGGACAGGGGTGCGGCGGCCAAGGCGCCGCGCGCAATCAATGGCGTTGCAAGAAGCCCGGTCAGGACGTGGCGGCGTGTCGGATACATTCAGCGCTCCCTTCGTCTGATCTATATGCGAGTGGTTCTCAAAAGGTCAATGCTTTTGCGACTTGTTCGCATGTAAAAGAGGGGCCCAGAGACTCTTTGTCCGATTCCAGGCGGGCTGCGGCACAAACGGGCCGTTGCGGAATGCTTGAAATCCGCCGGTCGCGCGGTCACTCTGCGCAGGATCTGAATGCCGTCACGGGGAGGACCGGATGAGCACATCCCAAAAGGCCGTCAGAGGGACCGAAAATGTCCACCTGCCGCAACTGCACGAAGCGCGAAATCCGGGCATGGCTCTGGACATGGATTGGGTCATGCGCGCCCGGGCGAACCGCTCGGCCATTGAGCGCCGCGCGGCAACCTTGCCGGGGCGGCGCAGCGTCAAGAAAGACTATCAGGCCGCTTGGCTGGCCCGGGCGGTGTCCTGCATCGACCTGACCACCCTGTCCGGCGACGACACGGTGGGCCGGGTCGCGCGGCTCTGCGCCAAGGCGCGACAGCCGGTCCGCGCCGATCTTCTGGACGCTCTGGGCCTGAACGGGCTGACCGTCGGGGCGGTCTGTGTCTATCATGACATGATCGAACCCGCTGTTGCGGCGCTGGACGGCTCCGGCATTCCGGTCGCCGCCGTTTCCACGGGGTTTCCGGCGGGGCTGTCGCCGATGCACCTGCGAATTGCCGAGATCGAGGAAAGCGTGAAGGCCGGAGCCGCCGAGATCGACATCGTCATCTCGCGGCGCAAGGTGCTGAGCGGTGACTGGCGGGGCCTCTTTGACGAAATGCGCGCCTTCCGCGAGGCCTGCGGCGAGGCACATGTAAAAGCGATCCTTGCCACCGGCGAGCTTGGCACGTTGCAGAACGTCGCGCGCGCATCGCTCGTCTGCATGATGGCGGGAGCGGACTTCATCAAGACCTCCACCGGCAAGGAAAGCGTGAACGCCACGCTGCCGGTCAGCCTTGTGATGATCCGGGCGATCCGTGACTATCATCAACGCACCGGCTACCGCGTCGGTTACAAACCTGCGGGCGGGATCTCCAAGGCCAAGGACTCGCTGAATTATCTCGCTCTGATCAAGGAGGAGCTCGGCGACCGCTGGCTGCGGCCGGACCTGTTCCGCTTTGGCGCGTCCAGCCTGCTTGGCGACATCGAACGCCAGCTTGAGCACCATGTGACAGGGAACTATTCCGCCAACTGGCGTCACGCGATGGGCTGAGGATGGGCCTTTTGAACAGCTTTACCAGGAAGACGCCGGAGGCGGTGCGATGCAGATGAGCCCGTTTTACAGCCTGTTCGGCGTGTTTCTCATGCTTTGGATGGGCGCGCTCCACTGGCGCCGCAAGCGCATCCGCAAGGCGATGCGCGACCTGCCCACGCGTTTGCAGCGCCTTCTTGGACCCGAACCGGACTTTGCGCCGCCGCCCGATAAACTCCCCGAGGGGCTCAACTCTTATGCCAGCCTGCACCGCCGCACCGGCCGGATCCAGCGCGGCCTCTGGGGCGTGGCGCTGCTCTGGCTGGCCTATATTCTCTTCCTCTTTGTGAGAAAGCAGTACCTATGACCGTTAAGGACATCTTCGAAACCATGGACTATGGCCCCGCCCCCGAGAGCGCCGGTGATGCGCTGGCTTGGATCACCGATCAAGGCGCGCGATTCGGCTGTTTCATCGACGGCAGTTTCACCAAGCCCGGCGATGTGTTCGAGAGCCGTAACCCGGCAACCGGCGAGGTGCTGGCCGAGATCACGCAGGCATCACAAGCGGATGTCGATGCGGCCGTGCAAGCCGCGCGCAAGGCGCAGCCCGACTGGGAGGCGCTGGGCGGCAAGGGGCGCGCGCGCCACCTCTATGCGCTGGCGCGGCTGCTGCAAAAGCACGCGCGGCTGTTCGCCGTGCTTGAAACGCTCGACAATGGCAAGCCGATCCGGGAGAGCCGCGACATCGACGTACCCCTGGCGCAGCGGCATTTCTATTATCATGCCGGGATGGCGCAGTTGATGGAGGCGGAGTTGCCGGGACGACGGGCGCTGGGCGTGTGTGGCCAGGTGATCCCGTGGAATTTCCCGCTGTTGATGCTGTCGTGGAAGGTCGCGCCTGCGCTGGCGATGGGCAATACCGTGGTGCTCAAGCCCGCTGAGTGGACCTCCCTCACGGCGCTTTTGTTCGCGGACATCTGCCGTCAAGCGGGCCTGCCGAAGGGCGTCGTGAACATCGTCACGGGCGACGGCGCCGTCGGCGAAAGGGTTGTGGCGTCGGACGTGAACAAGGTCGCGTTCACCGGCTCGACCGAGGTTGGCCGCAAGATCCGGGCCGCCACAGCAGGCAGCGGCAAGGCGTTGACGCTCGAACTCGGGGGCAAGTCGCCGTACATCGTCTTTGAAGATGCGGATATCGACTCGGCGGTCGAAGGTCTGGTTGATGCCATCTGGTTCAATGGTGGGCAGGTTTGCTGCGCCGGCTCGCGTCTGCTGGTGCAGGAGGGGATCGCCCAGACAGTCCATGACCGCCTGATCGCGCGCATGGACAAGCTCCGCATCGGCGATCCGCTCGACAAATGCATCGATGTCGGCGCCATCGTTGATCCCGAGCAGCGCGCGCGTATCGCCGCCCTGGTCGCGGGCAGCGATGGAACGGTGCATCAATGCAGTGGTACGCCGGAGGGGTGTTTCTATCCGCCGACGCTGATCTCGGGGCTGTCCTCCGCCTCACCGCTGATGCAGGAGGAGATCTTTGGGCCGGTACTGGTCTCTTCGACCTTCCGAACCCCATCCGAGGCGGTGGAGATCGCCAACAACACCCGCTATGGCCTTGCTGCTTCGGTCTGGTCGGAAAACATCAACACAGCGCTCGACATCGCGCCCAAGTTGGCCGCGGGCGTGGTTTGGGTCAACGGAGCCAACCTGCTCGACGCGGCGGCGGGCTTTGGCGGCGTGCGCGAGAGCGGTTTTGGCCGGGAAGGCGGCTGGGAAGGGCTCGCGGCCTACACCTGTGCTGACAACGCCGGGCAGACCCTGAAGCGGCTTGCGCCGTTCACCGGCGAAGACAGCGAGCCGCAATCGGTGGATCGCACCGCCAAGCTCTACATCGGCGGCAAGCAGGCGCGGCCAGACAGCGGCTATGCCCGCAATGTCTATGACAAGAAAGGCAAGCTGATCGGGCAGGCGCCGATTGCCAGCCGCAAGGACATCCGCAACGCGGTCGAAGCGGCCCGCGCCGCCTCCGGCTGGACCAATGCGACGGCGCATCTGCGGGCCCAGGTGCTTTATTATATCGCCGAAAACCTGGCGGCCCGGGGCAGCGACTTTGCGGCCCGGATCGACCGCCTGACCGGCGGCAAGACCGGCACGAAAGAAGTGGAGGCTTCGGTCGACCGTCTGTTCACCTACGCCGCATGGGCTGACAAGTTCGACGGCGACGTGCGCAGCGTGCCGATGCGCGGCGTGGCGCTTGCCATGCGCGAGGCCTGCGGCGTGATCGGGGTGCTTTGCCCCGACGAGCATCCGCTGCTGGGGCTTGTCTCTGCGATGGCACCGGCAATAGCCATGGGCAATCGCGTGGTTCTGGTGGCGTCGGAGCCTTTCCCGCTGGTCGCCGCGGATTTCTATCAGGTTCTCGACACCTCTGATGTGCCGGGCGGCGTGGTCAATATCCTGACCGGGACGCACCGGGATCTGGCCCCGACGCTGGCCTCTCATGCGGACGTGGAGGCGGTCTGGTCCTTTTCGTCCTCCGATGTCTCGGCTGAGATCGAAACCGGCGCGGCGGGCAACCTCAAACGCACCTGGGTCAACAACGGCAAGGGGCGCGACTGGATGACGCCGCAGGGCGAAGGCCGGGCATTCCTTGATGCCGCAACAGAGGTCAAGACCGTCTGGGTGCCCTATGGCGCATGAGCGTCGGCGGAAATGCCCGCCATCCGATCATGCCGCGCTGCCGCAACATTGAGATTGCGCCGCAAGGGTGTTATCTTCATAGGTGCCCGGCGCCGGGGTGTTATATGCGGCGCGGTTGTTGAAGGAGGACATTGTCCTGACTCCGAATGCAGGTGCGGCTGATACCGCGAATGCCGGAGCCGCAATGAACGCGGCTGCCCGGCTCGAAGTGACCAGCGAAGACGTGCTGGCCTCGGTCATGCAAAGTCTCGATGAAAACAAGGCCGAAGAGGTCGTGCAGATTGATCTGCGCGGCAAGACATCCGTGTGTGATTACATGGTGATCTGCTCCGGCCGTTCGTCGCGACAAGTGACAGCAATCGCTGAGAAAATCCTTGAAGCCTTGAAGGCTGACTGCGGTGTTCTTGCCAAGATCGAAGGCAAGGAAACCGGGGACTGGGTGCTGATCGACAGCGGTGATGTTCTGGTTCACATCTTCCGTCCGGAAGTGCGCGAGTTCTACCAGCTCGAGAAGATGTGGGTTCCGATGGCAAGCGGGGCTGCGCCGACCGGCGCCTGAAGCCTCGCCATGCGCATCCACCTATGCGTGGTGGGCCGCCTCCGGGCGGGCCCCGAACGTACGCTGATCGACGACTATATCAAACGATTCGACAGAACCGGGCGGGCGCTGAGCCTCGGCCCGGTTTCTGTGCATGAGGTCGACGAACGGAAGGGCGGCGGCATGGCCGGAGAGGCCGATCTGCTGCGCCGCGCCATTCCGTCCGGGGCCAAACTCTGTTGCCTGGACGAGCGTGGCACGCTGATGTCATCGCCGCAGTTCTCCGATTGGATGGGCCGGGTCCGCGACGATGGCGCGGGCGATCTGGCCTTTGTCATTGGCGGGGCGGACGGCATTGATCCGGGCCTGCGGGCGGAGGCGAACCTGAGCCTGTCTTTCGGGCAAATGGTCTGGCCGCATATGATGGTGCGTGTGATGCTCACGGAGCAACTGTATCGCGCCGCCTCGATCATGGCGGGCAGCCCGTATCATCGCGTCTGACGCGCTCGGATTTATCGGATGATCGGGTCAATCGGCCGAGCGGCAAAGCCGATGCGGGCCTCCAGGGCGCGCGCCACTTGCAGCAACCGGCCCTCGCCGCGCGGTTGGCCAATGAGCTGCACCCCGACGGGCAGGCCGCTCTCGGTAAAGCCCAGAGGCAGCGACAGCGCCGGCAAACCGCAGAGCGTGGCCGGAAAGGCAAAAGCCAGCCAGGACAGGTAATCCCGGCTTGGCACCCCGGCGACCTCGGTCGGGTATTCGATCTCCTGCGGCAGCGGTGGCACTCCGGACACCGGGCAGGCCAGGACGTCATAGGCGCCCAGGAACCCGCGCATTTCGGCAAACAGCCGCGCCCGCGTGGTCATGGCCTGCGCCACGTCCTCGGTGGTCAGCGACGCGCCATCGGCGATGTTTTGTTGCAAAGCAGGCTTGTACAGGCGGGTGATGCGCTCCGGCGTCTTGCGGGCCTGTGCCCAAAAGCCAAGGGCGCGAAGCGTGCGAAAACAGTCTTCCGCGCCGCGCAGGGGAGGTTTGGCATCGAACAGCGCAACGCCGTCACCCGTGATGCGGTCGAGACCCTCGCGCAGGAGGCGCGTCATCTGGTCCGTCACTGGCGCCCATCCCCCGAGATCGGCGGAAAAGGCGATGCGGATGGCGCCCGCCGGGGCAAGACACTGGTCGAGGTAGCTTTGTTCCGGGGATGGTACGCTGAGCGGAGAGGCCGGGTCCGATCCCGCCATCATATCCAGAAAGAGCGCACAATCGGCCACGTCGCGCGCCATGGGCCCCTGTACCGGCATGGTGTCAAACGGGTCCGCGCCGCCACCTGTCACCACACCCGGCGAGGGACGCAGCCCCACGATGCCGCAGAAACTCGCCGGTGTCCGAAGGCTGCCGCCAAGATCCGAGCCGTGGCTCAGCCATGTTTCTCCCGTGGCCAGTCCCGCCGCCGCCCCGCCAGAGGAGCCGCCCGCGTTCATCCGCGTGTCCCAGGGATTCAGCGTCGCGCCAAAGACCGGATTGAAGGTATTGGCCCCTGCGCCCATCTCCGGGGTGTTTGTCTTGCCAATGACGACCGCGCCGCGCGCTTCGAGCCGCAGCACCAGCGGATCAGAGGCCTCGGGGATGAAATCCGCCAGCGCGGGCGTGCCCCAGGTGGTGCGCACACCTGCGACCGGGGTCAGATCCTTGATCCCGATCGGGAGGCCCGCCAAAGGGCTGTCGCGATCGGCATTTTGCGCCGCGCTCAGGGCGCGTTCGGCGCAGGTAGTGACCATGGCATTGATCGCGGGGCCAGTCTGCGCGATCCGCGCAAGGCTCGCCTCGACAAGCTCGACCGGCGTCACCTCGCCCGACTTCAGCGCGTCAACGGCCTGCCGCGCGGTCAGGCGGGACAGTTCGGGGCCGGAGAAGTCAGGACGGTCGGCCTCAGGCTCCGGCTTCATCGGGACCTGCGCAAAACAGCTCGTACAGCAGGCCGATCACCCGGCTCGTGTTTTCGTTGGCGAGGGAATAGTAGATCGTCTTGCCCTCCCGCCGCGTCACGGCCAGCCCCTCTTCGCGCAGCCGTGCGAGCATCTGGCTTACGGCCGCCTGACGAATGCCAAGCAACTCTTCAAGCTCGCCCACGGATTTTTCGCCGGAGCCGAGGTGACAAAGGATCATCAAGCGTCCCTCGTGCGCGAGGGTCTTGAGAAAGGCAGCCGCATTTGCGGCGTTCGCCGCCATTTCGCTTGGCGGGGCAGGAGGGGTCTGAACGGTCACGGCTCTATCTCGGATTTAAAGTTTGCGCCGTTATACCAGTGCGATTCGAAAAAGGCGAGATCACGGATCGCTGGCGGGCGCGCCACCCTGGAAACTGTTGCCGTCCGCATAATTGCAGGGCGCATCCTGCATTTGCAGGTGCAGATCTCTGCCGGTGTAGGAATGCGCGCGGGCCAGGGCCTCATCGACGTCGATGCCGAGGCCGGGCCCCTGCGGCGCGCGGACGAAGCCGTCTTCGACGCGGATGCTGCCCTTGATCAGGCGATCATGAAACGGCGTCTCGATGGTTTCCGCGAGCAACAGGTTCGGGATCGCCGTGGCAAGCTGAATGTTGGCGGCCCACTCGATCGGCCCGGCGTAGAGATGCGGTGCAATCTCGGCATTGAAACTCTCTGCGAGGACCGCCAGCTTGCGGCACTCCCAGAGGCCTCCGGCCCGGCCAAGCGCCGGTTGCAGGATCTTTGCGCCCCCGCTGCGCAGGACCGTGGCAAACTCGGATCGCGTGGTCAGACGCTCGCCGGTCGCGACGGGAATGCGCACGGCGCTGGCGACCTGCGCATATTCCAGCAGATTGTCCGGCGGGACCGGCTCTTCGAACCACAGCGGATTGTAAGGCTCCAATGCCTGCCCGAGCCGGATCGCGCCGGCCGTGGTGAACTGACCGTGGGTGCCAAACAGCAGGTCAGCCTTGTCGCCAACCGCGTCGCGCACCGCTTTGCAAAAGGCCACGGACTGGCTGATGTCGGACATCGCTGGCTGGTGGCCGCCGTGCATGGTATAGGGACCGGCGGGGTCAAACTTGACAGCCGTATAGCCGCGCGCGACGCAATCGGCGGCGGCCTCTCCGGCCTGCTCTGCGCTCGTCCAGAAGTCCGTCAGATTATGCCGCGGCAGCGGATAGAGGTAGGTATAGGCGCGGATGCGTTCGTTCATCATCCCGCCAAGCAGCGCCCAGACGGGTCGGTCGCGATGCTTGCCCAGGATATCCCAGCAGGCGATTTCCAGCCCCGAAAAAGCGCCCATGACCGTCAGATCGGGGCGCTGGGTAAACCCTGAAGAATAGGTTCGGCGAAAGGCACGCTCGATGTTCTCCGGGTTTTCCCCCTCAAGGTACCGCATGAAAACATCCGCGATGACCGCTTTCATGGCCTTGGGGCCGACCGAAGCCCCATAGCATTCGCCCCAGCCGGTGATGCCACAGGCCGTCGTCAGCTTGACCAGGATCCAGTACCGCCCCCCCCACCCGGGATGCGGCGGCGCGGTGACGATGATATCGAGATCCTGCAGTTTCATGGACGTTCCTCTTGATGGTGTTTCGCCCGGCTTGCGCCGGACGACCGGCTGGGGGCGCTGCCCCCAGACCCCCGGGATATTTCAGGACCAGTGAAAACGGGGCCTATTGATTGAAGAGAATGACGTTGCGCCGAGCCTTCCCTGACTTTGTGTCGGCAATGGCCGCGTTGATCTGATCGAGGGTCCAGCGATTCGAGACCAATTCGTCGAGTTTCAGACGCCCTTGCCGATAGAGGTCGGCCATCCACGGGATATCGCGCTGGATTACCACGTCACCCATTTTCGAGCCGATCATCTGTTGTCCCATGAAGGCTTGCACGACCGGTTCGTAGTCCGCCATCGCTCCGGAATGCGGCATGCCGACCATGATCATGCGCCCGCCCCAGCCCATATAGCGCAGGGCGTCATTGTAGGCGGGAATGGCCCCAACGGTGACCGCGACCAGATCAGCCCCGCGCCCAAGCGCCTTGAACGCCTGTTTCCATGGTGATTTCGAGGTTGCGAGTATGCCGTGCGTGGCTCCGAAATCCATGGCGTCGTCGAGTTTTTCCGCGCTCATGTCCACGGCGACGATGCGGCGGGCGCCCGCGATGCGCGCGCCCTGAATGGCATTGAGGCCGACACCCCCGGCGCCGATCACGACCACATCTTCGCCGGGACGCAGGCGGCCCGCGTTGATCACGGCACCGATGCCGGTGATGACACCGCAGGCGAGCAAGGCGATGCTCTCGGGTGGCATGTCATCTGGCATTTTGACGATCTGGCTGGGATCGACGATCACCCGCTCCGCGAAGGCGCCGCAGTTCATGGATTTGACCACGGGCGTGCCATCGGCGCGGGACAAGGGCGAGGCCCCGCCTGCCTGGCTTTCGCAGATCACCGGGCGGCCGGTCACGCAATTGCCGCAGGTGCCGCAGCTTTTGATCAGGGTGACAACCACGCGGTCGCCGGTCGCAAAGCCCGCTACACCGTCGCCGACAGCCGTGACACGCCCGGCGGCTTCGTGGCCATAGACGGCGGGCAGATCGCCGCCCCACGCGCCCTCCGCGTAGGAGATGTCGGAGTGGCAGATGGCGACGGCTTCAAGCGTGACCTCCACTTCGCCGACACCCGGCGCGCGCAGGATCAGATCCTCGATTGCCAGCGGTTTGCCGAATTCCGTGCAGACGGCTGCCTTTATTGTGGTCATCTCGCCCTCATCTCCCTGTTGTTCCGGGCAAGGGTGCGACGGGTATGGCAGCGGTGCAAGCGGGAATGCTTCGTGTGACGTGGCGGTGTTCGGTCAGCCGCGCACGGCATCGACAAAGGCGCGGGCCTCTGGCGCGGCGGTTCCGGTTTGCTGTGCTGTGTCGAAGACGCCCGACGGCAGGTCGGGATAGGCCGCACGGGCGATCTCTTCCAGCGGTCGCCCGGTTTCCCGGGCCTCCTTGCACAGCGTTTTTGTCGCGGCCTGCGCCTCGGGGCGGGGCATCTGTCTTGCCAGAGCAAAGGAAAGCGCCTCGGCAAGGACCAGCCCGCCGGTGCTGTCGAGTGTTGCCTGCATGGAGTCCGTGTTTGGCCGGATCGTTTGTGCCAGGCTCGCCGTGTGGGTCAGCGATGCGGTGGCCGTCAGGACCAGCTGTGGAAGGGTCAGCCATTCGGTGAACCACGCGGCGCCATCGCGTTGCTGGCTGTGCACTGCGGCGCCCTGCAGCGTCGCGTTCAGCCCCTGGGCATGGGCGGCAAGCGCTTTGAGCACCGACGGTGCCACGGGGTTTTGTTTTTGCGGCATGGTCGATGATGCGCCGGTGCCGCCCAGGATCACCTCGCCGATGCCCGATTGCGTGGCGAGGATCAGGTCTTGGCCCATCTTGCCGCAGGCCAGCGCCGCACGCGTCATCCAGTCCGCGATGCGCAGGATTGGGGTGCGATCCGTGTGCCAGCTGTGGCCGGGATCATTGAGGCCAAGCTTTTCCGCCAGATCCCGGCGCAATGCCGCCGGATCATCCCCGAGTACAGAGGCCGTCCCCGCCGCACCGGAGAGCGACACCAAAAGGCAACTCTCCCGCAGCTCGGGCAGGGCCTTGCGCAGGGTAAGCAGCGGCCAGCCCCATTGCGCCACCTGTGCGCCGAAGCTGGTCGGTGTGGCGTGTTGACCGTAGGTGCGGGCGGTCATGGGCGTTTGCGCATGTGCGTCAGCGAGGGTGGCTAGGTCTTTCAGGATCGCGTCCAGATGCGTTTCCGCATGGCTCAAGGCTTGCCGCAGGCGCAGCATCAGGGCGGTGTCCTGAATGTCCTGCGAGGTTGCGCCCCAATGCAGATATTGCGCATGTTCCGGCGCCTGCATCAGATCGCGAAACGCGGCGACGAGGGCAGGGGTGCTGACGCCGTTCTCGCCGGTGGCGCTGGCCAGACCGCCGGGGTCGATCTGCAATTCCAGACTGGCGCGGTGAATGGCGGCGGCGGAGATTTCCGGGATGACGCCATGGGCCCCCTGAACCTTCGCCAGCGTCCCTTCGACCAGCATCATGGCGCGCACCTCGGCACTGTCCGAGAACAGGCGGGCTGTCTCTCCTGTCGGGAAAAGCGTGTGCAAATGGGCGCTGTCGAAGGGGGATGCGGGCATGGTGGTCCTCGTCTGATTGCGCCGCGTCTAGGCTTTTGCGGCGAGACTGTCGAGCAGGTCGGCCAGGGCCTCGGGCGCGGAGAAGAACGGCGAATGCGACGTGGGCAGCGCATGGACGTCCGCCGCTGGCAATTGCGCCGCCATCCGGTCCTGCAACTCGGGTGGAATGGCCCGGTCGTCTCGGCACACAATGTAACTGCGTGGCGGGGCGACATGGGCATGATCTGGCAGGGCGGTCTCCATCGGCGCGATGGGCTGCGGACAGAGATTCTGCAACGCGAAGGCGACGGTCTCGGGCGGGCAATCGTGATAGAACAGGGCCGGTGCCATGTCCGGATCGAAGCCCATGGTGACACGGTTATCGTTGATCCGGATGGCCGGAACAAGCGGTTGCCGGTCGGCCAGCCGTCGCATGTCGGCCAAGGTCAGATCCGGCCACGGGGTATAGGCGCACAGATAGACCAGCCGCCTGATGCGATCCGGCGCGAGCTGCGCGGCACGGCTGATCGGATAGCCGCCCATGGAGTGGCCGACGAGGATGGTATCCGGTTGCAAGGCCGCAACGATGGCCTCGGCATAGGTGTCGAGCGATACGCCTGTGGCGGGTGTAGGGTCCGCCCCGTGGGCGGGCAGATCGAGCGCAGAGGCCTCATGGCCCATCGCGGTCAGCGCGGGGAGCACATCACGCCATGCCCAGGCGCCATGACAGGCGCCGTGAATCAACAGGAATGTCGCCATGGGGTCAGACGGCGCCCTGCGCCTTGAGGAACTCGGTCAGGATGGCGGCGTATTCGGCGGGTTTTTCCACGCAGGGCAGATGGCCCGCGCCCTGAATGAGCTTTGTCTCCGAGCCGGGAATCAGACCGAGCGTCTCGCGCACGAGATCCGGCGGCGTCGAGCCGTCTTCGCTTCCGGCAATGCCAAGCGCCGGCAGGCGCAGGCTTGCCGTCGTCGTGTAGAAATCCGTTCCGGCGATGGCCGCGCCACAGCCCATCCAGCCCGCAGCGGGGGTGCGCAGGAACATATTGCGCCACGCGTGAAAGTCCGCCGTGGTGTGGAAGGGGCGGGCGAACCAGCGCTGCATGGTGCCATCCACGACCGAGGTCAAACCGCCAGCAGCCACCGCGTCAATACGCTCCTGCCACATGTCGCGGGTGCCGATCTTGGCCCCGGTGTTGGACAGGACGACGGCTCGGACAAGATCGAGCCGCTTGGTCGCGAGACCCTGCGCGATCATCCCGCCGATCGACAGGCCGACAAAGATGGCATTGCTGAAACCGAGCCGGTCCATCAACCCTTCGGTGTCCGCGATCAGCTGACCCATCGTGTAGGGACCGGAGGGGCAATCCGACAAACCATGGCCGCGCTTGTCGAAGCGCAGGATTCGCAGGCCATCCGGTAAAAGCGGCATGATCGGGTCCCAAAGCCGGTAATCGGTGCCAAGCGAATTGGCGAAGACCACGGGTACGCCATCCTCTGGCCCGTCGATGCGGTACTGCAGGTGAAGCCCGTCGAGATTGGCCATGTGCATTGTGTGTCCTCCCATGCTTTTGCGCAGGGTAGCGCCGGATGCGGAGGGCGGGAAGAGGGGCCGACGAAAAAGGGCGGGGTATAACCCCGCCCTACGGACCGTTCCGATTGCAGGCCAGGGGCCCGCGCAGGGATCAGGCGATTTCGACCAGTTCGATATCGAAGGTCAGATCTTTTCCGGCCAGCGGGTGATTGGCGTCCAACGTCACTTCTGCCTCGGTCACCTCGGTCACGGTCACGGGCATGACCTGCCCTGTGGGCGTCTGCACCTGCAGCTGCGTGCCAACCTCAAGCGGAATATCCTCCGGGATTTCCGCGCGTGGCACAGCTTGCAGGGCCTGCGGGTTCGGCTGGCCATAGGCCTCGTCCGCCGGGATTTCGACTTTCTTCTTGTCCCCCACAGTCATTCCCGGGATCGCCTTGTCAAGGCCGGGAATGATCTGACCGGAGCCAACTTCGAATTCGAGCGGATCGCGGCCCGCGGAACTGTCAAAGGTGCTGCCGTCGGTGAGAGTGCCGGTATAATGAATGCGAACGGTGTCGCCGGATTTGACCTGCGTCATGAGTGCTCCGATATTTTGGGAAAAAGGGTCAGTGGTAAAGAGGCCGGGGCGCCCCGGGTGCTCTTGTTCCCCGACAAAGTAAGCGTTTTCTGCCGGATTTGCAAACAGGCGGCATGGCCATTGTCTGGCTGGCCGCTTTTCTTGAGTATTCTTGAAGAGAAGAAGCATGAGGGCGGCTTTTCGTGGGCCATGCGCTGTGTCAGGGTTCCCGCGAACACATAAGGGGAGGGCGTGATGCCGGTGAAGGTCTGTGTTTTCGATGCCTATGGCACGCTGTTCGATGTCGCCGCGGCGGCGCGCATCGCGTCGGAACAGCCGGGCCGGGAGACACTGGCTGCGGTCTGGCCCGCGCTTGCGGCGGATTGGCGCGCGAAACAGTTGGAATACAGCTGGCTCCGCGCGGTCACCGGGGACCATGTGCCGTTCTGGCAGGTAACCAAGGATGGCCTGGATTGGGCGATGGAGAAGGCGGGGCTTGACGATCCGGAGCTGCGCGAACTTCTGCTGGCGCTCTATTGGGAGTTGGCGGCCTACCGTGAGGTGCCGATGATGCTGGCAACGCTCAAGGCGCGGGGGCTGGACTGTGCGATTCTGTCGAATGGCAGCCCGGAGATGCTCGAAGGCGCGGTCGATCATTCCGGCATCGGACTGTATCTCGATGCGGTGCTTTCAGTCGAAAGCGTTGGCATCTTCAAGCCCGCCCGCGCGGTCTATGATATGGTCGGGGCGCGGTTCGGCTGTTCCCCTGGCGAGGTTCTGTTCGTGTCTTCAAACGGTTGGGACGCGGCCGGGGCTGCGGCCTATGGCTTCCGGACCGTCTGGGTCAACCGCTTGGACCTGCCGCAGGATCGTCTCATGGCCGCGCCGCACCATGTTCTTTCCGACCTGACCACCATTCCGGAGATTGTCTGATGCCGCGTTTCTTTGCCTCTGATGGCGTTGCCCTCCATTATCTTGACGAGGGCGAAGGGCTGCCGCTGCTGTGCCTGACCGGGTTGACCCGCGATACCCGCGATTTCGATTTCATGGCGCCGCATCTGGACGGGGTCCGCCTGATCCGTATGGATTACCGCGGGCGGGGCCAGTCGGATTGGGCCCCGCATGAGACCTACCAGATTCCTGTCGAGGGCCGCGATGCGATGGAGCTGCTCGACCATCTGGGCCTTGAAAAGGCGGCGGTTCTCGGCACGTCGCGCGGCGGGCTGATTGCCATGGTACTGGCGGCAACCGTGAAGGAGCGTCTGATCGGCGTGGCGCTCAATGACATTGGCCCGGAAATTGCCGACACCGGGTTGGAGGTGATCAAGGGCTACCTTGGCAAGCAGCCGCCGTGGCAGACCTACGAGGAGGCCGCCGCTGCCCGCGAGGCGGCGATGACCGCGTTCCGCAACCTGCCGGAGGGGCGCTGGCTCGATGAGGTGAAAATCCTCTACCGCGAGGGGGCAGACGGGCTGAAAATCACCTATGATCCCAAGCTGCGCGAGGCGGTTCTGGGCGGTGGCGCGCAACCTTCGCCAAACCTCTGGCCGTTCTTCGACGCCCTCGCCGGACTGCCGCTGTGTGCGCTGCGCGGTGCGAATTCGGACCTGCTTTCGTCCGAATGCTTTGCGGAGATGAAGCGCCGTCGCCCCGACATGATCAGCGCCGAAGTGCCGGATCGCGGTCATATCCCGTTTCTCGATGAGGCCGAATCACTGGGCGCTCTACGGCGTTGGCTCAAGATGCTGGTCTGAGCCGGGCAGTGTAGCGGCGCGGTTGACCCCGGCCCAACCGTCGCCGCGAAAACCTCCCGGAAGACCGCCCGCCCGAACACGGGCGTCGGCCCGGTGTGCCCTCCTTGGGCCTGATGGCATCCGGGCCACGACGCAGGCCGCCGCCGTTGATGGCAAGGGCCGGGCGGGGAAGCCGGGGCCGGATGATGCGGCGCAGGCCAGTGGTGACAGCCTTCTCAGCCTGTCACGAACACGCGGCTTGGGTGCAGCTCGCCGCCGCGCACGGTGCCAACGGCCACGGCCGCGCCATCAAAGGAGGCCCAGGCCTCGTCGCCGTATTCCAGATCGGAGGCGAGGATCATGCCGGGGTTGCCATTGCGCAGACGGGCCACGCCTTCTGCGGTTGCCTTGACTTCCGGCAGGTCCGCCAACCCGTCTTCGAGCGGGCGCAGAAAGCTGTCCAGCTCGGGCGTCTTGGCCATCCGGTCGATGTCCTCGATGCTGAGGCCCTCTTCGGCTTCGAATGGGCCGGACCAGACGCGCCGCAGGTGCAGGACATGGCCGTGACAGCCCAGCTGCTTGCCCAAGTCGCGGGCGATGGAGCGCACATAGCCGCCCTTGCCGCAGACCATTTCCAATTCGACGTGATCGGCATCGGGCCGGTCCGTCATGACCAGTTCATCAACGTACAACGGCCGCGCGGCCAAGTCCATTTCCTCGCCATCGCGGGCGCGTTTGTAGGCGCGCTCTCCGTCGATCTTGACCGCCGAGAACTGCGGCGGCACCTGCATGATGTCGCCGACAAAGTCGTTGAGCGCGTCCTTGATCTCCGCATCACTGGGGCGCAGATCGCTCGTCGCGATCACTTCGCCCTCGGTGTCATCGGTGTTTGTCGCCTGCCCGAGCCGGACCACAAAGCGATAGGCCTTCAAGGCGTCCGTGATGTAGGGAACCGTCTTCGTCGCCTCGCCAAGCGCGATGGCAAGCACTCCGGTGGCTTCTGGGTCGAGCGTGCCTGCATGACCGGCCTTCTTCGCGTCCAGCGCCCAGCGCACCTTGTTGACCACGGAGGTTGACGTGATACCCGCCGGTTTGTCCACCACGAGCCAGCCGGATATATCCCGTCCCTTGCGCTTGCGTGCCATGTCGTATCCTCTTGCCTGCCAAGGCGCGGGGCGTAGCAAGCGGGCCGGGGCCTGTCAATTCAGGCGTCGCCCACGGGGGCAAAGAATCCCGTCATCTCAGCGGTGCACCCGCGCTATACCGCTGCATCTTGCAAGGTGGCCGCAATGGCGGCAAGCGCGGCACGTATGGGTGGATCGTGCCGGGCGTCCTGATGCGAGACCAGCCATTCGTCATGGCCGATCGCGGGAATCGGATCGGAGAAGGCGTGCAAATCCGCCTCTGCGTCTCCGGCAAAACAGGGCAGGACGAGTCGGCCAAAGCCTGAAAGCGCGAGATCAAGGCACAGCCGCGTGTCGCTCGCGGTTGTGGCGATTCTGTCGGCATGATGCTCGCGCACCCATCGCTGGGAGGGCGGCAGCGCGTCGGTGCCCGGCAATGTCACGAAACCGTCCGGCGCGCCCGCCACCCCGTAGACCGCATAGTCGATCCGCCGCAGCCGTTGCCGCGCCAGCCACGGATGATCCGGCGCCCGGTTGCGAATGCCGATGTCCGCCTCCCGCCGGGCAAGATCCAGCGGCGCATTTGACGGCACGAATTCCGGGATCCAGTCGGCCGCCGGATCGGGCCGCAGGCGCTGGGCGAGGAAGCGGGAGGTCCAGAAACCGGCGGTGATCCGCACCCGACGCGGGCCGGGATCGGCGCTCTGCCATCGCGCAATCCGGCGCTGGATCGCCGCGAGATCGCCGATTTCCCGCACCAACGCCAGCCCCTCGGTGCTCAGCGCGTACCCGGCCTTGCCGCGAAGGAACAGCGCCTTGCCGCTGTCCTGCTCCAGCTTTCCCATGCGCCGGGACAGCGTCGGAAGCGGCACGCCGCTGGCCTTGGAGGCCTGCGTCAGAGAGCCGCCCTTGGCCACGAGCAGCAGCAGCGCGAGATCATCGAGGCTCAGATCACTTTCATTCATGAAAATAGGGTTGTGGAGATCGTCCGTATTTTCAAGAGAAAACGCGCGGCAAAGTGTAGGCATCTGCCCCATCCTCTCTCAGGAGTGAAACCTATGACTATGCCTGTCCTGCTCTCTCCGCTTCGCGCCGCACCACAGCCTGTGACCGAACGGGACATCATCCACGCCCGTGTCCGCAGCCGCAAAGAATGGGCGCGCAGACGCCGGCTGCTGCGCTTGCGCGCGTTTATTTTTGGCCGAACCAAAGAAAAAGGGCCGCCCAATTGGCTGCCCTTTTCGGTGGTCTGGGTTCGGAAAACCGAAAAGCCCGGCTGATCGCGGGTGCGCCTAGTCGCGCGTCCCGGCAAACCGCTCCTGCCACTCGGCACGCTGATCGTCGGTGATCTTGGAGAACAGGTTCTCCGGCACGCTGAACGCATGGCCGACCTTCAGCCGCGACAGCGCCTCTTCCACGTTCACCGGCCAATTCGTGTTGTCGCAGGCCATCGCCTCCAGCATCGCTTTGCTCGCGCCCGGTATGAAGGGCGACGACAGAACCCCGTAAAATTGAATCAGGTTCAGCGCCAGTGCGATTTGCGTGGCCGCCTTGCCCTCGTCTTCCTTGATGGTCGACCACGGCGCGGCCTCTTGCAGATATTCGTTGCCCATGACCCAAAGCGCCCGCAGCGCCGCCGCCGCCTTGCGCACCTCAATGGCGTCCATGTGGTTCTGGTACTCGTCGAGCTTGGCCTGCATGTCGGTCAGCAGTTTTTGCTCCAGCGGGCCAAATGCGCCCTTCTCCGGCACCGTCTCGCCGAATTTCGAGCGGCAGAATTTGGTGACGCGGCTGACGAAATTGCCCAGCACGTCCGCCAGATCCTTGTTCACATCCTGCTGAAAGCCTTCCCATGTGAATTCCGCGTCCGAGCTTTCCGGCGCGTGGGACAGCAGCCACCAGCGCCAGTAATCCGCCGGCAGAATATCCAGCGCCTGATCCATGAAGACACCGCGCCCGCGCGAGGTGCTGAATTGGCCGCCGTCATAGTTCAGGTAGTTGAAGGATTTGATATAATCCACCAGCTTCCACGGCTCGTTCGAGCCGAGGATCGTCACCGGGAACGACAGCGTGTGGAAGGGCACGTTGTCCTTGCCCATGAACTGGGTATAGCGCACATCGTCGGCGCCCTTGTCGGTGCGCCACCAGCGCTCCCAATCGTCGCCCTTGCCCGCGTCGACCCATTCCTGCCCGCAGGCGATGTATTCGATCGGCGCATCGAACCACACATAAAAGACCTTGCCTTCCATGCCCGGCCACGGCGCGTCGCCCTTCATCACTGGCACACCCCAGTCGAGATCGCGGGTGATGCCGCGATCCTGCAAGCCATCACCGTCGTTCAGCCATTTCTTGGCAATCGATGTGGTCAGGATCGGCCAGCCGGTGCGGGTGTCGATCCACTCTTCGATGCGGTCCTTCATGGCGGACTGGCGCAGGTAGAGATGCTTGGTCTCGCGCATTTCCAGTTCGGTCGAGCCGGAAATTGTCGAATGCGGGTTGATCAGGTCGACGGGATCAAGCTGCTTGGTGCAGTTGTCGCATTGATCGCCGCGCGCACTGTCAAAGCCGCAGTTCGGGCAGGTGCCCTCGATATAGCGATCCGGCAGGAAGCGGCCATCGGCGTGAGAGTACATCTGGGTTTCCGACACTTCGCGGATCAGCCCCTCGTCATCGAGGCGGGCGGCGAAATGCTGGGTCAGTTTGCGGTTCTGCGCCGAAGAGGACCGTCCGAAGTGATCGAAGGACAGGCCAAAGCCCTCCGCGATCTTTGCCTGAACCGCCCACATCTCGGCGCAATACTCGGCCACGGGCTTGCCCGCCTTGGTGGCGGCTAGTTCGGCGGGAGTGCCGTGTTCGTCAGTGGCACAGAGGAACAGCACCTCGTTGCCGCGCGCGCGTTGATAGCGGGCGTAGAGGTCAGCGGGCAACTGGCTGCCCACGAGGTTCCCGAGGTGCTTGATCCCGTTGATGTAGGGAATGGCGGAAGTAATCAGATGTCTGGCCATGTCTCACCTCTTTCTCGCGTTTGCGCGCTGATTACCGCATGGGCGCGAGGAGGGCCATAAGGATTTAACGGCACGGCGATGCCAGGTCCGGCCTGCAACAGGTCCGCCACCCATGCGCAACGGTCCGGGCAGAACAGCAGGACGGCCTGCCCGGACCTTTGCGCCTCAATACGGCATCGGATGCGCCTTATGCGCCGTGTCGATGGCCTCCTTGATCTCGTCCGAGAGTCGCAGCTCTGCCGCGCCAAGCAGCTGCTCCAGCTGGGGCACATGAGTCGCGCCAAAAATCGAGGAGGTGACGAAGGGCCGCTGCGCCGACCATGCCAACGCCATGTGCACGGGATCGACGCCAAAATCCTTTGCAATGTCGAGATATGCCTGCACCGCGTCGAACACGCGCGGCGTCTTGCGCCCGCCAAGATCGCCGTTGATGGCCATGCGAGAGCCGTCCGGAACCGCCCCGCCCTGATACTTTCCGGTCAGCAGCCCCGCGCCGAGGGGCGAGAACGGCAACAGACCGACATCCTCGTTGACCATCAGTTCCGCCAGATCGGTGTCCGCCAACCGGCACACCAACGAGTATTCGTTCTGGATCGAAGCGACGCGCGGCCCACCTACCTCTTCGGCCACCTTGAGCCACATCGCGGTGCCCCAGGCGCTCTCGTTCGACAGGCCAAAGGCCCGGACCCGGCCCTTTTCCACTTCGCGCTGCATCGCGCCCAGCACGTCGGCCATATGCTGCATGGTGTCTTCACGGTTCTGGCTGGAAGGATCGTACCGCCAGTTCTGCCGGAAACAATAGCTGCCCCGGTTCGGCCAGTGCAGTTGATAGAGGTCGATGTAATCGGTCTTGAGCCGCTGCAGCGAGGCCTCCACGGTCTGCGGAATGAGAGCGCCGGTGATCGGTGCCCCGTCGCGAACCTTGGCGTTGCCGGCACCGGTGATCTTGGTGGCCAGAACGTAATCCTTGCGCCGTCCGGTCTTTTCGAACCAGGTCCCGAGCACACGCTCGCTGTCGCCCACGGTTTCGGCCTCGATGGGGTTGACCGGATACATCTCGGCACAGTCGATGAAGTTGATCCCCGCATCCAGCGCCATGTCCATCTGCCGGTGCGCCTCGGCCTCCGCAGTGTGGCGGCCATAGGTCATGGTGCCAAGGCATAGTTCGGAAACCTCGATGCCGGTACGGCCGAGCGGGTTCATTTTCATGGCGTCTCTCCTGTCTATCGCGTTTGCGCGACCATAGCTCCGACGCCGCGAATGCCAAGAGCAGGGGGCGGGATGCACCGAATCTCTTGGAGAACAAAATAAGAACATATACCTTACCTGCATGAGACCCGTTGATCCCTTGCTCGCCCGACGCCCGCATCGTCCGCCCCCCGCGCTGACGTTCTGGGACGAGGTGCGCCTGCCTTATGCGCGGGTGCACGAGGTGTGCGGCCGCGCACGGCGGACCATGGCCCTGTGGATTGCGCGCCAGATGACCGGCGGTGTGTTCTGGATTGCCCCGCAACGCAGCGGGGCAGGGGGCATGGGGGGCGCGAACGGACTGAACCCGGACGGCGTGGCGCCGCTGATTGATCCGGGACGCATCACCTTCGTCGATCCGCGCAGCGTGACGGATCTGCTGTGGTGTGTGGAGGAAGTGCTGCGCAGCGGTGCGGTGCCGCTGGTCGTGGCGGAATTGCCCGAGCCGCCGGCCATGACACCCGTGCGCCGCTTGCACCTCGCTGCCGAAACCGGCGCGGGCGCGGGGGTGTGCCAGCCTTTGGGGTTGTTGCTGACGCCGGACCGTGGCGGCGCGGCGGGGATCGAGACGCGCTGGAGCCTCGATCCCGCGCATCCTCCGGGCCGCGATCTGTGGCGTCTGGAGCGCCTGCGGGCGCGGATGCTGCCGCCGAAGGGCTGGTGGTGCGATGGTGCCGGGCTTCAGGCCGAGGGTGCGGGGCAAAGCCCCGCCCTACAGGCCGTTGCGCTTGGGGGATAGGCAGAACTGCAGTGGCGGTCTCGCGGAACTCCGGCGGTCCCGGTCCTTAAAGCGGCGCCCCGGCGAAACGCCGATACGCCGAGTGAACGTTGGGTGTTTGGCAAAAGAGAAGATGGCCCAACGCGCAGCACCCGGTTCTCTTATCCGGTTCGTGCCTTGCCGGCCGATGGGCATCGTGCCAATCGCGCCTTTTCGCGGTGCAGATGGGTAAACGGCCAATCCTCGGCGTGGCTGACAAGCCCGGCCTCGACGGGTGCCAACCGGCAGTACTCCAGATGAACACGCAGATCTTCGGCGCTGCGGATGTGATGCTCCCAGAAGCGTCTCTGCCAGATGCCCGCGTCTCCAGGCCGTGGGTCTCGTAGGGCGGGGCTGTGCCCCGCACCCGCTGCCTTTTGCAGGGCCCGGCTGAACCGCCCCTTTATCGCCCCCCAGCGGCGCGAATACCTGCAATCGCCCTCCGGCAGTCGCCAGATCGTGTGCATGCGGTCCGGTAAAACCACCCAGGCCAATACGGTTACCGGCTGTTCGCCGAGCGTGCGCCCCACAGACCATCGCAGCGTGTCGATTTCATCAATCAGCAGTCTGGATCCCGCCCGCGCAAGGCAGACCGTGAAGAAAACCGTGCCACCCGGCACCCGCACTCTTTGATACGCAACCATATATCCAGCATCGCGCACCGTGGTTAAGTAAAGCTGAATCGCGCAGAGCCCCGCGCGCCCCACAAAACGACACGCCGGGTCGCATCTTGCCGTGACAACCTGCGGGAAGCCTGCTTTTACCAAGGGATGCGCCTCATTGTGTCCTTCGCCGCCCTTTTCCTCTCGGTCATCCTGCTGCAGCTCTCTTCCGGGGGCCTTGGCCCGCTGGATGCGCTCTCGGGGTTCGCGCTGGGCTTCAGCACAATGCAGATCGGCCTGCTCGGCTCCGCGCATTTCCTTGGCTTCTTTCTGGGGTGTTGGTGGGCGCCGCGCCTCATGGGCTCTGTCGGTCATTCGCGGGGCTTTGCCGCGTTCACCGCGCTCGGCATCATCGGCATTCTCGGGCACAGTCTGACCAACAGCGCCTATGCTTGGGCCGGATTGCGGATCGCGCAGGGGATGTGCATCGCCGGCTGCTACACCGTTGTCGAGGCCTGGCTGCAATCGAAGGTCACCAACGAAACCCGGGGGCGCGCCATGGGCGCCTACCGGGTCGCCGACATGAGTGCCTCTCTCGTGGCGCAGCTGATGATCTCGGTGCTGGAACCGGCGCATTACGCCTCCTACACGGTGCTCGCGGTGCTTTGTGCGGCCTCGCTTCTGCCACTCACGCTCACGCGGCTCGATCAACCGGCGGTGCCTGCCGCGCCGCGTCTCAACCCGCGCCTTGCCTGGGACCGCTCGCCGCTGGCTGTGGCCGGGGTTCTGGTCTCGGCGCTCTCCGGCGCATCCTTTCGCATGGTCGGTCCGGTCTATGGCTCCGAAGTGGGCCTGGCCACGTCCCAGATCGCCCTGTTTCTCGCGGCTTATGTTGCTGGCGGTGCGATCTCGCAACTGCCGGTGGGATGGCTTGCGGACAAGTTCGATCGCCGGATCGTGCTGATCTGGCTCTCCGTCGCTGCGATCGCAAGCTGTCTGCTCACCGCAACCGTGCAGGGCCTGCCTACGGCGGGTGTCATGGCCACGGCCGCGATTTTCGGTCTGTTCACCTTCCCGATCTACTCGGTCTCGGCCGCCCATGCGCATGATTTTGCGCAGACCCACGAACGGGTCGAACTCTCTGCCGCGCTGATGTTCTGGTACGCGGTCGGCGCCATCGCCGCGCCCTGGGTCGCGTCCGCGCTGATCCAGAGCTATGGCCCTCCGGCGCTGTTCGCGCTGATCGCGATCGGCCATGTGGCGCTGGTGCTTTTTGGCGTCGTTCGGATGCGGGCCCGGCCGCCGTCGGAGGAGCGCACCGCCTATATCTATGCGCCGCGTACCTCCTTCACCGTGGGCCGCCTGATGTCGCGTTTCCGGGAAGCCGACAAGCCCTGACTGCGCCTGAAGATCGCGCCTTCGTGCGACTGGCTTACTCCAAAACCCGGGCGCTTCCCCTTGATTGGCGGAGGTTTGCCGCCGATATCGTCTTACACGGGCGGCGCTATCGCATAACCCGTGTCGAAGTGCCAAGTAGAGTGCAGTCCGAGCAGGAAGGAATACAGATGATCCGCAGAGCTTTCACCGCAGGCCTTTTGGCCATTGGCACGCTGGCCGCGCTGCCCGCACAGGCGCAGCAACTCTCCCTTGGCCAGATCTCGCGGTACCTCAACACCCTCAAGGCCGTGCAAGGCTCATTTACGCAGATCAACGCCGATGGCACGATTTCCACCGGCACCATTGCGATCAAGCGGCCGGGCAAGGTGCGGTTTGACTACAATCCGCCGGAGCGGGCATTGGTGCTCGCCTCTGCGGGGGCGGTCTATATTCTGGACCGTAAGTTGAACGCCCAGCCAGAGACCTATCCGCTGAGCCAGACGCCGCTGTCGATCATTCTCGACCGGACTGTTGATCTGACGCGCGCGGGCATGGTGACGGGGCACAGTTATGATGGCACCGCGACCACCGTGACCGCGCAGGATCCGAAGCGGCCCGAATATGGCACCATTCAACTGAAGTTCACCGGCAACCCGGTGCAGCTGCGCCAGTGGATCATCACCGATGGTGATGGCAACCAGACGACGGTTGTGCTCGGCGAACTGGAGGCGACCGCTCTGCCGAACAGGATGTTCTACATTGATCCGGAACTGGCCAAGCTGCGCTGACACAGCGCCCATGACCGCCGGCCGGTCCCTTCCACACAGAGCGCAACGCAAAAGCCCCGAGAGATCCCGGGGCTTTTCGCATGTCCAAGGGGTCCGGGCTTACCAGCCGTTCGGACCCTTCTCGGCAAAGGCATGCACGAGAAAGTCGATAAACGCGCGGACCTTCGGCTGGGTGAAGCGGCCCGGCGGGTAGACGGCATAGATGCCCTGAGTCTCGATCGGCAGATCGGGGATCACCTCCTCGACCAGACCTTGCGCCATGGCGTCGTGATAGAGGTAGGAGGGCAGGTAGGCGATGCCGAGCCCGGCAGTGCAGGCATTGAGCAGCGACTGCCCGTCATTGACGGTCAGCCAGCCAGCGGTGCGCACCTGGCGCTTTTCGCCGGACGGCGCGGTGATTTTCCACACATTGCCCGACGACTGGTTGGAATAGTGCAGAAGCTTGTGTTCGTTCAGATCGTCGATCCGCTGCGGACGGCCGAATTGCTCGAAATATTTCGGCGAGGCGATCATGCGCTTGGTCGTTTCGGTCAGCTTGCGGGCGCGCAGGGTGCTGTCTTCCAGCTCCCCGATGCGGATCGCCATGTCAAAGCCTTCCGAGATCAACTCGACGTAGCGGTTGTTGAGCACCATGTTCACGGTGATATCCGGAAATTCGGCGAGGAAATCGCCCAGAACGGGCGACAAATGGTTCACCCCGAAATCCGTCGCCACGGAAATCCGCAGCAGCCCGGAGGGGGCCGATTGCATCGACGTGACCAGCGCGTCGGCCTCTCCGGCGTCATTCAACACACGGCGTGCCCGGTCGTAATAGGCCAGCCCGATCTCGGTGGGCGAGACCCGGCGCGTCGTGCGATTGAGCAAGCGCGCACCAAGACGGGCCTCCAGCGACGAGACGTGCTTGGACACGGCGGATTTCGAAATCCCCATCTTTTTCGCGGCGTCGGTAAAACCTCCCTGATCCACAACCGTGGCGAAGGCTTCCATTTCCGTGAGTCGGTCCATGCGCGGCTCTCTTTCTGCATTCTGTGTCCTGCCGTTTTGCCGTTCAAGTGAGGCTGAACTTGGGCATCCGCGGGACAATTGCGGGGTAATGCAGCCCTTGTTTCAAGGCAGGAAACGGGCAGGCGCGCGGTCACGATGTCGGCAAGAGCGCGCCGCTGCCCCCCGCCGAGGCTTGGTTTCGTCAGGATCGTGCTAGGATTTGCGCACAACCAAAAAGGAGGAATTGTCATGTCGATTCGTGCAATGATCGCGGCGACCGCGCTGGTTTTCGCGGCGTCCGCGGCCCCGGCACAGCAGGGCGGAGAGACTCCGGCGCCGGAGAACGCGGCGGTCTACTTCGTCAATCTGGGGAATGGCGACACCGTCTCGTCGCCGGTCACGGTTGTCTTTGGCCTGTCCGGCATGGGCGTCGCTCCGGCCGGTACGGAAAAGGAAAACACCGGCCACCATCACCTGCTCATCGACCGGCCGGCCTTCGGCAAGGGCGAAGATGGCATGGAAGAGATGATGTATGGTCTGCCCTCGGATGAGCATCACCGCCATTTCGGCGGCGGCCAAACCGAAGTCACGCTCGATCTCGCACCTGGCCCGCATACGCTGCAGCTCGTGTTGGGCGATGCCGGGCACGTCCCGCACAGCACCCCGGTGATGTCCGAGCAGATCACCATTACTGTCGAATAACGGCTCAGCACACGAAAGCGGCGCGCCCGGAGTGGGCGCGCCGTTCTGTCGCTTGATCAATTCAGGCGTCGGCGTTCACGCCGCGTCGCGCTGATGCACACCTTCTTCCACTTCCTCGACGATCTTGCTGACGAAAGCCTTCAGATCACCCGGATTGCGCGAGGTGATTACGCCTTTGTCCGTCGCGACCTCCTGATCGACCCAGTTGGCACCGGCGTTGATCACATCCGTCTTGACCGACGGATAGGATGTCATGGTGCGGCCCTTGGCAACACCGGCCTCCACCAACACCCAAGGGGCATGGCATACGGCGGCGATCACCTTGCCGGATGTTTCGAAATCCTTGACCAGCGTCAGCACGCTGTCTTCTACGCGCAGCAGGTCAGGGTTGATCTGGCCGCCCGGAATGACGAGGGCGTCGTAATCGGAATGCTTGGCGTCGGCGATCTTGAGGTCGGCCTCGGCCTCGCGGCCCCAACTGTTGCCTTCCCAGCCGGTGATGGCCTTGCCGTCAAGCGTGGCCACGTGCACCGTGGCGCCCTTGGCGCGCAGTTGATCGCGCGGGAATTCCAGTTCGGATTGCTCGAAACCGTCGGTCGAGATGATGAGGATCTTCGCAGAGTCGATGCTCGGCATGGTATGTCTCCTTTCACTTGCGTGATTTGGAAGACCAACACCACAGGGCGGCCTCTTGTTCCATCACAAGGCACAATCGGCGGGCCGCCGCAGCGCGCCCGCCGATCGCACAGGTCACAGCCTCGCGGCGAGCCGCACCCCCTGATCAATGGCCCGCTTGGCGTCAAGTTCCGCTGCGACATCGGCCCCGCCGATGACGTGGCAGGGGATGCCGGCCGCATCGAGATCATCCGCCAACGTGCGGTTTGACAGCTGCCCGGCACAGAGCACAACCGTATCACAGGCGATCACCTCGGGCCGCTCGCGCGCTTCACCATAAGAAATGTGTAGGCCCTCATCGTCGATGCGCTCGTAATTCACGCCCGCCTTCATCTCGACGCCCTTCATCTGCAGACCGGCGCGGTGAATCCAGCCGGTGGTCTTGCCAAGCCGCTTTCCGGGACGCTCCGATTTGCGCTGCAACAGGGTCACACGGCGCATCGGCTTGTCCGGCTGCGGCCCATCGGGCGACAGGCCGGAGCGGTGCTCGGACGGGTCCGTCACACCCCACTCGCGCAGCCAATCGGGCAGGTTTTCGGTCGGGCTCTCCCCGGTGACGAGAAATTCCGAAACGTCAAAGCCAATGCCCCCGGCGCCGATCACCGCGACGCGCGGACCGACCTCGGCCCCACCTTTGAGCACATCGACATAGCCAAGAACCTTGGCGTGATCCTGACCGGGGATCTGCGGATCGCGGGGCGTGACGCCGGTGGCGATGATCACCTCGTCAAACCCCTTCAGGGCCTCGGCGTCCGCCTCCGTTCCGAGCTTCAGTGTGACCCCCTGCGCCTGCACCATGGTCGCGAACCAATCGACCAGCCCGTCAAACTCTTCCTTGCCCGGCACCTTGCGCGCCATGTTGAGCTGCCCGCCAAGCGCCTCGTCCTTGTCGAACAGCGTCACCTGATGCCCGCGCCCGGCGGCGGTGATCGCCGTGGACAGACCCGCAGGCCCGGCGCCGACAATGGCAATGCGCTTGGACGCGGCGGCTTTTTCAACGATGATTTCCGTCTCGTAACAAGCCTTTGGATTGACCAGACAGCTCGACACCTTGCCCGCGAAAGTGTGGTCGAGACAGGCTTGATTGCAGGCGATGCACGGCGCGATCTGCGCCGCCTTGCCCGTTGCGGCCTTGGACACGAAATCCGGATCGGCAAGGAACGGCCGCGCGAGCGAAACCATGTCGGCGCATCCAGTCGACAGGACCTCTTCGGCCACCTCCGGCGTGTTGATGCGGTTCGAGGTGATCACCGGGATGCCCACGTGGCCCATCAGCTTTTTCGTGACCCATGCAAAAGCCGCGCGCGGCACGGAGGTGGCGATGGTCGGCACGCGGGCCTCGTGCCAGCCGATTCCCGTGTTGATGATCGTCGCCCCGGCTTTCTCGATCTCCTGCGCCAATTGGATCACTTCGTCAAAGGTGGAGCCATCGGGCACCAGGTCGATCATCGACAACCGATAGATCACGATGAACTCCGGCCCGACGGCTGCGCGCACCCGGCGAACAACCTCGATCGGCAGACGAATGCGGTTCTCATAGGAACCGCCCCAGCGGTCGGTCCGCTTGTTGGTGTGCTTGACGATGAACTGGTTGAGGAAATAGCCCTCCGAGCCCATAACCTCGACGCCGTCATACCCGGCATCTTTCGCGCGGGTTGCGGCGGTGACCATGTCGGAAATCTGCTTCTCGATGCCCGCCTCGTCAAGCTCCTTCGGAGGAAACGGCGAAATCGGCGATTTGACCGCAGAGGGCGCCACGCACTCCGGGCTATAGGCATAGCGACCGGCGTGCAGGATCTGCATGGCGATCTTGCCGCCCGCTTCGTGCACGCGGTCGGTGACCACCCTGTGATTGGCAATGTCTTCGTCAGAGAAAAGCCCGGCGGCTCCCGGCCTTACCCCGCCTTCGCGGTTCGGCGCCATGCCGCCCGTGACCATCAGGCCGACATCACCCCGGGCGCGGGTTGCGTAGAACTCCGCGACGCGGTTCCAGTCGCCGGTCTCTTCAAGATTGGTGTGCATTGAGCCCATGACCACCCGGTTCTTCAGGCTGGTGAACCCGAGATCGAGCGGGGCGAGCATATGCGGATACGTGGACATGGCGGACCTCCCATTGGCCGTGGCTGGGCGCAGAACACATCATGTGCCGGGATGTGTCACGGTGAAACGCTGCGTCACGGCGCATCCGGACCGCAGAGCAGAGACATCTGGAGCGGAAATCCTGGCCGGGGATCAGGTGACAAGGATGAGCGCGAGGATCGAGAGGGTCAGCAGGGCAATGCCGCCGAACTCGCGGCGCGTGACCGTCTCCCGGAAAAACAGGACAGAGGCGGCAAGCGACAGGATCAACTCGACTTGCCCAAGCGCATAGACATAGGCGGCGGTTTGCAAGGTGAAGGCGGTGAACCATGACAGTGTGCCGGCCATGGACGTGAGGCCGAGCCAAAGCGCTGTCTTGCGGGCGCGCCAGGCTTTGGTGATCTGGCCCGGCTCGCGATACCGCAGCCAGAGCGCCATGGCGAGTGCCTGCATGGCGGTCACGCAGGTCAGGGCCATCGCGGCGCGCAGAACCGGGTCTTCCGAGGGCACGGCAAGCGTTGCGGCGCGATAGCCGACACCCGCGATGGCAAAGAAGAAGCCGGAGCTGACGCCAAGCAGCACTGCCCGGCTGCGCAGGCCCTTCCACAAAGCCTCCGCAGATCCCGGCGTCTGGGACAGCATCAGAACACCCGCCAGACCGATCGCGATGGCCAACCATCCACCCAAGGATATCATCTCGCCCAGCAGGATCACCCCGAGGAGCGCTGTTTGCAGAACTTCCGTTTTCTTCAGGGTAATGCCGACTGCAAAGTTGCGTTCCGCAAAGGTCAGGACAACCAGCACAGTGGCGAGAATCTGCCCCAGCCCGCCAAAAGCGGCCCAGCCCCAAAAGCGCACGCTGAGCACCGGCAGCGCCTGGTCAGAGTAATAGAGATAGGCCGCGGTCACCAGAAATGCGGCAGGCGCGGCATAGGCAAAGCGCGCAAAGGTGCTGCCCGGGGCCGAAAGGGTTCCACCGGCCAGCAGTTTTTGCAGCATGAAGCGCACGGTCTGAAAGGTGGCCGCCGAGAGCGTGGCGATGATCCAAAGTTCCATGCGTCAAGCTATGGCGACGGTTTTGGGATTTGGCCAGAGAGGAAGCTGCACCGGCCTCAGTACGCACCGAGAATAGCGGGGTTTGCCGTTGTGAGGTGCGGGAGGCGCGCAGGGGACGGCCACGCGATGGCCGCACCCGGATCACTGGCCTGGAGCGCGGACCACGCGGGTGCGAGCGCTGTTTGTCCTGCCCGCCGCCCGAGCCGCCAATTGGTATCGGGAAGCCGGTGCGATATCACACAGGCAGGCGGGCGCGACCGGGCTTAGCTTGCCAAGGCTTGCTGAGGACGGTCGCTGGACTTGGCGTTGAACCGCCCGACAAGATCGTCCAGCGTATCGACCAGAACAGCCAGCCTTGTGGCGGCCTGCGAACTGGTGTCGGCCATCGCGGCGTTGTTGATGGTGATACTCTCCATGTCCCGAACCGCAGCGGTGATTTCATCCGAATTCGTCGCCTGTTCCTTGACCGATTGTGACAGTTCTTCGATCAGGCTGGCCAGTCGTTCGACATGTCCGGCAATCATGTTCAGCTCCGAATTGGTCTCTCCGACGTTCGTCACGCCCAACTCAATCAAGGGTCCGCTTTCGCTCACCAAGGTCGTGATGTTTGCCGCTGCATCGCTCGTCATCTGAGCAAGTGACCGGACTTCCCCCGCCACGATGGAGAAACCTTTGCCAGCTGCACCGGCGCGGGCGGCCTCGACCGCAGCGTTGAGCGCCAGCAGGTTGGTATTGAAGGCGATCGAGTCGATGGCGGAGGCGATTTCCGCGATCTTGTTGGAACTGCTCTTTACGTTGGACATCGCTTCAACCGCCGATTCCGCGACTTTGCGGCCCCGATGTGCGCTTTGTTTCGCCTCGCGCGAGAACCCGGCGGCATCGTCGGCATTTTTCGCGCTGTTCTTCATCAGATCGCTCATACCCTGCAAGGCCGCAGATGCCTCTTCAAGGGATGCCGCTTGCCGATCGCTTTGACCGGACAGTGTCTGGCTGCCGTCGGCAATCTCCCGCGATGCGCTCTTTGCCTGGGAGGAGGTATCGCGGATGGTGCCGACAAGGGAGGACAGGGTGTCACAGGTCGTTGCCACGTCATTTTGCAGGATTTCGAAGGCGCCTTCGAACTGTCCCTCCATCCGGCGCGTCAGGTCGGCATTGGCAAGCGCGTGCAGGACGGCGCCGACCTCGGTGAAGGCATGTTCCAGACCCGCTACCAGACGATTGACCGCCCGGGCAATTTCCTGAAGCTCGGCAAATTCGAAGTTTTCTTCGATGCGCACGTCAAACTCGCCGCGATGTGCGCTCTGCAAGGACTTGCCCAGCGTCTGCTGCAACCGTTCAAAGGCGACCGCGCGGGCTTCGCGCTCCTGTGCCGCGTCGCGAAACACGCTCAACGCTGCCGCCATGCGTCCGAGTTCGTTGGTCAATCCCTGGCATGGCACCTTCACGTCAAACCGCGCTTCGGTCACCGCAGTCATGGCTGCCGTCATGCGCCGGACCGGGCGTGCGATGGAAAGCTGGATCAGGATGGTGATGAACAGGCCGCCGCCGATGGCCGCGATGGCCAGGGGGCTGAACGTTTCGATCACCGCGGTCGCCTCGGTGGCCATGTCATCGACCCTGTTCCCGGTCGTTGCACTCGCCTGTTCCATAATGCCAGAGATGATACCGTCAATCTGCTGGTAGGATTCGCGCGTTCCGGAAAGAAACATTGCAGCCATTGAGGCGTCGACCGTCACAAATGTAATGGCCTGCTCAACCTGCATGAAATACTCCGCAGCCAGTTGTTCCAGCGTCTCTTTCTCGGGGCCTGTCATGGCGCCGAGCAGATCCCTGAACGCTTGGCCCGCGGCAACGGTCTGGTCGATGTGGCGCTGCATCACATCCGCGCCGACGCTACTGTTGGCATAGGTAATCAGCTGCAGAAGTTCGAGGTGCATCTGGCTTGTCGCCGAGACCATCTGCGCACCATAGTTCAATTCGGGCAGCATCTTCGAGCTGACCTCGTGCATACGGTTCGCCGAGTCATCCAGCTCGGCGAAAGCCATGTAGATAATGTAGACAAGTCCAGAGATGGCCAGCAAGCTGCCTATCACACCTTTGACGACGATCGGGAGATTTCGAATGGGGTACAGCATAGAGCCACCTCTGGATAGTCACGCAAAATGGATTCAGGGGAGGTAGATGCCTACGCTGACAAAAGCGTCGTCATTGACTTTCATGACATAGGCCGATTTTGCGAGGACTTCACCAGTCTCGGGGTGGCGCCATTTGTAGTCGATCCAGCCGGTTCCGCTTTCCTGTGCGACCTTGACCGCGTTTGCCGTCAACGGGATGCCGTCCACGTCACGCATAGTGATCAGGTTCTTGCCAGCGAGGGCTGCCGTCGCACCATGGGCGAGCATCATGCCGTCAAAAGCCATGGACCAGACGTAGAGATCGCGGTCGCGGAAGCGCGTGTCTGCGGGGTCCATGAAGGCGGCGATGGCCGCTTCGCGCCCATTCTCATTGTAGAAATCGTGAGCCCGCTTTGCCATGGCCATGGCTTCCTCACGGGTGCCAACGGTGTTTTCAATGGCAAAGGCGGGCAGTGCGGCGACCGCTAGTGTCGTGGTCAGCAGTGTACGGCGAGTAATCATCGGGGGTCCTCCGGATGGAATATCGGTTTGCCAAAGGCGGCGGCCCGGCCTCGATACGCATGGAAAACCCATCGGCGCGACCTCACCTCCCGGCTCGGCGACCCTACGATCTATTTCCTTTCAATCTGCTAACGTCTTCAGTTTTACGTATTCTCAGGCAGGGCAGGGGGCAGGCCGTCACGCCTGCTCCGGCACCAGAATCTCACGCTTGCCGACATGGTTGGCCGAGGAGACCACCATCTCGTCCTCCATCTGCTCCACGAGGCGTGCCGCCTTGTTGTAGCCGATGCCAAGCTTGCGCTGGATATAGGAGGTCGAGCACTTGCGGTCCTTGATCACGATGGCAACTGCCTGATCATAAAGCGCATCCTCGCCGCTGGTGTTGCCGCCGGTGTTCAGGCCGAGCACCGCGTCGATGTTCTCCGCCTTTTCGTCGTCCGGTCCCTGGACCACCCCAGACACATATTCCGGCGGACCAAAGGCCTTGAGATGATTGACGATTTCTTCGACTTCCTCGTCCGATACAAACGGCCCGTGACAGCGGGTGATCTTGGCCCCGCCCGCCATATACAGCATGTCGCCCATGCCCAGAAGCTGCTCTGCGCCCATCTCGCCAAGGATCGTCCGCGAGTCGATCTTCGACGTCACCTGGAAGGAAATCCGCGTCGGGAAGTTCGCCTTGATCGTGCCGGTGATCACATCCACGGACGGACGCTGCGTCGCCATGATCAGGTGAATGCCGGAGGCCCGCGCCATCTGTGCCAGACGCTGGATGCAGGCTTCGATCTCCTTGCCCGCGACCATCATCAGGTCGGCCATCTCGTCGACGATCACGACGATATAGGGCATCTTTTTGGGCTCGAATTCCTCGGTCTCGAACACGGGCTCGCCGGTCTCGTCATCGAATCCGGTCTGCACCGTGCGGCTGAACATCTCGCCCTTCGACAGCGCATCGGCCACGCGGCCATTATAGCCGTCGATGTTGCGCACGCCCATCTTGGACATCTTGCGGTAGCGGTCTTCCATCTCGCCCACGACCCATTTCAGCGCCACAACGGCCTTCTTCGGGTCGGTCACAACCGGCGACAGCAGGTGCGGAATACCGTCATATACGGACAGTTCCAGCATCTTGGGGTCGATCATCACCATGCGCAGATCGCTCGGCGACAGTTTGTAGAGCAGCGACAGGATCATCGTGTTGATCGCCACCGACTTACCGGACCCAGTCGTCCCCGCGATCAGCAGGTGAGGCATCTTGGCCAGGTTGGCCACCACCGGCTCGCCGCCGATATCCTTGCCAAGCGCCAGCGGCAGGCCGTGCTTGCCATCGCCATAGTCGCGGCCCGCGAGGATCTCGCGGAAGGAGACCATCTCGCGGTTGTCATTGGGCAGTTCAATACCGATCACGGAGCGGCCCGGCACGGTCGACACCCGCGCCGACAGGGCCGACATGCTGCGCGCGATATCATCCGCCAGACCGATCACGCGGGAGGCCTTGAGGCCCGGCGCAGGCTCCAGCTCGTACATGGTCACAACGGGGCCGGGGCGCACCGAAACGATCTCGCCCTTCACACCGTAATCGTCGAGAACGGATTCCAGCATCCGCGCGTTTTCTTCCAGCGCCTCGTCCGACAGAACATAGCGCTCGATGCGGTCCGGCGACATCAGCAGGTTCAGCGGTGGCAGCTCGTAATCGACGCCCTGGTCATCGAATTTCAGCTGCGGCTGGGCCTCGGCCTGCGCGCGCTTGGACGGGACCATCGGCTTGCGCACCGGCTGCTGCACCACCTTTTTCGGCTCCGGGGTGGGTGCTTCACGGCGCAGGAACTGCGGGGCAGGGGCGGCGGCGGGGGCGGTGTCGTCCAACATCACCGCCTCGTCCAGATCGTCACCCGTGTCGCCGTAATCGTCGAAGTCGCGCATCTCGCCATAGGCCGCGCCATTGGCGTCCTCGTCCACGGCGGCATAGCTCTGGACTGCGTCCTCCGTGTCCCATGCTTCGGCCTCGAACGGCGCATCGTGGCTGTCTTCCACGGCAGGGGAGGGGGGGACAGCGGCCATCACCGGGGCAGCGGCGGGCGCGGCCGGCATCCGCGTGGCGGTCAGCGGCGGCTCGGCCCGCGTGGGGCGCGCGGCGGCGGCGGTCAACGGCGGCTCCGGCGGCAGCGATCCGGCCTTTACACTGGGGTTGAAGATCAACGGCTTGGGGCCAAACCCGCGTCCCTTGGTCAGCGGCTTGCTCGGATCGGCGGCGGGTGCCCTGGCCACGGCGGGGTTGGTGCCACGGCGCGCACGGATCACATCGGCGATCTTCGCCTTGACCCGGTCTTCGCCCGGCGCGTCCACGTCATGATCCATCACATGCTCGACCATCTCGGGCTCCGGCATGGTCTCGGGAGCGTCATTGCGCTTGATCAGCGAGGGCATGCGCGACAGGAACCCGGCCTTCTCTCGGGGCGGCATCGGCATATCGTCGTCATCGTCCACGACGAAATCCCCGTCAGCGTCTTCATACAGCGCAGGCTCGGCGCGGCGCACGCGCGGTGCGGCGGTGACCGTCGGCTCGGCAATGGCCTCCTGTGCGGCGGCCCATTCGGCGGCTTCCGCAGCCTCCGCCTGGCGTCGCGCGCGGCGTTCTGCATTGGCAGCCTGCAGCTTCTGCGCCGCACCCATGGCACCACCCGCACCCTTGCCCAGAAGGGCCATGATATGGGCATAGGTCATCACCACACCGAGCAGCAGGAAGCGGCCGATGGTCCGGACCTCGACACGGGTAAAGCCAAGCACGAAAGCGCCGAACACCACGATCACCGCTCCGAGGATGAGCTGCATGAGTTTCAGCCCAAGACCGGCATCGAGAGGCAGGAGGTTCAGCAAAGAGCCCATCATCATATCGCCGAACAGACCGCCAAGACCGAAATTATGGCTCCAACCGGCGCTCTCTGTCAGGCCCGAGGCATAGACCGAGCAAAGAGCAATCCAGATGGGGGCAAACACCAGTCGCGACAGCGCGCCCACGTCATCGCGGTGCAGCGCCAGCCGCCCGCCCCAGACAAGGAAGCAGGCGGCAATCGCCCAACAGCCCCAGCCGATCACCATGAACAGCGGCGCGGCAATGGACGCGCCGATCCGACCCATCCAGTTTTGCACCGGGGCATCGGTGGCCGTCATGAAGGACGGATCTTCGGGCGTATAGGAGGCGATCATCGCGGCCGCCATCAGCCCGAGCGCCACCAGCGCAAGCCCGAGCAGTTCTCGCCCCCGCTTTTCCAGCGTCAGTGCCGTGTCGGTGTCGAACAGGGGGTCGCGCCCCCGGGACTGATAACTTGCCATGCCTCGCCTCGTTTTTTTCTTGGTCTTAGCCGCTTGCGCCATACAGACAGTCCCTGATCAACGTCAGACCGGCTTCGGTCTCGTCATGAGGGGCCACGATGGCCACGCGGATATATCCCGTTCCGGGGTTGCCGGATGCGGTGTCTTTCGAAAGGTACTCCCCCGGCAGAACCCGGACGCCGGTTTCTTTCCAAAGCCGCAGTGTTGCCGCCTCGCCATCTTCGACCGGAAGCCACAGGAACATGCCGGCCTGCGGCGGCATGTACCCGGGCACAGTGCCAAAGATACGGTCGGCCAGATCGTATTTCGCCTGGTAGAGCGCCCGGTTCTGCGCCACATGCGCCTCGTCGTCCCAGAGCGCGGCGCTCGCCGCCTGCAAGGGCAGGGGGATCGGCGCGCCGGAGTAGGCGCGCAGCTGTTTCATGCGCTTGATGCTCTCGGGACCGCCCGCCACGAATCCGGACCGCAGGCCGGGCAGGGAGGAGCGCTTGGACAGCGAATGGAAGGTCACGACCCGCTCGGGATGCGCCCCCACGCGCTGCGCCACGCTCAGGATGCCCGGCGGTGGGGTGTCGCGGTAAATTTCGGAGTAACACTCGTCGGCCATGATCTGGAAATCATGCCGTTCGGCCAGCGCGATCAGCGCCTCCCAATAGGCCTCATCGGCTACCACGCCCTGCGGGTTCGCGGGCGAGCAGATATAGACCAACACGGTGCGCGCCAGCACGTCTTCCGCCACCGCGCCGAAGTCCGGCAGATGGCCGCTCTCGGCGGTGGCCGGCACGAAAACCGGCTCCGCCCCCACCGAAATCGCCGAAATCATGTAGACTTGGTAAAACGGGTTGGGCATCAGCACCGCGGGCCGCGCGCCTCCCTTGGTCTCCGGACACAGCGCCATTCCGGCGTTGTACAGCGCTTCGCGCGTGCCGTTGACGCTCATGATCTGCGTGTCGGGGGCGAGATCGACGCCAAACCGTCGACTGACCCAGCCCGCAATCGCGCCGCGCAACTCCGGCGTGCCCTCGTTCGGCGGATAGCGTCCGAAATCGGCGGCGTGTTCCGCGATGATGTCGGAAATCCACGCCGGAAACGGGTGTTTCGGCTCGCCAATGGACATGTGGCGCACGGGGCCGCCTGCCTCGTGCACGTCCAAAAGTGCCCGCAAACGCGGGAACGCATAGGCCGGTAGGTTCGAGAACCGCTCGGGGAACATTGGTTTCGCTTTGTACTGCCTCGGGGTGCGGGATCATTGTCGCCCCGCTTTGCATCAGGATACGGGTTTCAGAGGGGCGCTGTCCAGAATCTTGGCGGGCTGCGGCGGGTCTGTGGCGGGAATGTCGCAAAAATGTTGCGGTCGGATTTCTTCTGTTCAGGGTGACGTTTGCGTCACCCCCGAGGCAAGAAAATTTTGCCGGAACAAAATTTTGTATGGGGGCGCTGCCCCCGCCGCCTTCGGCGACTCCCCCGAGGTATTTTCCGGACCAAAGACGTCAGCGGGACAGCGCCCTTTCGGCAGCCGCTGCCACCCGCAGCAGCCGCTCTTCCGCCATGGGGGCGCCCATCAGGCTGATCCCGCAGCCGGGCGTGCCGGTGGGCAGGGTGATGGCGCAGCCGCCCATCAGGTTGCCGACCCGCGTGTTGCGCAGCGTGATCAGGTTTTCGGTGGCGTAATAATCGCCCTGCTCCATAAGCTTATCCACCTTTGGCGCGATGTTGGGCGCGGTGGGGCACAGCACGGCGTCGAAGCCTGCCGTGGCCGTCTGCCACGCGTCGCGAACCGCGTCGAGTCGTTGCCATGCCGCGACATAGTCGCTGCCCTTGTGCCCGGCCCCTGCGGCAAACCGCTCCCGGATCGGGGCGAACATCAGATGCGGATCGGCCTCGATCGCCGCACCCCAGGTTGCCCAGGCCTCGGTGGTATAAAGAATGCCCGCATCGCCCATTGGCCCGGCAAGATCCGGGAATTCGAAGGGCACGATCTCGGCCCCCGCGCCCCGCAGCCGGTCCAGTGCTTCGGCATAGGCCCTGGAGGGCGCGTCGCGCAGATCGTCCATGACGATGGTTTGCAAGGCTGCAAAGCGCCGCCCCTTGAGGCTTTCGGTTCCGCCAAGATCCGCGGCCTTGCTCCCCTCCAACGCCGCCAGCATCAGCGCCGCGTCTTCCACCGACTTGCACAGCGGTCCCACGGTGTCGAATTTTGCCGCCAATGGCACCACGCCGCGCAGGCTTAGCCTGCCGGACGTGGTCTTCAGTCCGACCAGATCATTCCACACCGACGGAATGCGCACCGACCCGCCGGTGTCCGACCCGACCGCCGCCGCCGCAAGGCCAAAAGCGACCGATGCCGCTGCGCCGGAGGACGACCCCCCCGCCACCGCATCCGGATCATGCACGCAAGGCGCAGTCTGCGTCACCGGGTTCAGCCCCAGTCCGGAAAACGCCAGTTCGGACATATGCGTCTTGCCAAGGCACACCAGCCCGAGCGCCGTCGCCGTGCGCAGAACCGCCGCATCACGGACCGGAATCCGTCCGCGCAGCAGGTGCGAGCCCGCCTCCGTCACCACGCCTCCGGTGTCGAACAGATCTTTCCAGCTTATCGGCACACCGTCCAGCGGCGACAGGCGCTGGCCCGCTCTGGCGCGCGCCCGCGCCGCGCGCGCCTCGGCCCGCGCCCGCTCCGGTGTCAGCCGCGCATAGATTCGCGTCCCCATGGGATGCGCCCGGATCGCATTCAGAAAATGCTCGGTCAGTGCCACCGGATCTATCGCGCCCTCGCCGATTCTCCGGCCCAGATCCGCTGCGCTCATGCTGGAATAGTCGCTCATTTCCGCTCCCTTTCGTTGCTCCGGACGGTAGCGGCAGCGGAGCGCATGGACAATCCCGCACGCGGGCGCATATTCAGCCCCATGGACAGCGATCTGATCATCATCGGCGGCGGCCTCAACGGCCCCGCCCTCGCCCTCGCCGCCGCCCAAGCCGGGCTGCGCTCCATCGTCATCGACGCCCTGCCGGTCCGCACCCGCGAGGCGGGCACATTCGACGGGCGCTCCTATGCCTTGGCCCTGTCCTCGCAACGGATGCTGGACGCCCTTGGCCTCTGGACTGCGCTTCAGGACAACGCCCAGCCAATGCGCGAGATCAAAGTCTCCGATGGCCGGGTCGGCGAGGCGGAGGTCTTCCTCGGGTTGCACTTCGACAGCGCCGAGATCGAGGAAGGCCCGATGGGCTTCATGGTCGAGGACCGCTACCTGCGCCGTGCCTTGCTTGCGGCGATGGCGGATGCGCCGATGATCACCCACCGCGCCGGCGAGACCGTCATTGCGCAGGAGACGGACGCGGCCCGCGCCACCGTCACGCTGGCCTCCGGCGAGAGCCTCACCGCCCGGTTGATCGTTGGCGCCGATGGCCGCAGCAGCGGCACCTGCGCCCGCGCCGGGATCAAACGCACCGGCTGGCAATACGGGCAAACCGCGCTGGTCTGCGCAATCGCGCACGACCTGCCCCATGGCGGCGTCGCGCATCAGTTGTTCCTGCCTGCGGGGCCGCTGGCCATCCTGCCGCTGACCGGCAACCGCAGCAGCATCGTCTGGAGTGAGCGCGACGCGCAGGCCCGCGCCATCAACGCGCTGCCCGAGGCGCAATACCTCGATGTTCTGCGGCCGCGTTTCGGCGATTTCCTCGGAGAGATCCGCCTTGCCGGGGGCCGCTACACCTACCCCCTCGGTCTCACGCTCGCCAATGCCTTCGTGGCCGGGCGCGTGGCGTTGGTCGGGGACGCGGCGCACGGCATGCACCCGATCGCGGGGCAGGGCCTCAATGCCGGCCTGCGCGACGTCGCGGCGCTCGCGCATGTGATCACACACGCCCAGAGGCGGGGCGAAGACTTTGCCAGCCCGCAGGTGCTGAGCCGCTACCAAAGCTGGCGGCGCTGGGACACCGCCTCGCTCGCGGCGGCGACGGATATCTTCAACCGTCTGTTTTCCAACGACAATCCCGTGCTCCGGCTTGGTCGTGACATTGGCATGGCGCTCGTCGGGAGCGCGCCGTCGCTGCGTCGCGGTTTCATCCGCGAGGCGGCGGGCCTCACCGGGGAGCTGCCGGACCTGATGAAGGCATAGGGCGCAGGTCCATCGTAGGGCGGGGCTGTGCCCCGCACCCTTCCCAAGCGGCGCGGCCCATGCCAAAAAGGCGCCAAACCCCGGAAAGGACCTGCAAAAATGACCCGCAAATGCGCAATCGTCACCGGCGCGGCCCGTGGCATCGGCCTCGCCACAACCGACCTCTTGCTCGAACAGGGCTGGCAGGTGGTCATGGTTGACCGCGACGCCTCCGAACTGACACCGGTGGCCGAGAGCCGCGAGAGGGTCCTCGCCCTGCCGCATGACGTGTCCAACCCGCAAGAGGTCAACCGTTTGATCTCGCAGACCCTCGACTGGTCAGGCCGCATCGATGCTTTGGTCAACAACGCGGGCGTCGCGGAATTCGGTCCCATCGCCGATTGCACGTTCGATATGTGGCGCCGGGTCATGGAGACCAACCTCGACGGTGTCTTCCTCTGCTCGCAGGCCGCCGCCGATGCGCTCAAGGAAACCCGCGGTGCCATCGTCAACATCGCGTCGATCTCCGGCCTGCGCGCCTCGACCCTGCGCGTCGCATACGGCACGTCAAAGGCCGCCGTGATTCACCTGACCAAGCAATATGCGGCGGAACTCGGTGAATTCGGCGTGCGCGCCAACTGCGTCTGCCCCGGGCCGGTCCGCACAAAACTTGCCATGGCCGTGCACACGCAGGACATCATCGACGCCTATCACGACGCCATCCCCCTCAACCGCTACGGCTCCGAGCGGGAACTGGCCGAAGTGATCTGTTTTCTTGCCTCCGAGAAGGCGTCGTATGTCACAGGTCAGGTGGTGGCGGCGGACGGCGGTTTCGACTCGACGGGCGTCGGCCTTCCGGCGTTGCGCGGGTAGGGCGCTGCGCTCACCAAGACGGCCCCGGATTGGATCCGGGGCCGTTTCTCATCGGGTGTTCCTAGGTGCGCTCAGAGCACGACCCTGCCATAGATCTTGGCGATCCTGGCCACCGCATCCACCGGCGGCAGCTCTTCGCTCTCCCCGGTGCGGCGGCAGGTCAGCTCGACCACACCGTTCTTCAGGCCACGCGGCCCGACGGTGATCCGCCACGGCAGGCCGATCAGGTCCATGGTCGCGAACTTGCCGCCCGCGCGCTCTTTCCGGTCGTCATACAGCGGCTCAAGACCCAGCGCCGTCAGCGATGTGTAAAGCGCCTCGCAGGCCTCGTCGGCGGCCTCATCGCCCTGTTTGAGGTTGACGATCCCGCAGTGGAACGGCGTCACGCCCTCGGGCCAGATGATGCCCTTTTCGTCGTGCGAGGCTTCGATGATCGCCCCCAGAAGACGCGACACGCCGATCCCGTGCGAGCCCATGTGTACCGGCACCTTGTTGCCCTCGGAATCCTGAACCAGCGCGCCCATGGCCTCCGAATACTTCGTGCCGAAGTAGAAGATCTGCCCGACCTCGATGCCCCGCGCCGTGCGGCGGCGCGCTTCGGGCACTTTGTCAAAGACCGCCGCGTCGTGGGTCTCATCCGTCCGCGCATAGCGCGAGGTGAACTCTTCCAGAACCGCCTGACACTGCTCCACCGAATCGTAATCAATCTGGCGATCGCCAAACTTCAGATCGGTGATCTCGCTGTCATAGAACACCTCGCTCTCGCCGGTTTCGGCCAGCACAAGGAATTCATGGGTGTAATCGCCGCCGATCGGCCCGCCGTCGGCGCGCATCGGAATCGCCTGCAGGCCCATGCGCTCATAGGTCCGCAGATAGCTGACCAGGTGGCGGTTGTAAGCGTGCAGCGCGTCTTCCTTTGTCAGATCGAAATTGTAGCCGTCTTTCATCAGAAACTCGCGGCCCCGCATCACGCCGAAACGCGGGCGGATCTCATCGCGGAATTTCCACTGGATGTGATACAGCGTCAGCGGCAGGTCCTTGTAGGACGACACGTTCGAGCGGAAAATATCGGTGATCAGCTCTTCGTTCGTGGGACCATAGAGCATGTCACGCCCGTGGCGGTCGGTGATGCGCAGCATCTCCTCGCCATAGGCGTCATAGCGCCCGCTCTCGCGCCACAGGTCGGCGGATTGCAGCGTCGGCATCAGAAGCGGGATATGACCCGCGCGCTGCTGCTCTTCGTGCACGATCGTCTCGATGTTCTTCAGGACCTTGTAGCCCAGAGGCAGCCAGGAATAGATCCCCGCGCTCGCCTGCTTGATCATGCCGGCGCGCAGCATGTAGCGGTGGCTGACGATCTGCGCCTCGGCGGGCGTTTCCTTGAGAACCGGCAGGAAGTAACGGGACAGGCGCATGGGTTTACCCTTCGGATAGGCTGTTTCACGGGGTTTTGCTGGAAGCGCGGCGCGTTTGCAAGCGTTGTCAGAGAGGCGGGGGACAAGGCGCGTCAGCGCAGAACACCCGCGCTTACCGCGACAGATCGAAGGCCTTGCGCATCACGGTCGGCAGATCGCCCGGCGAAAACGCGTCCTGTTCGACGAACTCCCCGCGCTCCGGCTGCCGGTCCATCGGCACCAGCGCGGTTTTCACCACCAGCCGCAGATGGAAGTGCGTGAACGTGTGCCGCGCCTCGCCATCCACCGTCTTCCATTCCGCCCGAATCGGCGCGGCCTCGTCGGGCGTGCCTTCGATCCACTCGGACCCCGGCCAGCCCAGCATCCCGCCGAGCAGTCCGCTGTCCGGCCGCCGCTCCAGCAGCACCGCCCCATCGACCCGCCGCGCCAGATAGGCAATGCCGAACCGCACCGGCTTTTTCTTCTTCGGTGCCTTCTTCGGAAGTTCCGCCGCCGTTCCGGCCTCCCAGGCCGCACAGGAGCGCCGCCACGGGCACAGCCCACAGGCAGGCCGCTTCGGTGTGCAGATCGTCGCCCCGAGGTCCATGACCGCCTGCGCATAATCGCCGGGACGCGCCTTGGGGGTCAGACCCGCCGCATATTCGGTCAATACGCCCTTCGCGCCCGGCAATGGCGTGTGTTCATCGAACAACCGCGCCATGACCCGCTCGACGTTGCCGTCGACCACCACTTCGGGCAAGTCAAAGGCAATCGCCGAAACCGCCGCCGCCGTGTAGCGCCCGATGCCGGGCAGGGCCAGAAGCGCCGCATGATCCGCCGGAAACACCCCGCCATGCTCGTCCCGCACCGCCCGCGCGCATTTCAGCAGGTTGCGCGCCCGCGCATAGTACCCAAGGCCCGCCCAGGCCGCCATGACATCGCCATCCTCGGCGTTGGCCAGATCCTCGACCCTTGGCCACCGCGCGGTGAACGCCTCGAAATAGGACTTCACGGCGGCCACGGTGGTCTGCTGCAACATGACCTCCGACAGCCAGACGCGATACGGGTCGGGCAGCACACCTGCGGCACGCGCGGCGGGCGGCACGCGCCAGGGCAGGCTGCGCGCATGGCGGTCGTACCACTCAAGCAAGTCCGCAGGACGGGCGCTCTCACGCAAGTTTGATCTCCTTAAGGAAGCGTAAATTCCGGGGCTGACGCGCCCCCCGCGCGGCACTACAATAGGCCTCTGCCGGGAGAGTCAAACCATGACCAGACGCAAGACATCCACCTTCGGCTTTGCCCACACGGCAAAGCTTTTGCAAGGCAACATCCGCCAGGCCTCGGAAAGCCGGGGCTTTGCCCAGTCGCGCGTGCTCACCCACTGGGCGGAGATCGCCGGGCCGGAGGCCGCCGCCATGTCGCGCCCCGTAGAGATTTCTTATGGAAGGCAAGGGTTTGGGGCGACGCTTACCCTGCTGACCACGGGGGCCATGGCGCCCATGCTGGAGATGCAGAAAGAACAGATCCGCGCCCGGATCAATGCGGTCTACGGCTATAATGCCGTCACCCGCGTGCGCATCACACAGACCGCCGCCGTCGGCTTTGCAGAGGGGCAGGCGGATTTCAACCACCGGCCAAAACCGACCGAAAAGCCAAAGCCTTCGCCGGAACAAGTCACCCGCGCCCGCACCGCCACGACCGAGATCGGCGACGCGGGTCTGCGCGCAGCGCTTGAACGTCTGGGGGCAAACGTCCTATCCAAGAGCGAACGCCGCTGAGTGCGGTTCGCAACACCGTCCCTACGGTCCTGTACGAAATACGAAAGAGGCTCCGAATGAACCGCATCATAGCCATTGTCGCTGTCCTGATTGCCCTTGCCGCTGGCGGCTACTGGTGGACCACGCAGTCCGGCAACGTGAACGCCATGGCGGCACAGGCCGAAACCGTGGGCGACGCCTCCGGCACATCTGCTGAATACGGCATCACCGAAATGACCATGGGCGAGGCCGATGCCCCGATCGAGATCATCGAATATGCCTCCTTCACGTGTCCGCACTGTGCCAATGCGCATGCCAACCTGATCCCGCAGCTCAAGAAGAACTACGTCGACACCGGCAAGGCCAAGTTCACCTTCCGCGAAGTCTACTTCGACAAATATGGCATGTGGGCCTCGCTGATTGCCCGCTGCGGCGGCGAATCGAAATTCTTCGGCATCACCGACCTGATGTTCAAAGGTCAGGCCGAGTGGGTGCGCGCCGGGGGCGACGCCGCCATCGCCGACGAGCTGCGCAAGATCGGTCGCCTCGCAGGGATCAGCAAGGACGACCTTGATGTCTGCATGAACGATGCTGAAAAGCTGCAGAGCCTCGTCAGCTGGTATCAGGCCAACGCCACCGCCCATGAAATCACCTCGACCCCGACCTTCGTGATCAATGGCGAGAAGTACTCGAACATGAGCTACGCCGATTTCTCCGCCATTCTCGACGAGAAACTCGGCGAATGAGCACGCAAAAGGCCGCCCCGCGCGGCCCGCTGGAAGGCCTGAAAGTCATTGAACTCGCGCGCATTCTGGCTGGCCCCTGGGCTGGCCAGACGCTCGCGGACCTTGGCGCGGACGTGCTCAAGATCGAGGCGGCGCAGGGCGACGACACCCGCCACTGGGGCCCGCCCTTCATCGAGCATGACGGCGACCGCTCCGCTGCCTACTTCCACTCCTGCAATCGCGGCAAACGCTCCGAGGTGGTCGATCTGACCTCCGGGGACGGGCAGGCGCGGATGCGCGCGCTCATCGCCGATGCCGACATCCTGATCGAAAACTTCAAGGTCGGCGGTCTGAGGAAATACGGGCTCGACTATGACAGCCTCGCCGCCGTCAATCCCCGCCTGATCTACTGCTCCATCACCGGCTTCGGGCAGGACGGTCCCTATGCCCACCGTGCCGGTTACGATTACATCATTCAGGGCATGTCCGGCCTGATGTCGATCACCGGCGATCCCGACGGCCAGCCGCAGCGCGCGGGCGTCGCCGTCACGGATCTCTTCACCGGGCTTTATTCCGTCACCGGCATCCTCGCCGCGCTGCACCAACGCGCGCGCACGGGCCGGGGCCAGCACGTTGACATGGCGCTGCTGGATTGCGCCGTCTCCGCGACCGCCAACCAGGGGATGAACTACCTCTCCACCGGCACCCCGCCGGGGCGCACCGGCAACTACCACCCCAACCTCACGCCCTATCAGGTATTTGACTGTTCGGACGGCTTCATCATCATCGCCACCGGCAACGATGCCCAGTATCAGCGCCTCTGCGCCCTGCTTGGCCTCGATGACATGGCCACCGATCCGGCCTACCGCGCCAATGCCGACCGCGTGCAGAACCGCGAGGCGATGATCGACCGGCTCATGACCGCCACCCGCACCTGGACCAAGGCCGATCTGCTCGCAGGTTGCGAAAGCCGCGGCATTCCCGCCGGGCCGATCAACGACATGTCCGAGGTCTTCGCCGATCCGCAGGTCATGGCGCGCGGGCTGCAGATCGCACCCGATGGCATCCCCGGCGTGCGCGCGCCCTTCCGATTCTCCGATGCGGATCTGGTGCTCGACAAACCGGCGCCGAAACTGCCGGTCTAGGGCGGCGCCTACGCCGAGCCGCCCGCCCCGGTTTTTGCGGGGGATCAGCGTCTCGAAGTCGCGGAACACCTGCAAATACTCCGGATCGTGCTCCCACGAGGGCAGGCCTTCAACAAGCGTACCCGCCGAAAGCCCGGGATGCGCCTCCAGCCACTTTTGCCCGGCTTCGATGGCCCGGTCCCGTTCGCCCGCCATCCACAGCGTAGCAAACAGCATCCGATAGGCCCAATGCGCCTTAGGGGCCACTCCGGGTCCTTCGCCACCGCCGCATCAAGCAGCGCCAGCGCCCGCCGGTTTTCCGCCGGATCATGGACCCAGAAATGCGGTATCGCGGTCCGCCGCGATCACATCGCCCAGCGATTTACGCAGCAAGGACAACTCCTGCCGCAAGGACGCCCGCGCGCCCGCGCCTCGCTCCGGTCCGACCACAGCAGATCCGCCACCGCGCCGCGCTCCGCCCGAAGTCCGGGTTGTCAGGCGAGATAGGCCAAGAGCCCCTGCGCCCGGCGACTGAGCCCGTCCAGTGCGGCACCATCAAGCTCGGCGCGAACCGGTTCTGAGAGATGAAGAACAAGCTGCGGCAATGGCCATCCCGTTGGCGAATGTGTCGATTTTGCGCTCTATGATGATGTTTTGACGCAAGTACTGCATGGCAGGGGCGCGGACGCAGCCGCGAACTTATGCCGCTGTGACGGTGGGTCGGCAAAGTGGAGACATCGCAACGATAAACCCGGAGACATCCCATGGAGGGCATCCTGACCCTGACCCGCAGCACCCTGAGCCAGACACTCATCGGCTTGCTCCGTCTGTTTCGGGCCGAGCGCCGCGCGTTGAGCGACGCGGTGAAACTCGACGATCTCCCCCACGACCGGCTCGAAGACATGGGCATCGCGCCGCGCACCGAGGCGAACCATCGCCACAGCGGACAGACCGGCCGCATCCCGCAGGCTCCGCTTTGGTGAGCGGGGCGGCCCGGACGCGTGGAAAAGCGCCCGGTTAACCTGATCTGACGCCACGTCATGGCCAGCGCGGCCGGATTGGCCGTTTATCTTATAGTCGGTTTCTTCGTTTGGTACAAAACGCGCCGGGAATCGTACCATTTGCCGGTTAATGGGGCCCGCGAAAGGGTTAACAATTGTAACAGCGTTGTGGGCGATGGCGGCCCGGCCCCCAAAATATGGGGGGCGCGCCCCGCGCGGCCGGCGTTAACCGGACCGCGCGCTGCGTTTACGGGGGTGCGAAATCTGGCAGGTTAACGCGCCAGGTGGTCCACCACCATCAGGTGCTGCGCGAGGGTCTGCACCTCGTCCAAATAACGTTCGACCAGCTTCGGATCGGAGGGTGCGGCGCTCACGCCCGGCGGGATTTCACGGTTGATAACCGATTGAATCGCAAGGGAAACCGGAACCGAGACCAGCCGCGCCATGGCGGTGCCACGGGCATCGCCCCAGGCGTCCATCACATAGGTCTTGTGCCAGACCGGCGCGCCCTCCCGCTCGACGTTGAGATCAACGCAAAGCACCACGCGGTCCGGCTCGCCTTCATCATAAGCGTTTTCTTTCAACAGCTTATCGGCGATTTCCTGCAATCTCTCATCGCTTGCCCCGGGCGCCTCGGCAAAGATATCCTTCCAAGCCTCCGCCCAGCCGTTCAGCCGCAGGGTGCCGCGCACGAAATCCCGGACTTTCCAAGTCTTTTCAAAGCCATACTCCTCCATAAAGGGCAGGCTGTCGCGGTTCGGATAGACCTCGAACGTCTCCGGCACCGCCAAAGGCGCATCATACCGCCCCAAGGCATCCCAAGGCCGCGAAACATTCAATTCAGAGAAGTGCTTGATCGACCGAGACGGCGATTTCAGCGCCTTCAAAACCCCCACCGGAGCCCAGCTGAACTTGTAGCGGAAGGCGTTCGGAACCTTGGGGACGCCGCCGCAATAGCTCAAAAAACTTACAGTGTTATCAGAAGCATAGGCTTTTGACGCCTTGTAGTCCGCGACAAGATGGTGGGCCATCAAATGGTCGATACCCGGGTCCAGGCCGATCTCGTTGACCAGCCGCACGCCCGCCTCCTTCGCCTTGCCATCCAGCGCCCGCATCTCCGGCGAGATGTAGCTGGAGGAGACGAAATTCGCGCCTTTCTCGATTGCCATCTCGGCCAGCGACACATGCCAGTCACCCGGCAACATGGAGACGACCACATCGCCCGCCTTCACCGCGCCGCTCAGCGCCTCAAGGGAAAAAGCGTGAATGTTTTCAGTAAGATCACCCACGGCCTCCTGCGCCTTGGGGACCGTGCGGTTCCAAACGCAGACATCCTGGCCCGCCTCGATCAGCCGCCGCAACCCTGGCACCGTCGACAGCCCTGTGCCACACCAATGGATTGTCATGCTTTGCCCTCCGGTTTGTGTTCGTCGTAAATCGCTTTCGCCCGGCCCCAGACGCCCGCGTCGATCCGGTCCAGTGTTTGCAGCCAGGGCAGCATCTGCCCGGCGAAATCCAGTGAAGATTCAAGGGGTAACAGGGACGGAAGGTTGTCGATCGCCATCACGTCCAGCACCGGGTCGTCTGCCACGCGCACCACCGGCGCCTGCCAGTCAGTTTCTTTGTTGTACACTTTCACCGGCGAGAAATCCGACTGCGGATCACAGGCGATGTCCCCGATCACGCGCAGGGCGCGCGGGGCCTGCGTCGCCGAGGCAGGCACAAACACCGGGCACCCCGGAGAAGCGAGAATGCAGTTGAAAAAGAGTGCGTGCTCAAGCACTTCCGGGAACGGGCCGCCATGCGCCGTCTCGGCCATGTCCCATTGCGTCACGGAAATATCCAAGGATTTGCAAAGGTCCGTCGCACCGGTTCCAACGCGGCCCAAGGCCCCGATCACCAGCGCTCCCGACGGTTTGTCGCCATCCAGAGCCGCCCGCAAATCAGCCAGCATGGCCTCCGAATTGGCCCATGTGTTTACCGGCGGGCAAACGCCGCCCTTCGCCTGCGCCGCCCAAGCCAGAACCGACACCGCAGCGCCAGCATAGCCCGCCCAATAGCCAAACGCGGCCACGCGGCGCCCGTCCTCATTGAGCAGGTATTCCAGATCGTAGAGTGTGCCGCCCCCTTCGGCGAACCGCTTCAACAACCGCGCCCCGCTGCTCTGCCCCTTGTAGGCGTGGCCGAACATGATGTGTCGGTGGGGCAGGGGCGTGCCGTCTTCCGGTAGTTCTTTCAGGCCATAGATGATCGCATCGCGGGGCGCATCGGGCCAGGTGCCTTCCGGCGCGGTCTCGGCGCCCGCTTCGACAAAGCCTGCCATCGGCACCGCCCGCGTCGCGCTCTGCTCGATGGTGACGTGAAAGCCCTTGTCTTTCAGGGCTTTGACCCCCTCTGGCGTGATCCCCACGCGCTCTTCGTTCGGGCGGCTTTCGGCGCGAATCCACAGGTGTGTCATGCCAGGTCCTCTCAGAGTTCGCCGCAGGCTAACGCAGCCCCCCGCGGGGTTAAAGGTGGCTTCTGGCGTGCTGGCGCTCGGGCGTGTCGAGATGCGGCAAGGCGTTGAACTGGGTCAGCGCCAGACCCGTGGGCAGCGTCTGAATCCGGTGCAGCGAGCTGTTCTCGATGGCAAGGCAGGCGTGCGCCATGGCGGGCACGTCGAGCCGCATGACGATGCGCATGGCCATGCCGATCAGGCCGCCGGAGGTCACCACGAGGGCGCGACCCTCGCCGGCCGCGATCTCCGCAATCGCGTCGCCAACACGCGCTTCGAAATCGGAAAACCGCTCCGGAGGATTTTCGATCTTGTCCTCTTTCCAATGGGTCAGAAGCACGGGAAGATGTGCGATGAACCCTTCGCGATCCTGCGGCATGGCAAGTCCGTGCTGCGTTTCGAGCGCCGTGGCGAGGTCGAAATACGCCATCTCATTGAGCCTTGCGTCCTGCACGGTCTCCATATCGCAATCCGGGGCGATGGCCTGCGCTGTTTCGACATGACGTCGCAGCGTGCCGCAATAGACCCGCGCAAAGCGTTCTCCGGCCTGCCGAAAATACCCGCCAAGCCATTCCGCCTGCTGCCAGCCAAGCGAGCTCAGCTGGTCATAGCTGCCTTCGTCGCGAGCGCTGGAATTGGCCTGACCGTGGCGAACGAGGGTGACAAATGACATGGGGCGGCTCCTTTGCCCCCGGTCCTTACGCGCAAGATCGGAGGAGGAAAAGACCCCTGTCCGAAGACGTCAGGCGACGTCGCGCCCGCCCTCGTCATCGGTCCCATCAAGACCGGACCCCGGCTGCATCGGATCGACTTTTGCGTCTGGCGCGTCCTGGTCTTCACGCTCGATGAACAGTGTCCGGGTCGGGAAGGGAATGTTTACGCCAGCCTTGTCCAATGCTTCCTTGACGGCGCGTTTCATGTCCGCCTGATACTGGAAGTAATCGCCGGACTTGACCCAGGCGCGCGCAAGGAAATCGACGGAGCTGTCTCCGAGGTTATTCACCTGCACGAAGGGTTCGGGATCGGCCATGGTTCGGGGGTCCGCCGTGATCGTGTCGCGAATGACGCGCTCGGCCTGAGCAAGGTTAACGCCGTAGCCGACGCCGAATGTCCAATCGGCGCGGCGGGTATCATAGACCGAGTAATTTTCGATCGTGTTTCCCCACACGTTGGAATTGGGGATGATGACCTGAACGTTGCTCAGGCTGGCAAGCTCGGTTGTGTTCAGCGTGATATCCTTGACCGTGCCCATCTCTCCCGCGACCTCGACGAAATCTCCGATGCGAATCGGTCGGAACACGATGAGCATGACACCGGCGGCTACGTTCGACAGCGTACCCTGCAGCGCCAGACCGATGGCCAGACCGGCGGCACCGAGCGCAGCGATGATCGAGGTCGTCTGCACCCCGAAGGTGTTCAGAACAAAGAGCGTGGCAAAAATCAGGACGATGTAACGCGCCGTATTTCCGAGGAAATGAAAGAGCGTGATGTCCAGTTTTGGGTTCTTCTCCCCGATGGAGCGGATTCGCCGACGTACCCAACCGGCGATCACGAACCCCAGTATGATGATGATGATCGCAGAGACCACATTTCCCAGAAGCTGAGCCATGAACTCCAGCGTCAATAGGTCGGAAATGGATTTTCCGTTGTAGATTTCGGTGTTCAGCAGCGACTGCAATTGGTCCATCGTGGTCTTTTCCCGTAGGTATTTCCAACTCTACTCCCGGGACGTGCCGTTTGTTCCGCAAAAACATCGTGTTTCATGCTGCGTCGCCGCATAGGCTGGCAAATCCCGCCCAAAGCCGCTAAATGTATAGGCATAAAGAGATGGAGCATGGCGTGAACATAGATCACGGCGGGCGCACGACGCGCGATGGCATACGGATTTACCAAGAGGCGGACTTTGCAGGGATGCACAAGGCCGGGGCACTGGCTGCGCAGATTCTCGATGAAGCGTCAGCCCATGTTTTCGTCGGACAGAGCACGAGCGCCATTGACGATTTCATCCGCAACCGCGTGGAAGAAGCCGGTGCCGTTTCGGCGACCATCGGCTACAAGGGCTATCAGCATGCCAGCTGTATTTCGGTGAACCACGTGGTCTGCCACGGTATTCCCGGCGGCAAAACGCTGAAAGATGGCGATATTCTCAACATCGACGTGACCGTGATCGTCGATGGCTGGTACGGTGACACCTCCCGCATGTACGTCGCGGGCAAGTTGCCGCGCAAGGCGGAGCGGCTGATCCAGGTTACTCATGACAGCCTCATGCGCGGCATCGACGCGGTGAAGCCCGGCAACACGTTCGGCGACATCGGCCATGCGATTCAAAGCTTTGTCGAGGCCAACCGCATGTCGGTTGTGCGTGATTTTTGCGGCCACGGCCTTGGCCGCGTCTTCCACGCGCCCCCGAATGTGCTGCACTACGGGCGTCCCGGCACCGGTCCGGTGCTCGAAGAGGGCATGTTCTTCACGATCGAGCCCATGGTCAATCTCGGCCGCCCCGAGACCAAGGTCCTCGCCGATGATTGGACCGCTGTGACGCGGGACAAGTCGCTGTCCGCGCAGTTCGAGCACTCGGTCGGTGTCACCGCCGACGGCGTTGAGATTTTCACGCTCTCGCCAGCAGGCATCTTTCACCCAACCTACTGAAAAAGGGAGGCGATATCGCCTCCCCCCTGATCCGCGCCATGTACTTGCCGCTCACCACTGCCAGAGCGCCGGGACAAACTGGTACGCGTCGCCGGCCTTGCGCACATGCCCGACACCGGGGAACGGAAAGTGATAGCCCAGCACCGCCATTCTGTCGGTGGCCGCCATGTCCAGAAGGCGTTTGCGCGTCGTCACGGTCTGATCCCCGTCCATGTCAAAATTATTGTACCAGCCGGGTTGCGCAAAGCTCATGTAGGCGTGGTTCATTGAGTCCCCCAGCGCGATCAGCTGCTGACCACCGGATTCGACCACCACGGCAAGGTGGCCAGGGGTATGGCCCGGCGTGTCGATCACGCGAACGCCCGGTGCGACCTCCTGTTCGTGAGACAGAAGCGTCCAATCCGCGCCTTCCACGTTGATCGAATTGACGGCCCCGACGACAAACTGTTGCATATCCGGCGGCATCGACGCGGCGAGCCCGTCCTGCATCCAGAAATCGCGCTCCACCTGGCCAAGGAAATACGCCGCATCCGGCAGGATTGCCTCGTCAAAATCGTCCCGGACACCCCAGATATGGTCGGGATGCGCATGGGTGATTACAACATGGGTGATGGATGCCGGGCTGATCCCTGCGCTCTCCAGGTTTTTCATCAGCTCCCCGGCGGTCGGCAAGAAGCGCGAGCCGGAGCCGACATCCACCAGAACCGTCGCGTCGCCCAGCTCGATCACGATGTGATTGGTGTGTGAATAATTCGTCTCGGTCGAGAGGAAATAATCGCTCAGAAACGCTTTCACCGCCTCTGGATCGGCATTGACCCCCAATCCGTTTGCGGGAACCTCCAGCCGCCCGTCGGACACCACGGTCAGCTTTGCCTCGCCCAGCGTGAAGCTGAAGTGTGAAGGGTTGCCTGCGGCGGGGGCCGTCAGCTCGGCGCGGGCCACCACCGGCAAGGTCAGCGCGGGCGCGGCCGCTGCCATGCTCAGGATCTCGCGGCGGGTTGGTTTCAAGACGGTCATGGCTCCTCCTTCGGAATGCATATATTCGCATGTGACCGTATCATTGCAGCGCCGAAATGCCAGCACCGTTCGGCCTTGGGGGAAATCCGGACCAAAATTCCCCTAAAATGGAGAAAATTTCCTGCGCTCAACCCTATGGCGCGAAATACCGGTCTATTCCTCTTGCGAGTGACTTGCAGCAAGGTCCGCGCCTGCGTAACTAACAGGCGCGCTGCACCGCAGCACCACTCGGTCCCATGAAAAAGGAGACCCCGATGACAAATCCGATCCGCACCGCCGCCTTCGCGCTTATGGCCGGTCTCATGGCCCCAGCGGCCATGGCGCAGGAGGTCACCCTGCGTTTTCAGCACTTCGTTTCGCCGAACTCGGCAAATCCAAAGTATTTCATCGAACCCTGGGCCGAAAAGGTCGAAGCCGAGTCGCAGGGCCGCATCAAGGTCGAGATCTATCCCTTCATGCAGCTCGGCGGCTCCGCGCCGGAGCAATACGACCTGATCGTTGATGGTGTGATCGACGGCGGCTGGGTTATTCCTGGCTATCAGGGGGGCCGCTTCCCCAAGGCAGAGGCGCTCGAACTGCCGTTCATGGTCACCAAATCCGCCGAGGAGGCGTCACGCGCCGCGTGGGAGTACACGCAAAAGCACCTCGTCGATGACTTCGCGGATGTCCACCTGATTGCGGCGCATATGCATGGGCGCGGCCTTGTGCACAAGAAAGGCCCCGCGATCGAGACGGCCACCGATCTTCAAGGGCTGAAACTGCGCGGTCCCTCGCGCCCCGCGACGCTTTTGCTCGACAAACTCGGCGCGACGCCCATCGGCATGCCGGTTCCGCAATTCCCCGAAGCGCTGTCCAAGGGCGTGGTCGATGGCGGTGTGATCACATGGGAGATGTCCCCTTCGCTCAAACTCGACGAGCTGACCGACAGCCATACGGATGTCGCGGGGGACAAGTCGCTCTACAATCTCTACTTCCTCTGGGCGATGAACAAGCAGGTGTACGAAGGCCTGCCCGATGACCTTCGCGCCATCATTGACGCCAACTCCGGGTTGGAAACGAGCGCTTGGGCGGGCCGGGCTCATGACACCGGCGACGCTGACGGCAAAGCCGTTATGGCAGGGGCGGGCAACGAGATTGCCACGCTCTCGGAAGAGGCGACCGCCGAAATTCGCAGCAAGGGCGAGGAAGTCATTGCCGAATGGATCGAGGAAATGAACGCGCGCGGCCTGCCGGCGGATCAACTGGTCGAAGACGTCCGCAGGCTGGTGGCCGCGACGGCCAGCCAACCCGAAGGCTGAGCGGCTTTCACCTCAGACATCTCGGGGGTGAGGGTCGCAGCGCACGTCCTGCCTCCGAAATCCAAAGGGCGCGCCAAGCGGTTCGCCCTTTTACGCCGCCGACAGCAGGGTCACGGTCGTGTCGCCATACTTGCGGTGCTCCAGCAGCGTGAGGCCTTCCGGAGCGATCTGCGGCGTGTTCTCTTCCCAGACGATCAATGCCTCTGGCGAGATCCAACCGGCGCCTGCCGCCGAGGCCAGCGCCTTCTCCCCCAATCCCTTGCCATACGGTGGATCGAGGAAAACAAGGGTCGCCGGGGCGTCCGCCGCAGGCAGCCGCAGCGCGTCGGCCCCGATCATCCGCGCCCGATCCGCACACCCGAGCAAGGTCAGGTTCTCCCGGATCAGCTTTTGCCCGGCGCGGCCCTTTTCGACGAAGGTCACGAAATCGGCCCCGCGCGACAGCGCCTCCAGGCCGAGTGCGCCGGTCCCGGCAAACAGATCGAGCACCCGCGTGCCGTCGAACGGCGCTCCAAAGCGCCCGCCATCCAGCATGTTGAACAGCGCCTCGCGCACCCGGTCCGTGGTGGGGCGCAGATGTGCCCCCGGATCGCCCTTGCCGACTGCCGCCAACCTGCGCCCGCGAAATTCTCCGGCGATGATCCTCACGCCTTCAGCAACGCCTTGAGATCCGTATCCGGGTCCGCGATGGTCTCCGGCAGCGCGCTCTTGCCGCTCTCGATCAGGCGTTTGCCAACCATGTATGCGCGGCTGTCGTTCATGGCATCCAGCGCCAGCAGGCGCGCTCCGGCGAAATACCAATGCGACAGGGCGCCCGCGCCGCCGTCGCGCACGACGACCTGATCATACCCCGTATTCAGCCCGGCGATTTGCAGTTTGACGTCATACTGATCGGACCAGAACCAGGGCTTGGCCTCATAGCTTCGGCCCTGGCCCATGATGTTGTCCGCGACCAGTTCCGCCATGTCGATGGCATTCCCCACCGACTCGAGCCGCATTTGCGCGCCATGGCCCGGAAAGCTGGCGCAATCGCCCGCCGCCCAGATGTGCGGATCGGACGTACGCCCCTGCGCGTCCACCTTGATGCCGTTGTCGATGTCGAGGCCCGCACCCTCGGCCAGTCCGCTGGCGGGCAGAATGCCCACCCCGACAATGACGAAATCCACGTCGAGCATGGTGCCATCGGCCAGTTCCGCGCCGGTGACAGAGGTCTCTCCCATGATACGGGCAAGTCCGACGCCTTCGCGCAGGTCGACACCGTGGCTCTTGTGCAGGTCCCGGAAATAGGCCGAGGTTTCCGCAGAGGCGACGCGCTGCAAGACCCGGTCGGCCGCTTCGACCAAGGTGACCGTGAGACCCAGCTTGGCCGCAACCGCCGCCGCCTCCAGCCCGATATAGCCGCCGCCAACGATCAGCACCTTTGCGCCCGCCGTGAAACGTGGGGCCATGGCGTCGACATCGGCCAAAGTCCGCACCTCGAAAACGCCCTCCAGCGCGCCCCCAATGGCCGCAGGCAGACGGCGCGGCGTGGACCCGGTACACAGCACCAGATCGTCATAGGCAATCTTTTCGTCACCGGCCATCACGGTCTTGCCCGCGCGGTCGATCCCATCGACCCGCACCCCGGTACGCAGGGTGATCGACTGATCTGCGTAATAGCTCTCGGGGCGCAGGTAGAGCCGCTCAAGTTCCATCTCGCCAAGCAGATATGCCTTGGACAGGGGGGGCCGCTGATAGGGCAGGGCAGGCTCCTCACCCAAGAGGGTCACTGCGCCATCGTATCCCTTGGACCGCAAACGTGCGACGAGAGAAGCAGCGGCCTGTCCGCCTCCGACAACAAGGACACCCGTCATTTTTCTTCTCCCGCTTTCCCTTTTCTGTGTGGACCCTATAGTCGCAGATCAGGAAAACGCAATTGCAGGAAGATCAAAGCCATGACGATTCAAACCGGTGATACGCTGCCTTCGGCAACTTTGTCGCGTATGGGCGCGGAGGGACCCGAACAAATCGCGCTCGATGGCCTGACCAAGGGGCGCAAGGTCGTTATTTTCGCCTTGCCGGGCGCTTACACCGGCACCTGTACCACGGCGCATGTGCCAAGCTTCATGCGCACCCGCGATGCCTTCGCCGCGAAAGGCGTGGACGAGGTGATCTGTCTTTCGGTCAACGATCCCTTTGTCATGGCGGCTTGGGGCGAGAGCACCGGCGCAACCAAGGCCGGCATCACCATGCTGGGCGATCCGCAAGCCGAGTTCACCAAAGCGGTGGGAATGGATTTCACTGCACCGCCCGCAGGGCTGATCGACCGTTCGAAGCGTTACGCGATGGTGGTCGAGGACGGAAAAGTCACCGTGCTGCACGCCGAAGAGAACCCCGGCGTCTGTGAGACCTCCGGCGGTGAAGCGCTGCTCGCGGCCCTCTGAAGAAAAAACGGGCCGGACGCTGTGGTGGCGTCCGGCCCGGTTTTCGTCTTGCTGAACTGACGCGCAGGTGCGGGGCACAGCCCCGCCCTACAGGCTGTCGAGCTTGCGGGCCAGCTTGGCGTCCAGAGACGACAGCCCACCCACGTCATGTGTGCTGAGCGTGACCTCCACGGTCTTGTAAACGTTGAACCATTCGGGGTGGTGGTCCCATTTCTCCGCCCAAAGCGCGGCCCGGGTCATCCAGGCGAAGGCCTCGGTGAAATCGTCGAACGTGAAGGTCTTTTGAATCGCGTCGCGCCCCTCCACCATGCTCCAGCCGGTCTCCAACAATGGCTCCAATACCGTTTTTCTTGCGGTATCCGATAGTTTTTCGGTCATGGCTGCTCCTCCTCTACCGTCTTGCGAAACGGGCCATAGGCAGTCAGGATTTCGATATCCTCATCGACTGCCGCCCGTTCCTCTTCAAGATAGCGCGCAACCGCGTCGGAAAACCCCTTGTCCGATATCCAGTGCAGCGAATGCGTCTGCTTCGGCAGGTATCCGCGCGCCAGCTTGTGCTCGCCCTGCGCTCCGGCTTCGACCCGCGACATCCCCTGCGCGATGGCAAAGTCGATGGCCTGATAATAACAGGCCTCGAAATGCAGGCAGGGGTAGTCCTCGATACAGCCCCAATAGCGACCATAAAGCACATCCCGCCCGATGAAATTCAGCGCGCCAGCCACCGGAACCCCGTCGCGCTCGCACAGAACCAGAGCAATATCATCGCGCAGCGTCTCATGCGCGATTTCGAAGAATGCGCGTGTCAGGTAGGGCGTGCCCCATTTCCGCGATCCGGTGTCCTGGTAAAACCGCCAGAATGCGTCCCAATGCTCGGGTTCGATCTCGTCGCCCGTCAGTGTCCGGATCGTGCCACCAAACGCCTGGGCCACGCGGCGCTCTTTGCGGATGGTCTTGCGTTTGCGCGAACTCAGCGAGGTGAGGAACCCATCAAAATCCGCGTACCCGTCATTCTCCCAATGGAATTGCTGCGTGGTGCGCCGCAGCAGGCCCATCTGCTCCCCGGCCAGGGCTTCGGCCTCGGTGCAAAACGTGATGTGCAACGACGAGACGTCGTTTTGCGACGCAAACTCGATCGCCCCCTGAGTCAGCGCCGCAAGCCCGGTGGCATCCTCGCCGGGTTTCGTCAGAAACCGCCGCCCGGTGGCGGGTGTGAAGGGCACGGCGATCTGCAGTTTGGGATAATAACGCCCGCCCGCACGCTCCCAGGCGTGCGCCCAGTTATGGTCGAAAATATACTCGCCCTGACTGTGTCCCTTGGCATAGAGCGGGCTCACCGCGATCAGCGCTCCGTCCTTCTCAACGCTCAGATATCGCGGCTCCCAGCCAGTCCCGGGGCCGACCGACCCGCTGTCTTCCAGCGCCCTGAGAAAGCGGTAGGTGGTAAATGGATCGTTTGGGCGCCCGCCGTCCGCCACTTCCGGGCAGGCGCAGCTGTCCCAGTCTTCCGGTGAGATCGCGGACAGCGAGGTCAGGACGTTGACGGAGATCAGGGGGGCTTTGTCTAAATCGGTCATCGCCTCACTATCTGGCGCCGGACCGGAGCCGTTCAAGCGACGTAACCCTCAAAAGTGACATTGTCCGCGATCAGTCTTGCCTGCGCTTCTTCCTGCGGCGTCCGGATCGTCCAGCATAAAATCGGTACGCCCCTGGCTTTCAGGGCAGCGACAACCGGGGTGGTCAGATCCGTATGGTCATGCGAGATGAAATCGGCACTGGCCCGGTCGAAATCGGGAATGCCGCTCAGATGATCGCGCGTCGCCTCCGGCAGGGTCGGCCAGTCCTCCGCCCGGTAGGTGCAGGTGGTGATCCCGCGCGGCGTGTCGGGCATGAGGCCGGCCATGCGAATCACCGAATGCGGGTTGAAGGACATGAGGGCAACCGGGCCATCATAATGCGCCAGCGCCTGCGCGGTGGCCGCTTCCAGCGCGCCGATCCCAGCGCCCATCGCGCCATCCTGATCCTTGATCTCGATCAGCAGCGGTGCGCGGCCTGCGACAAGCGCAAGCACATCAGGCAAGGTCGGGATACACTCATCGCCATGCAACAAGGGGATCGCGGCCAGCTCCGCCGCCGTTTTCTGCTGCACCGGCCCACGCGCGCCGGTCAACCGTTGTAGATCGTAGTCATGAAACACCATCGGGACACCGTCTTTGGACAATTGAAGGTCCAGTTCAATGCCGTAGCCCGCGGCAATCGCCGCCTCGAAAGCCGCCCGGGAGTTCTCGGGGCGGCCCGCCGCGACATCGTGATATCCACGATGGGCGATGGGCCGTTCCAGGAATATCTGTGGAAAAACCGGCATCAGGCGAGCTCGAAGATGCCTTCGATCTCGACCGCCACGCCGAGCGGCAGCGACGCCGCCGACACCGCAGAACGCGCATGGCGCCCGGCGTCTCCGAGGATCTCGACAAAGGCGTCAGAGGCGCCATTGATGACCTTGGGCTGATCCGTGAAGTCGCCGGTGGAGTTGACGAAGCCGGTCAGCTTCACCACGCGCTTCAGCTTGGACAAGTCACCGCCGCAGGCCGCGCGCACCTGGGCGAGCAGGCTGAGTGCGCAGCTTTGCGCCGCCGCCGCTCCGGCGTCCACGTCCATGGTATCGCCCAGCTTGCCGCAAACAAGCGCGCCGTCCTTCATGCTGATCTGGCCGGAGACATAAAGCGTGTTCCCGGTCAGCACATAAGGCACATAATTCGCCGCCGGTGCCGGGGCGTCGGGTAGAGTCAGACCAAGCTCGGCCAGGCGGGTTTCGATTGCGTTGCTCATGGCAAATCCTCCGGTTTTGCTCAGACGCTAGAGCGCCCGCCCGGGATTGGAAACACCTTGGCGCGTCTTCCTGGAAAAAATACGCACACTGGCCGCACCGGCGCGCGCGCGGTGCTCAACTCTCCCGGAAGGCTTTGGCGAAATAGTCGGTGAAAGGTTTCATCAGATAGGCCAGCGGCGTGCGGTCGGCGGTGCGGATGAAAGCCTCCACCGGCATGCCGGGGATCAGCGCGGTGCCCTCCGGCAGGCGGGCCATCTCTCCGGGATTGAGCTGAATTTCCGCGCGGTAATAGCTCAGCCGCGAAGCTTCATCCTGAAAGGCGTCCGCTGAGATCTGCACCACGCGCCCAAACAGCTCCGGCGTCGTCCGTTGATCCAGCGCGGCAAAACGCAGCGCCACGTCCTGTTCGACGAACAGCTGGTCGATGTGGATGGGTTCCACGCGTACCGAAATAACCAGGGGCCGATCCTGTGGCACGAGGTACATCACCGGATCGGCGGGGCGGATGACAGAGCGCGGTGCAAAAACCGTAAGGCCGTAGACGATGCCGCTCACCGGAGCGGTAATCTCCATCCGGCTGAGCCGTTCGATCAGCGCGCGCCGTTGCTCGGCCAATTCGCGTTCGTTCGATTGCAGATCGCGCAGCGTGGTGATGGCCTCTTCGCGGCGTTGGGTTTCGAGCGACAGGATCTGGATGTCGATCTCGGTAATCCGACCCTCGGCCTGCGCCTTTTGCGCAGTCAGATCGCCCGCGGAGCCAAGCAGTCGGGATTGCTCCCGCTGCAAAGACAGAACGCGGCTGGCTTGAGTCAGCCCATCGGCCAGCAATTTCTGCTGATTTTTCAGTTCTTCGCCGATCAACGCCAGTTGTTCGCCCAAAGCGGCCTGCTGGGCGTCGATGCCGCGCACCTGATCTGCGATCTGATCGGTGCGTTTGCGCAATTGCTCTATCTGGCGGGCGATGGATTCGCCCCGGGCGCGGAACAGCCTGCGTTGGCCCTCGACCAGGTCCGCAACCTCGGCGTCACCGCGCGCCCGCGCCAGCAGCGCCGGATCAAAAGTGATTTCCTGCGCCTGATCCCGCTCTGCCTGCAGCCGCCCCCGGCGGGCCACCAATTCGTAATACTGACCTTCGACGATGGTCAGCTCCGATTGCATCCGTGATGGATCCAGCCGCAGCAGGCTTTGACCCGCCACCACCGTATCACCCTCGTCCACGAGAATGTCGGCCACGACACCGCCGTCGGGATGCTGAACGACCTGCCGGTTCTGATCGACCTGTATCTGTCCGGGTGCGACGATAGCGCCGGAGATCGACGTGGTCGCGGCCCATGTGCCAAAGCCCCCCACCAGCACAAGCAACGCCAGCAGCCCGAGAATCATCTGCCTGCGCAGCGGAAATGGCGTGTCATCGCTCATCGCACGCCCCCCTGACCGGCGCTGCGCTGGATCTGCTGATGGTTTTGCACGACTTTCCTGAGGACCTCGTCACGCGGTCCAAAGGCGACGTTGTTGCCGCCGTCCAGCATCAGCAGCAGGTCGCATTCCTTGATGGCGGCGGGGCGGTGGGCCATGATCATCACCGATTTTCCCTCGGCCTTGAACGCGCGGATGGCGCGATTGACCGCCTCTGAGCCCTCGTTGTCGAGGTTGGAGTTCGGCTCGTCCAGCACCAGTAGCACCGGCTCGCCATACATCGCCCGCGCTAGCCCGATCCGCTGCATCTGCCCGCCGGACAGCCGTCCGCCCGCGGCGGTGACCTGCGTATCATAGCCATTGGGCAGCTTCAGGATCATGTCATGGGCATCGGCCTTCTGGGCGGCCGCGACGACCTTTTCCGAATCCGGGTTTTGAGACAGCCGGGCGATGTTCTCCGCAATGGTGCCGTCGAAGAGCGTGACCCGCTGAGGCAGGTAGCCGATATGTTGGCCCAGGGTGTCCACGCCGTATTGATCCAGAGTCGCGCCATCGAGACGAATCTTACCGCCCGCCGCGCGCCAGACACCGGTAACCGCCCGCGCCAGCGTTGATTTGCCAGAGCCGGATGGGCCGATGACGCCAAGCGCCTTGCCCGGGGGCAGTGTGAAGCTGACCATGCGCAGGGAGGCCTGTGTCTCGCCCGGCGGAACCACGGTCAACGCTTGGGTTTCAAGCTTGGCAGCGGGACGGGGCAGGGCGGTGCGCGGGGCTTCCGGCGGCACTTCCCCGAGCAGTTGTGCAAGGTTCTTCCAGCTCTTGCGCGCTTGCTGGACAAGCTGCCATTGTCCGATGGCCAATTCGATCGGTGCCAGCGCCCGGCCCATCAGGATCGAGGCCGCGATCATCGCGCCCGGCGTCAACTCGCCGCGCAGGACGAGCCAGGCCCCAAGACCCAGCATCGCGGACTGTAGCAAAAGACGGAAAGTGCGGGTGATGGTGGTAAACGTGCCGGTCAGATCGGCAGTGCCGATCTGCGCAGACAAGGAGGCGCGCCGCGCTGTGATCCAGCGTTTGAATGCATCGCGCCGCATGCCGAGCGCCGTGACCATCTCCGCCTCGGAGCGGATCTGTTCGGCGGTGCGGTCCGCCTGAATTACCGCCATATTGGTGCGCAGCGACGGCGCGCGGGTCGTGACCTGATTGATCAGGGTCACAACAATCAACACAGCCCCACCGGCGAGCGCGAGATATCCAAGCCAGGGATGGAAAATCATGATCGCAGCGATGAAAACCGGCGACCATGGCATGTCGAAAAGGCTCATGGTGACGGGCGACGCCAAGAACCGCTGTACCGTTTCCAGATCACGCACGCCGCTTTGCGCCAGCGCATCGTTCTGAACCGCAGAGCGGCGCAGGACGGCATCAAAAACACGCAGGTCGAGCGCGGCCTGAAACCGCGCGGCCACGCGCGCCATGACCCGGCCCCGCACGTAATCGAGAAGGCCCATCATCGCGTAAAGAAAGACCACCAACACCGACAGGGCAACCAACGTTGCCTCCGACCGCGATCCCAGAACCCGGTCATAGACCTGCAGCATGTAAAGCGGCCCGGTCAGCATCAACAGATTGACAAAAAAGCTGAAAATCGCGGCGAACCAATAGTACGGCCGGCTTTGGCGCCGGACACCGCGCAATTCGTCCAAGCCCTTTTGATAGGTGTCAGCCTGCATCAGCGGAAGTCTGCCTTATTCTGGTCCGTTGAGGGGGTTGCGGTGGTGTGTGGGGCGGTTTTCGGGTCATGTCGCCTTTGTGTCACAAGATCATTGAAACGAATTGCCACCGTTGGGACTCTCGTGAAAAGATTTTATGTAAGCTTTTAGGAAACCTTGGGGGGTTTCCCAAGAGAATTGAAGAAAGCTGCCTGAAATGCGTTATGCCCGTGTGATTTTTACTGGTCTTCTCCTGATGATGGTCGCCGCCTGTTCGGTGCCCGGTCCCGGCGGAGCGCCAGAGGGTATTCACGATCCGCACGAAGCGACGAACCGAAAAATTCATGCCTTCAATCAACGGCTTGACAAGAATTCGGTCAATGGCGCCGGAGCGGCGTACGTCCGGAGCGTGCCGGAGGGTGTGCGGCGCAATATCTCGAACTTTGCCGATACCTTCGCCACGCCCGGTTATGTCGTAAATCAGGTGCTGCAGGGTCGTCCGGGCCGGGCCACAACCAACACGGTGCGGTTCGTGATCAATGCCACGCTGGGCTTCGGCGGGCTGGCGGATGTGGCCGCCGATCTTGGCCTCGAAGAAGACGATACCGATTTCGGCGAGACGCTCTATGTCTGGGGCGCTCCGGAAGGGGCCTATCAGGAATTGCCGATCCTTGGCCCGTCGACCGAGCGCGACTCGGCGGGGCGCGTGGTCGATCTGTTTACCAATCCGCTGAGCTATACGATCCCCGCGCCCGAGAAGTACAGCGGCACCGTGGCCACCTATCTCGACAAGCTTGGCCAGCGGGCTACCTACTCCGACACTTACGACTCGCTGATGTACGAAAGCGCCGACTCCTATGCACAGCTTCGGCTGATCTACCTGCAAAACCGTCGTTACGAGCTTGGCGGAGATGCGGGGGAAGACGCGAGTTTTGTCGATCCGGATGCTGTTGATACGGAAGGTTTTTAAATGAGACCCATGCACTTTGGCCGCCGCGCCTTCACCCTCGGCGGGCTTGCTGCCCTGACAACCAGCGCTGTGCTGCCCGGTGGGGCTATGGCGGCGACGTCGGCACAGGCCGAGTCGCTCGTGGACAAACTGGTCGCGGACATCAACAAAGTGATTGCCTCCGGTCAGTCCGAGAGCGCCATGATCAAAGAGTTCGAGCGCATCTTCAAGAAATACGCGGACCTTCCGACCATCGCCGCCACGGCGCTGGGCGTGGATGGCCGCCGGGCCAGCGCGTCTCAGAAGAAAGCCTTCACCGACGCGTTTACCGGCTATATCGCCCGCAAATATGGCAAGCGCTTCCGCGAGTTCATCGGCGGCGCGATTGCGGTAACCGGCACTCAGACGGTGAAAAACGCGTTTCAGGTCAATGGGATCATGACGCTGCGCAATGAAGCGCCTTTCGATGTGACCTTCTTCGTCGGACAAAAGAGCGGCAAGTTCTACAACCTTTATCTTGAAGGGGTGAACATGCTGCTGACCGAGCGGACGGAGATCGGAGCGATGCTCGACAAACGCCGGGGCGACATCGATGCGATGATCGTGGATCTGCGCAAAGCCGGGTGACCGGGGCGGGCCCTTGACACATGGGGCTGATCTCCCCGGCCAGTCCACTGTCGGAGAGATCGCCTTGAGAGCGCTTCGGCGCGCGGGTCTCAGGCGCCTTCGAACATGAGATGCACTTTGACCGCCCTGGCCCGGTCGCCTGCGGTTTCGAATGCCTGCATCGCGTCTTCCAGCGGGAATTGACCGGTCACCATGTGGGTTACGTCAACTCCGCCGGTTCGGATCAGGCGCACCGCTTCGTTGAATTCGAAATGCCGAAAGCGCTGCGTGCCCTGCCATGTCAGTTCCTTGCCAACGATCGAGCTGAGCGGAATTGCGGCCTGTCCGCCGGTGCCGACCTGGACGATGCGGCCCTGCGGGCGGATCGCGGCCATCGCCGAAACGATCGCCGGGGTCGCCCCGGAGCATTCGAAGACCACGTCAAAATGGCCTTTGCCAGAAGAAAACCGTTCCATCCGGGCGGCGTCCCGGCCCATGTTGATGACCTCTGTGGCGCCCATGCGCTCGGCCACGCCCAGGGGCACGTCCTGAAGATCCGTCGTCACAATCTCCGCCGCACCGGCCTGTGCTGCGACAGCGGTACACAGCGCCCCAATCGGCCCGGCGCCCGTCACCAGCACACGCTGGCCCAGAAGATCCCCGGCCATATGGCGCGCGTGAAGACACACTGCCAAAGGCTCAGAGCAGGCCGCCGCGCTCAGTTCGGCGTCGCCGACGGAAACGCATTGTTCGGCTTCCACAACGATCTTGTCGCGGAACAGCCCTTCGTAATGCGGAACCCGCATGGCAGAGCCCCGAAATCGCATGTCGCGGCAGTGGGTCGTCATCCCCTTCTGACAGTAGTCGCAAACCATGCACGGACGCGAAGGGTTAATCGCCACGCGGGTGCCAACGGCCAGTCCCTCGACGCCTTCGCCTAACGCGATAACCGTTCCGGCGGCTTCATGGCCAAGGATCATCGAGCCCTGGATGCGATACGGCCCAAAGCCGAAATCGTGGAAATAGTGCAGGTCGGAGCCGCAGATCCCGCCCGCTCCGACGGCAACCATAACCTCACCGGTGCCGGGGGATTCGACAGGAATCGTCTCGACCTGGATGTCGTGAACGTCTTTGATGCGGCAAACGCGCGTTTCCATAGGGTATCCTCCAGGGGTGTGCCGGGTCAGCCCCGGGCTTTTTCTCGCTCGAGTCGCTGGCGGGCGACGTCTTCATTCTCTTCGGCTTTTCGGTCCGCGAACAGGGCATCCTCCACATAGCTCAGATGCTGCGCCACGGCCTGCCGTGCGCCGGGGGCATCCCGCGCCTGCAGTGCGTCGTTGATGCTGCGGTGCTGATCCAGAAGTGCCTCTCGCGTGGTGCGCTGCCGGAACATGATGCGGCGATTGTAAAAAACGCCCTCGCGCAGCAGTTGATACATTGACCGCATCATGTGCAGCATGATGACATTGTGGCTGGCCTCGATGATGGCGAGGTGAAAGTCGGCATCGAGCCGCGCCTCATCGTCGGGATTGCGCTTTCCGTGGGCGGCGCACATTTTGTCAAAAAGCTGCTGGATCACCGCAAGATCGGCGTCGGTTCCGTAGGTCGCGGCGCGCTCGGCGGCCAGGCCCTCCATATCGCGCCGAAACGAAAGGTAGTCGAAAACCGCCTCGTCATGCCCCTTGAACAGCTGGATCAGCGCTTCGGAAAAGGCGCTGCCGAGGACCTCCGTCACGTAAATGCCGGCGCCTGCCTTGCTGGTGAGCAGGCGGCGGGCCTGCAGCTCGGCGACAGCTTCGCGCAGGCTTGGCCGGGAGACGGCCAGTTGCTCGGCGAGCGCCCGCTCCGCCGGGAGCCGCTCGCCGGGACGCAAAATGCCGCGCAGGATCAGCTGCTCAATCTGGCGCACCACGGCTGTCGAGAGCTTTTCGGGCTGTACGGGGCGAAATGGCATGGAGGACCTCTGAATTGGTCAAATAGTATGACCAACGCGCCGGGGGAGCAAGCCGGGCCAAATTCCCTGTATGAAATTCGCGATGAATCCTTGAAAGTTTTTGCTGCGCCCTCACCAGCGGTCCAGCGCGGCCTCGTCCTCGTCCTTCGCGGCGACCCATCCGGCCCCCTGAGCACTGTGCTCTTTCTTCCAGAAGGGTGCACGGGACTTGAGGTAGTCCATCAGAAATTCCGCCGCATCGAAGGCATCCTTGCGGTGCGGCGCTGCGGTTGCGACCATCATGATCTTGTCGCCCGGCGTCATCCGGCCATAGCGATGGATCACCAGAACATCGCCAAGCTTCCAGCGCTCGGAGGCCTCTGCCGCGATTTTTTCGAGCGCCTTCTGCGTCATGCCCGGGTAATGCTCGATTTCCATCGCGTCGAGATCGCCGGTGGCCAGATCGCGCACGATGCCGGTGAAGGTCACAACCGCGCCCATGTCATGGCGTCCGCTGGCGAAGGCTTCGGCCTCTTGTCCGAAATCGAACGGCGTGTCCTGCACGATCACGCGCATGGCTCAGCCTCCGGTCATCGGCGGAAAGAAGGCGACCTCGCGCGCGCCGACGATGGAGGCATCGAAATCGGTCAGATCCTGATCCACCGCCACGCGCAGCGCCGATAGATCGGAGAAAGCCACTTCATAGCGCTCTTCGCGGCTCTTGAGTTCGCTCACCAGCTCGGCCACGGTCTGCGCCTGCGTCTCAATCCGCTCTTTCGGCAGGCCGATGCGTTCGCGCACCCAGGCAAAATACAGTACATCCATCTCAGCGCTCCTCTTTCAGGAAGGGCTGGGCCTTGCGGAAGTAATCCCAGCCGGTGACGAGTGTCAGCGCCGCGGCAATCCAAAGCAGCACCAGCCCGACATTCCCGGTCCACAGCATCCCGGCATATTTCCAGCGCAGACCAAGCGTATCCTCGACCTCGCCGTCCAGAACAGCTCCCACCATGGTCTCGTCCATACCGAAAATGCTCATCCCAAGGTAATGCTCGAACACACCTTGGGCAAACAGCACGGCAATGGCTGTCATCTGCAAGGTGGTCTTCCACTTGGCGAGTTTGGTCACTTTCAACGTCCCGGCGGTGTCACCGAGGTACTCACGCAGGCCGGAAACAAAGACTTCGCGGAACAGGATGAAGGTCGCGGGCAGCACCAGCCAGGGTGACATCGACGAATATCCTACGATCACCATCAGGGCGATGACCACCATCGCCTTGTCCGCGATCGGATCGAGCATGGTGCCCATCTTGGTTTCCTGCTTCCAGGCGCGGGCAAGGTGCCCGTCGAACCAATCGGTGATCGAGGCACTGAGGAACAGCAGCAGCGCGGCCCAGTCGGCGAAGGGGCGGTGGAAATACAGGAACATTACCGCAACGCCGGGGGCGGCGAGCAGGCGCAAAACCGTGAGGATATTAGGCAGGGTCCATATCATTTGACCCTACCTAGCCCGGATCGCGGGACGGGGGAAGATGGCATGAAAAGCCTTTCTTCAATGCCGCTTCGTTTGTCGCGCCAGAAGGCCGATCAGCGCCGCCCGCGCAGCGGGCAGGGGGGCATCGCCAAGGCTGGCGGCGAGATGGTGCTCAAGGAAATGTCCGGTGGTACCAAGCGCCAGCACGATTTCAGCGTCGGAGGCCGCCCCACGCCCCAGCATGACCTCCGGCAGTGGCAACATGCGGTTGGCCCAATCCCCCGCGCCGCCCTCTGACACCGCGCGCCCGCTCTTTGGAGAGACATAGATCAGACCTTCGCGCGCGCCGGTGGCCGCGCAACGCGTCAGATCAAGGCCAAAGCCCAACTCCTCCAGCAGCGCCAGCTCCCAGCGCAGATACGCCAGCGGCCAGAGATCCGGCTGTGCCATCAGGTCCAGCAGCGCTTCGGTGCGGCGATAGAGCGGCAAATGCCCCTCCCGCTCCGGCAGGCCAAACGACAAGAGCGCCAGAACCGCGTTCATTCCGGCCAGCGTCACCCGGTTCGCCATGGCCAGATGCGCGCGCGAGCGCTCCGGTTCGGCAGAGAAGGCGCCCATGTGCTCCTCCAGCCGCGCCTTCCACGTCAGGTCCAGTTGCGCCCCGGGTTGCAGGTGCGGCGTCATCTTGCGCGATGTGCCGCCTTTCAACACGCCGAAATGCCGCCCCCGCTCCGGGGTGAAAACCTCCAGAATCAGAGAACTTTCGCCGTGCTTGCGGGTGCCGAGCAGGATTCCGGTGTCGCGCCATTCCATGCCGCGACTATCGGCCGGGCGGGAACCGCTGGCAAGGTTGTGACTTGCCAAAGCCGGTCTCGGGGCCAAGATTGCAGTCATGCCAGAGTACTCTTTTCAAGCGCGTCTGATCGCCGGCGTGATTTCCTTTGCTGCGCTTTGTGCGCTGATCACCCACGTAAATGTTGGCCTCACGCGCCATCCGGAACGACCGCTATGGATCGAGCTATGGCGCATTGGCCGCTACTTCACGATTTTGACCACGCTTCTCGTGGCCATCCTCTTTGCCAAAATCGCCCTGACCGGGCGGCTTGGGCAAGCCTGGATCGCAGGGATCACGCTGTGGACCGCGATTGTGGCCATTGTCTATCATGTCTTGCTGGCGCGTGATCTGAGCGGATTGCGCTGGTATGTCGATCAGGCCATGCACAGCGCGATTCCGCTGGCCGTGGCGGCCTGGTGGCTCGGATTCGCCCAGACCGCGCGCCTCCGCTATGCCCATGCGGCATGGTGGTTGGCCTGGCCGGGTGTCTATATGGCCTACGCGCTGTTGCGCGGCGAGATCGACGGCCGTCATCCCTATTTCTTTATCGACCCGCCGCTGATCGGCTGGCCAAAGGTGCTGATGTGGATACCGACGCTGGCGCTGCTGTTCTGGGTGTCCGGGCTGGGTGTGATCTGGATTGGTCGCCGGCTCAGCCGAGCCCGTCCTGATCCAGAAGATGCCGGCGGAGGCGATCCTCTACCTCGATAACCCAAAGATCCGGGTCGAACCCGCGCTGGCGCGCAATGGCGGCGTCCACTTCGGCCTCCGGCCCACTGGCCAATTCGGTCCAGACGCGTTCGCCGCTCATTAGATCGAAACTGCGGATAAAGGCCGTGGCGCTGCCGTCGAGGGGCGATTGTTTGACCAGAACCGCGCCAGCCGTGTCGTCGCCATGGGCCACAACGAAGGCCGGAATATCCGCAAATCGCAGCCGCGCAAGGTAGGCATCCACCCAGAACCGCGCAGTAAGCCGGGGTTCAGGCATTGCCGTCGCGGAAATCGAGGCCCATCTCGGAATAGCGCTCTTTCTCTTCGAGCCAGTTCGCCCGCACCTTGACCTGCAGGAACAAATGGATCTTGCGGCCAAGAAACTCCGCGAGTTCCTCCCGCGCCGCCTTGGAGATGGCTTTGATCGTCTCGCCCTTGTTGCCGAGGATGATGCCCTTATGGCCATCGCGCGCGACATAGACGATCTGGTCGATCCGGGCCGAGCCATCCTTGCGTTCCTCCCAGCTTTCGGTCTCGACCGTCAACTGGTAGGGCAGCTCCTGGTGCAGGCGCAGGGTCAGCTTTTCGCGGGTGATTTCGGCGGCAATCATGCGCAGCGGCAGATCGGCGATCTGATCCTCGGGATAGAGCCACGGCTCCTCGGGCAGTTCGGCGGCGAGCCATGCGCGCAGATCCTGAACGCCGCGCCCCTTTTCGGCAGAAATCATGAAGGTCTTCACGAAGGGGAAGGCCTCGTTCATCTGCTCGGTCAGCGACAGCAGCTTGTCGGGCTGAACCTTGTCGATCTTGTTGATCGCAAGGGCAATCTTGCGGCCCTTGGGCATCTCGTGCAGACCTTCGAGAATGCGTTTGACGCCTTCGGAGATGCCGCGGTGCGCTTCGATCAGCAGCACCACGAGATCCGCATCCGCAGCGCCACCCCAGGCCGCCGCGACCATGGCACGGTCAAGGCGCCGCTTGGGCTGAAACAGGCCGGGCGTGTCGACGAACACCAGCTGGCTCTCGCCTTCAATCGCCACGCCGCGGATGCGGGCGCGGGTGGTCTGGACCTTGTGGGTCACGATGGAGACTTTCGCCCCGACCATCCGGTTGGTCAGGGTGGATTTGCCCGCATTGGGCTCTCCGATCAGGGCGATGAAACCGGCGCGTGTCGTCATTGGGAATCCTCAGGGTCAAGCGCTTCCTCTACAGCAAACTCCGCGCCGGCGCAAAGGGCCTTCGCCGTGCCCTGTCGGCTCATGTCCGCCTGCGCCGTCCGTCCCGGATCAGCGAGTAGGTGCCTGCCACGACGATCAGCGCAGACCCCGCCAAAGTCATTGTATCAGGCCGTTCCCCAAAGACCGCATAGGCAAGGATCAGCGCCACGATCAGCCGTGAATACCGGAACGGCGCAACAACAGAGACCTCGCCGGTGCGCATCGCGGAGGTCAGCGCGGTATACCCGACGATCCCCGCCAGCGCCGTGCCACAGAGCAGCAACGCCGCCTGTCCGGTCGGGAGCTGGGGCTTGCCCGGCTCGAACGCGAGAATGACCAGTCCGGCAAAGGTCACCACGGCAAAGCCCAGAACGCCAAGCTGCGCCGACCGCACGTGTGGCGGGCTGGTGCGTGTGGCCACGTCGCGCCCGGCAAAGCCGATCATGCCGAGCAGCGCAAAAATAGCGTTGGCCTCGATGCCGGACGGGGAGGGGCGGATGATCAGCAGCACGCCAAGAAAGCCCACAGCCATCGCCGCCCATCGGTGTGGCCCGATCTTCTCGCCAAGGATCAGCCCGGCGGCCAGCATCACCACAAGCGGCGCCGCCTGCAGGATCGCGGAGGTGGTCGACAGCGGCGTATAGGCAAGGCTCAGAGCAAAGAACAGACGCCCGCAAATCTCGAAGCCTGTCCGGATCAACAATCCCTTCTGCAGATAGGCCGCATCCCAAAGCGGCACGCCCTGCCGCCGGGCATAGATCGCATAGATCATCATCGCCATCAGACCGAATTGCACGGTGCCCATCCCCGCGGTCACCCCGCCGGTACCGGTTGCCGCCTTGAAGAACGCGTCCTCGATGCCAAAGCCCAACATGGCCAGCATCATCCAAAGGCTGCCTCTCAGATTGTCGCTCATGCTGCCTCCGCGCGTCTTGCCGATTGCTGCTACAGCGGAACCAGGCCAGAGAACAGGCCGCGCGCGTTAACTTTCTGTCAAGAATGTGGCTTCCGTAAAATCCGTGACAAAGTTATGCCTTATTTCACGGGTTCGGGACGTCTCGCGGGGGCAGGGCGTTGGAACCGGGACGAAACAACGCATCAAGTGCCTTTGGAGCCGCCCATGCCCCGCCGCGATCAAATCGACAATCCCTACACGAGGCTCGGCGTCTCGCCGACCGATGATTTCGCAACGATCCGCGCGGCCTGGCGTAAACTGGTCAAAACCTATCACCCGGATGTCTGGTTCGGTTCCGAGCTGGAGGCGACGCGGCGGCTGATGGCGGTCAACGATGCCTTCGACCAGATCACCGTGCTGCACAAACGCGTCCGGGCAGAGGCAGAGGCAATGGCAAAGGCCGAACAGGCCAAGCCGCAGCCGCGCCGCAAACCCCAGAAGGCCCGCAAACCGCGCCCCGAGGCCACCGCCCGCTCCGCCGCAGAGCCGCAGCAGACGGCACCCGCCCGCGCTCCGCGCCCGAGCCCTTTTGCCGATCGCTTCGATAAGGCCCGCGCCGCCTTTGGCCGCCAGCCGGAGGCAAAGGTTCAGGCCTTCGCATGAGCCGGAGGGGGGTTACCCGAGCCGGTCGAGCAGCGCCTTGGCTGCTGACTGCTCGGCCTGACGCTTGTTCCCGGCGGTCGACTCGGCGGTCTCGCCCGTTGGCAGCCGGACCTCGATGGTGAAGATTGGGGCGTGATCCGGGCCGCTGCGGGCGATCTCGACATATTGCGGCGGTTGCAGGCCGCGTCCCTGCGCCCATTCCTGCAACGCGGTCTTGGCGTCCTTGGCGTCTTCCTCGACCTCGTCGATCCGTTTGCCCCAGAGCCGCAGAATCAGCGCCCGCGCGGCGTCGAACCCGCCATCGAGATAGACCGCCGCAATCACGGCCTCCATGGCATCGCCGAGCAGCGCCATCTTGCGCCGTCCGCCGGTCTTTTGCTCGGAGCGGCCCAGCTTCAACGCCGCGCCGATGTCGATCTCGCGCGCCACGTCAGCGCAGGCTTCCTTGCGCACCAGCGCGTTGAAGCGCGGGGCGAGCTGGCCCTCATTGGCCGACATGTCGTGCTCCAGAAGCGCCTGTGCCATGACAAGGCCCAAAACCCGGTCCCCGAGGAATTCCAGCCGCTGATTATCATCCCGTCCGGGACCGGACATGGAGCCATGCGTCACCGCCTGCCGCAACAGGTCCGGGCGTTCAAAGCGATAGCCAAGCCGCTCTTCCAGAGCCTTGAGATCCGCAGAAACCTTCATTCCACGCCTTTCATGATCCGATCGAGATGTCCCTCGGCATTGTAGAGAATGCGCGTGACCCGCGCGAACACCTTGTCTGTCGGCACAAGCCCCGGCCCGCCCGCGATCTGCGGCACGCGGCTGTCATTGGAGTTATCCCGGTTGTCGCCCATTACGAACACGTGGCCATCAGGAATGCGGAACTCACCCGTGTTGTCCATTCCTTGATCCGCAATGTTCAGAACGTCGTAGTGCCGCCCATCGGGGAGAGTCTCGCGAAGCCGTTGCTTGAGACAGACCCCGCCGATGGCCACCGGACGATTGCCACAACGTGGAAAAAGCCGCAGCGCCCTCTGCGCCTCCATGACCTCTTCGAAGTCCCCGACAGGCTCCTGCAGGGCCGGATTGCCGTTCAGATAGGGAATGCCATCCTTTATCCAGACCCGTTCCCCCGGCAGGCCGATCAGCCGTGCAACATGGGCCTCATGGGTCACCGGATGCCGAAACATCACCACAGCGCCGCGCTCAGGCACTCCCGCCACGGCGTCAGTATTGATCACGTCGCCCACCAAGAGTGTCGGCTTCATATTCCCAGATGGTATGATGAAACGCTCAGCCCGCGCGGGCTGAGCGGCCAGCATCAGGACGGCCAGGGCCGCCCCGAGGGGTATGCGCAGGGCCTCAGTCAACCGCCTTGAAGAAACGATCGCTGCGCCAGGTCCAGAAGAACAGCATGGACCGTCCGGCAGAGGAGAACATCACCCGGTCCGCCCGGCCGATCAGGTTCTCGAATGGCACGAACCCGACGCCCCCGGACAGGTTCGACACGCGGCTGTCCAGCGAGTTGTCGCGGTTGTCACCCATGAAGAAGTAATGTCCCTCGGGCACCACGTAGACCGAGGTATGATCCGACCCCTGATCGTCGATGTTCAGGATGCTGTGGGAGACGCCGCCGGGCAGGGTTTCGATGAACTTGGACTTGTTGCAGGTCCCGCCATCGCCCACCGGGCCGTTCTCGCAGCGCGGGCGCAGCCGTTGCGGACCCTGCGCTTCGGCCACTTCCTCGAAGACGCCATCGGGCTCGACCTGAACCGGCGTGCCGTTGATGCTGAGAACTCCGTCGCGCACCTGGATTTTGTCGCCGGGCAAACCGATCAGACGCTTGATGAAATCGCGCCCCGAAACCGGGTGACGAAAGACCACGACATCGCCGCGTTCCGGCTCGGACCCAAACAGGCGTTTGTTGTCGCCGTCGAAGATGCCGCAAATGTCCTTTGCATCAATATTCAGGCCAAACCGCGGTGCGATGATCGACGGGCAGGAGGCATAAGAATAGCCATAGGCCATCTTGTTCACGAAGAGGAAATCCCCGATTAGCAGCGTGTCCTTCATCGACCCCGAGGGAATCCAGAATGGCTGAAACAGGAAGGTCCGGAAAACGCCCGCGATCAGCAGCGCGTAGACGATTGTCTTTATCGTCTCGACGATCCCGCCGGACTTCTTTTCTTCGGTGGCCATGCGTGAAAATCCCTTGCCCCAATTAGACACGCGCTACATGAGCGCCCCCGGCGCGGGTGTCAAGCGATGCGGACAGGCGGCAGAAGGCATCACGAAGCGTTGAGCGGCCGCGCTTCGATGAGCACCATGGCCTGCGCCCAGGGGTGATCGTCGGTCAGGGTGATATGGATGATTGCCTCATGCCCCTCCGGCGTCATGCTGTCGAGGCGGTCTTTGGCCCAGCCGGTGACTTCCATGACTGGCTGCCCGCTGCGCAGGTTGCGCACATGCATGTCCTTCCACGCGATTCCCATCCGCAGACCGGTGCCGAGCGCCTTGGAACACGCTTCCTTCGCGGCCCAGCGTTTCGCATAGGTCCCGGCGACATCGCGTCGCCGCTCGGCCTTGGCCTGCTCGATGTCGGTGAAGACGCGATTGCGAAAGCGGTCGCCATACTTGTCCAGCACCCGCTGAATGCGTTCGATATTCGCAAGATCCGTGCCGATGCCAAGGATCATCGACGCACCCGCCGGGGGTCGTCGATCGACCAGAGTTCGAAAGCGGCGTCTCCCGTGGCATGATCGAGATACACATAGGCTACCGCGTCCGAACGATACGAGCCATCGCCCATATCCGTGCGCAAAAACTTCAGCGAAAGCTGCGCCGCAATGCCAAGCCGGTCCTCGCCTGTCTGATCATGGGAGCTCGATATTCTGCCTATCTGGAAGTCGCGTGTCAGCGCCAGCCCCGGATGCGTCAGCGTGACGATCTTGCAATGGACCGGGTCGAGGATTTCCACATCGTCGAGGCCGATCCGATCCACGATCAGAATGTGATACCGGTTGGCGGCGCTTCCGCCCCGGTTCAGCAGGGCGATGACGCCGGCACCAAGCGGGACATCCGTGAGGTAGCGACGCAGGGGGCGGGGCACGGACAGAATGTCGACCGGCCCGTCGCAGTCCTGAGCCGTGATGGACAAAGGCAACGGATCATCTTTCCCGTTCGGAGGCTCGGCCAATGTGGCGGACCCCGTGCACAAGCCCACCGTCAATGCGACAGCAAGCAAACGGCCCCCACGCTGCGCAAGGTTTGGAACGGGCCGTATCCGTTTCAGCGACCTCATCGATCGAGCACCCAGGTGTCGATCTGCCCGCTGGATTGGTTCAGCGTGATGCGAAGCGTTTTCTCCACCATCTGCAAATCCCCGTACTGGTAGAATTGCACCGGTAGCGTAAAGATCAGCCCCTGCGCCGGGTCATAATCGGCTGTCAATGCGCTGAAGGTCATCCCGGAAAATCCCATATCGCCGGTGCCGATCAATTTGCACTGTCGGCTGCCAAGCTCGTCGAACGGCGGCGACAGGATCATCAGATACGCCCAGCCGCCCGCCGGTTCGATGGTGTCGAGCATGGCAAGTCGGACGGTGCCATTGGAAAACGTCCTTGTGTGCGCTTCCCATGGCTCGGGGATACTGCGCGCCGACGCCTGCCAGTCGCACTCCATGACCTGCTGTGCGCTGACCACTGCGGGTGAGAACAGGAACGAAAGGCACAGGGCAATTCGGGTCAGCATGGCGATGGTCCTTTTCGATCTGCGTGGCGCGCCGGGCGCCGCTACGCCCGGGCTTCGTCCATCAACCGTCGCATTTCGCGGATGGCCGGGTCCAGTCCCATGAAGATCGCTTCGCCGATAATGAAATGTCCGATGTTCAATTCCATCACCTCGGGAAAGGCGGCGACCGGCGCCACCGTCTCATAGGTCAGCCCGTGTCCCGCGTGCACCTCAAGGCCGAGCGAATGGGCATAGGTCGACATCTCGCGCAGGCGTTGCAACTCGGCGTCGCGCGCGTCGAAATTGCCCTCGGCATGCAGATCACAATAGGCCCCGGTGTGCAGTTCGATCACCTGTGCGCCGATGCGGTGGGCCGCGTCGATCTGCGGTCTGTCGGCGGCGATGAAAATCGACACGCGGCAGCCCGCCTCGCGCAGAGGGCCGATGAAATGCGCCAGCCGGTTCTCGTCCTTCGCCACCTCCAGCCCGCCTTCGGTGGTCCGCTCCTCGCGCTTTTCCGGAACGATGCAAACCGCATGCGGGCGATGGCGCAGGGCAATGGCCTGCATTTCGTCCGTTGCGGCCATTTCGAAGTTCAGGGGGAGCGTCAGCGCGGCCATCAGCCCATCGATATCCGCATCCGAAATATGGCGACGGTCTTCGCGCAGATGCGCGGTGATGCCATCGGCGCCCGCGGCCTCGGCGATCATGGCGGCCCGAATCGGATCGGGATAGGCGCTGCCGCGCGCGTTGCGCACGGTCGCCACGTGGTCAATGTTGACGCCAAGGCGCAGGCGTCCGGCATAGTCGGTCATCGTATCCTCCTGGGTCTTGTCCAAGACATAGGGGGTCTGCCCGCGATCAAAAAGTGAAGAATTGTAGCGATACAGGGGATTTTCGGGTGGCCCACACGGGCGCGATCGTGGCGGCCGGCGGAGAGATGTCAGTCCGCCTTGTTCTCCGCTTCTTTCTTCTTTTTCAGCGCGGCGAGCTTGTCCTTGATCAGGCCTTTGCGGCGGTTCTTGTAGGCGGTGATCAGCGGCAGGGAAATGTAATAAATGACTGTCGCTGTCAGCAGGCCGGGCAGGATGCCGCCGATCATGTAGGGATAAAATACCTGATCGTAAAAGATGCCCAGATCATGCCACGACACCGGCTTACCCTGAAACACGGCCCAAAGGTTGCCCCAAAAATCCTGCCCGGCCTTGATGAATTTCTCCACCAGGCCGCTGTGTTCCTCGGGTTTCACATGCCTGCCTTCGACCCCAAGCAGCCAGTAACCGGTCTTGAGCGAGGCAACGCCAATGGGCACATAGGTCAGCGGATTGCCGAAAAAGGTCGAGAGCAGCGCCGCAAGGATATTGCCGCGCAAGATCCACGCCAAGGTCCCGGCAACAAGGAAGTGCAAACCGTAGAATGGCGTGAATGTGGTGAACACACCGGCAAAGATGCCGCGGGCAATGCGATGCGGCGGATCGGGCAAACGGGTCAGTCGATGACGGACATACTGCGCCGCGCGCCCCCAGCCGCCGCGCGGCCAGAGCAGTTCCCGGACCAATTGCAGGACCGGGCGTCTATCGCGTCGCTTGAAGACCAATCCCTTGCCTTTCCAATCACTCCGCCGCAGATCGCGCGACCGGCGCAGCGGCCAGCCCCGGATCACGCCGCCGGTCGAGAGAGGCCACGTTGCTCTCGGCTTCCAGCGCCGTCATCACCGAGTGCAGATGCTCGGCGTCCCGCAGATCCACATCTAACATCAGGCGATAAAAATCCGGTTTTCTGTCCATGAATCGCAGGTCCGAGATATTGGCCCTTTGCTCTCCGATCAATGTGCAAATCCGCCCAAGCACGCCCGCGTCATTGGTGATGGTGACTTCAAGTGACACTGTATAGACCGCCGGATGCGCGCCATCGGCCCAATGCAGGTCCATCCAGCGGTCCGGCTGATCCTCGAAATCGGCCAGCGCGGCACAGTCGATGGCATGAACCGCGACACCCTTGCCCCGGTGGGTCAGGCCGATGATCCGCTCTCCGGGCAGGGGCTGGCAACATTTTGCCCGCTCGAAGGCCTGCCCATGTTCCAGACCGACAACCGCGCGTTTCTCCTCGATCAACGCGCCGTCCTGAATGGCCAGGTTCGGATAGACCGATTCGACCACTTCCCGCGCAGTCAGCTCGGCGCTGCCAACCCGCGCGAGGAGCGTCTCCGCATCCTCCAGCCGCAGGGTCTTGGATGCGGTCTCAAGCACCTTGTCCGTGGCCTTCTTGCCGGCGTTCTCAAAGGCGGCGCGGACCAGTTCGTGCCCCAGCTTGGCAAAGCGCTCCTTGTTGGCCTCACGCAGCGCACGGCGGATTGCGGTCTTGGCCTTGCCGGTCTGCGCAATCTCCAGCCACGTCGCTTGCGGCATCTGCCCTTCGGCGGTGATGATCTCCACGGACTGACCATTCTTCAGACGGGTCCAGAGCGGCACCCGCAGGCCGTCCACCTTGGCCCCGACGCAGGCCGAGCCGATGCGCGTATGGATGGCATAGGCGAAATCCAGCGGCGTCGCCCCCTTGGGCAGCTTCACCACATCGCCCTTGGGTGTGAAGCAGAACACCTTGTCCGAGTACATCTCCAGCTTCACCGCTTCGAGGAAGGCGTCGTGGTCCTCCTCGGCGTCGAATTGTTCGGTCAGGCCCGCGATCCACTTTGCCGGGTCGACGGCAAAGGGGTTCTGCGCCCGCACACCGTCCCGATAAGACCAATGCGCTGCAACGCCGGTTTCGGCCACTTCGTGCATCTGGCGGGTGCGGATCTGCACCTCCACCCGCTTGCCATCACGGCCCGACACCGTGGTGTGGATCGAGCGATAGCCGTTGGATTTCGGCTGGCTGATGTAATCCTTGAACCGCCCCGGCACCGCGCGCCAGCGCTGGTGGATGGCGCCCAGTGCCGTATAGGCGTCCCGCTCGGACCGGGTGATGACGCGAAAGCCGTAAATGTCCGACAGGCGGGAGAAGCCGATCTTCTTTTCCTGCATCTTGCGCCAGATCGAATAAGGCTTTTTCGCGCGGCCAAAGACCTCTGCCTCCACCCCGGCGCGCTCGAGCTCGTAACGCATGTCGGAGGTGATCCGGTGGATCACATCGCCGGTCTCTTTCTGCAGCGTGACAAAGCGGCGGATGATGCTGGCGCGGCCCTCGGGATTCAGCACGCGAAAGGCCAGATCCTCCAGTTCCTCGCGCATCGACTGCATGCCCATCCGGCCCGCCAGCGGGGCAAAGATGTCCATGGTCTCGCGCGCCTTCTGCACCTGCTTCTCGACGCGCATGGCCTTGATCGTGCGCATGTTGTGCAGCCGGTCGGCCAGCTTGACGAGGATCACCCGCAGGTCCTTCGACATTGCCATGAAGAGCTTGCGGAAGTTCTCTGCCTGCTTGGATTCGCTCGACGACAGTTGCAGGTTGGTCAGCTTGGTCACGCCATCGACCAGATCCGCCACCTCGCGACCGAATTTTTCCGACACCTCGGAATAGGACGCACGCGTGTCCTCGATCGTGTCATGCAGCAGGGCGGTGATGATCGTCGCATCGTCAAGCTGTTGCTCGGTCAGGATGGCGGCAACGGCGACGGGGTGCGTAAAGTACGGCTCGCCCGATTTCCGGGTCTGGCCTTGGTGCATCTCGCGGCCATAGTCATAGGCCGCGAGGATCAGCTTTTCGTTGGTCTTCGGGTTATAATTGCGGACAAGAGCAATCAGGTCTTCGGCAGCGATCATCCGCGATCAACCCTTTGGCGTTCAGCTCTGGCCTTGCGCCTCCATGAGCGCGCGCAGAAGCTTTTCTTCGGACATGTCGTCTTCCTGCGGCTTGTCCTGTTCGGCACCCATGAGCAGCGCCATGGCGTCGTCCTCGGGTTCGTCCACTTCGATCTGGGTCTGGTTGGACTCGATCAGGCGCTCGCGCAGCTCGTCGGCGGATTGGGTCTCCTCGGCGATCTCGCGCAGCGAGACGACGGGGTTTTTGTCATTGTCGCGATCGACGGTGATCGCGGCACCGGCGGAAATCTCGCGGGCGCGGTGCGCTGCGAGCATCACCAGTTCGAACCGGTTCGGAACCTTGTCGACGCAATCTTCTACTGTAACGCGGGCCATTGGGCGCTCCTATATCCTACGGGTGCCGTCAGAAGAGGCCGACATAACGCGGAACAAAACTATTGACAAGGCGAAAGATATCACAATGCGATGACATCTTGCTTCAATTCAAGGGGCAAAGCGTCCGTCATCTGCCGAACCGTCCGCCCAAGCACCGGATGCCTCCAATGCGGCGCCACATCGCAAAGCGGTACAAGAACGAAGGCCCGGTCCTGCAATCGCGGATGCGGCAGGATCAGCTGGTCGGGCGTGACCTGCATCTGCGTCTCAAGCGGCAGAGCCTGCCAGTGGTCGAAGGTCCGGCGGTCCGGTTGCACCAAATCGCCCATCGCCAACAAGTCGAGGTCGAGCGTCCGGCTGCCCCAGCGTGACGTGCGTGCGCGGTCAAAGGCCGCTTCGATACTGTGCAGCCGCTCCAGAACCGTGCCGGGCGAGCCCGCGCCACGCAAAATGGCGCAGGCATTCACATAGTCCGGCCCGGCCCCCGCCGGAAAACAAGGCGTCGCAAAAAAGCGGCTGACCCGGCGCAGTGTCAGCCCCGAGGCCGCCAGTGCCCGCAGCGCGGCCGACAGAGTTGCCGCCGCGTCGCCAGCCGCAGAACCCAGATTGGAACCCATTGCAATCGCGATATCTTTGTCATTCGAAGTATTCATACTATCCTTTAGGGGGTGCAATTGCCCTTGAACGTGCCCCTGATTACTTTACCTTAAAGGCTGGGTCTGCCCATTATTTCACACTCACGATTTCAGGCAGGCCACTTTGTAAGGAAGGACATTTCATGTTTTACAAGGACGAACGGCTCGCGCTGTTCATCGACGGATCCAACCTCTACGCTGCCGCAAAAGCCCTGGGTTTCGACATCGACTACAAACTCCTGAGACAAGAGTTCGCGCGTCGTGGGAAAATGGTAAGGGCCTTTTACTACACAGCTTTGTTGGAAAATGACGAATATTCTCCGATCCGACCGCTGGTGGATTGGCTGCACTACAACGGCTTTACCATGGTCACCAAACCGGCCAAGGAATACACCGACAGCCAGGGCCGCCGCAAGGTCAAGGGCAACATGGACATCGAATTGACCGTTGACGCGATGGAACTCGCGCCGCGCGTCGATCACATCGTCCTGTTCTCCGGAGACGGCGATTTCCGGCCTCTCGTCGAATCGCTGCAGCGTCAGGGCGTTCGCGTATCGGTTGTATCGACCATTCGCAGCCAGCCTCCGATGATTGCCGATGAATTGCGTCGCCAGGCCGACAATTTCATCGAGCTTGACGAACTGCGTGACGTCATCGGTCGCCCTCCGCGGGAACAACCGGTCGAGCGCAGCTTCGAGGTTGCCTCGGGCAAGTGAGCGGCGTCCCTTCCTCGTCGGGGAGGGACGGAGCTTGATCCCGGTGCCATTGGAAGACCTTGCTTCACTCGGCGGGTTGTTCCTTGCGGCCTTCGGTGCTGCCACGGTCCTCCCCTTCCAATCCGAACTTGTGTTTGTCGCCCTGCAGCTTGCGGGCGACATTTCCATTGTCACGATCATAATCGTGGCCAGCATCGGGAACACGCTTGGCGCTGTGGTGAACTACTGGCTTGGGCGCGGCATCGAGCGCTTCCGTCATCGCCGCTGGTTCCCGGCCTCCGAAGCCCAGCTTGCCCGCGCACAGGGGTGGTACGCCCGCTACGGCGTCTGGACCCTGCTGCTCAGCTGGGCACCACTTGGCGATGCCTTCACTGTCATTGCCGGGATCATGCGCACACCGCTTTGGTTGTTCGGCCTCCTCGTGGTGCTGGCCAAGACCGGGCGCTACATTGCGCTGGCCTGGGCCACCGGCTGGGTCATGTCCTAATCCGTGAGCGCCTCGGCGCGGGCATTGATCTCGTCATGGGTTTCCGTGACATGCGGCGGCCACGTGCTCTTGATATACGCCAGCACGTCGAGGATTTCATCCGCACTCAGCGCATTGCCAAATCCGATCATGTTGGAGCGATAGGTGCCGCCGACGACGGCTTGCGTGCCATGGGTGACGATGTCGATCAGCAGCCGGTCCGCATGGTGCCACGTATGTCCGGTTTCGTCATGGGGCGGCGCGGGCAGGAAGCCGTCGGCATCCGGAACGCGCCAATCCGGCTCACCTTGCAAATCGGCGCCGTGGCAGCTTGCGCACCACGTATCATAAATCGCCGCGCCATTGGCGACACGCGCCGCATCGGTGTAAGGCAAAAGCCCCTGCGCGGTGGCGGCGCACGGCATCAGGCAGGCCCAAATGGCCCCCGAAATTCTTGGCATCGTCAACGATCTCCTCGTGATTTGGCGGCACGCTAGCCGCTCTCCCCCACTGGAAGGCAAATCACGGCGTAGTGAGCCGGGGCTGGACCTGCCGCGACACAGGCATTACCTGCATTTGGCAAGGAGACGCGCCATGACCGACACGAGCCTCAAGCCCCTGACCCTCTACCTCGCCGCGCCGCGCGGCTTTTGCGCGGGGGTCGATCGCGCCATCAAGATCGTCGAGATGGCGCTGCAGAAATGGGGCGCACCGGTCTATGTCCGCCACGAGATCGTCCACAACAAATACGTGGTCGACGATTTGCGGGCCAAGGGCGCGGTCTTTGTCGAGGATCTGGAAGACTGTCCGGATGACCGTCCGGTGATCTTTTCCGCCCATGGCGTGCCGAAATCCGTGCCTGCTGCCGCCGCCGCGCGCGAGATGATCTATGTCGATGCAACCTGCCCACTGGTCTCCAAGGTGCATATCGAAGCCGCCCGCCACTCCGAAAACGGACTGCAGATGATCATGATCGGCCACGCCGGCCACCCGGAGACCGTCGGAACCATGGGACAGCTCCCGGAGGGCGAGGTGCTCCTGGTCGAGACGCCGCAGGACGTGGCGCATGTTCAGGTGCGCGATCCCGAACGGTTGGCCTTCGTTACCCAGACGACCCTGTCGGTGGATGACACGGCGGATATCGTCGCTGCGCTCAAGGCCCGGTTCCCGGCCATCGTCGGTCCGCACAAGGAAGACATCTGCTATGCCACCACCAATCGGCAGGAGGCGGTCAAAGCCATCGCGCCGGATTGCGACGCGTTGCTTGTGGTGGGGGCACCGAATTCGTCCAATTCCCGGCGGCTCGTCGAAGTGGCCAGCAAGGCAGGCTGCGGCTATGCGCAATTGGTACAGCGGGCCTCGGACATCGACTGGCGCGCTCTTGATGGCATTCGCAGCATTGGCATCACCGCTGGCGCCTCCGCGCCCGAAGTGCTGATCGACGAGGTGGTCGACGCCTTCCGCGCCCGCTACGACGCCACCGTCACGCTGGTGGAAACGGCGCAGGAGGACGTGGAATTCAAGGTCCCGCGCGTTCTGCGCACGCCAGCCTGAACCGCGCCCGTCACAAATCTCCACGTTTTGCGACAATTGCCTGATTGGCATTCCCGCGCGAGTCGCTAGGCTGCAACGATCCCAATCCGAAAGGCAGCCGCGATGATTTCCGCCCAATTCCTGCTGACCGCGCTTGTCGTGGTGCTCGCCCCCGGCACCGGGGTGCTCTACACGCTCGCCGTTGGTCTCGGGCGGGGCAGGCGCGCGGCGCTCTGGGCGGCGCTTGGGTGCACCGTCGGCATCGTGCCGCACCTTGCCGCGGCAACGCTTGGCCTTGCGGCGGTGCTGCATGCGTCGGCCACGCTCTTCACTTTGGTCAAATTCCTTGGTGTCGCCTACCTGCTCTGGCTCGCATGGCAGGCGCTCCGCAGCGGCGGCGCCTTGTCCGTTCAGGCCGAGGCAAACCCCGAGCCCGGGCGCCGGATCGCCCTTCGCGGGGCGCTCATCAACATTCTCAATCCCAAGCTTTCGATCTTCTTCCTCGCGCTGCTGCCGCCTTTCCTGTCCGGCAACCCGACCACCGCGAGCGCCGAAATGGCGCTTCTTGGCGCAATCTTCATGGCGATGACCTTCGCGGTCTTTGCCTTTTACGGCGCCTTCGCCGCCCTTGCGCGGGATTGGCTGCTGGGCAGCGCACGGATCATGCGCTGGCTCAACCGCAGCTTTGCAATGCTCTTTGCCGCCCTCGCGGGACGGCTGGCGCTGGAACGGCTCTGAGCCGCACCGGGTGGCCGTGGGCCGGGCTTTGCTCTAGATAGCGCAGAGCGGCGCGTTGCCGCTTTCTTGATAAACCCGAGACGGCCCATGAGCACCAACCCCCGGATTCCCCGCGCCGCCCTCCTGCTTGGTCTTGCCGGGGTGATCCCTTTCGCCTGGGGCGCGCTGACGACCCTGTCCGCGCCGTTGGCGCAATTCTCCGCACAGACGCTCGGCGGGCGTTTCACCGGCCCCTACATTCAGCTTTTCTACGGCGCGATCATCCTGTCCTTCATGTCCGGCGTGCTTTGGGGCTTTGCCAGCAAGGCAACTGGCAGGCAGGCCGCCACCGGCTATGCGCTTTCGACCCTTCCGGCGCTCTGGGCCTTTTTCTTCACTGGCGGCGGCCCGGTCTCGGCGGCGACATACCTGATCGGTGGCTACCTTGGCCTGCTGCTGCTCGACTGGCAGTTCTGGCGCTGGGGCCTTGCGCCGCCCTGGTGGATGCGCCTGCGCGGGCTGCTGACCACGCTTGTGCTGATCTGCCTGCTCGTTGTCGTGCTCTGATGGCGGACCGGATCACCCTCGATGTCTACGACCTGCGCGCGTCCGAATATGCGCAGGTCACCGCCTCCGATGGCGCGGCCGCGACGCTGCAAACCTTCATCGACGCGCTGCCCACGGGGGCGAAGGTGCTCGACCTCGGGTGCGGCCCCGGCGCTTCGGCGGCGTGGATGGCCAAGGCCGGGTTGCTCCCCGAAGCGTGGGATGCCTCCTCCGGCATGGTGGCCCTCGCGGCGAAGCTTCCGGGCGTCACCGCACGACTGGCCAGCTTTGACGACCTGGCAGACGCCGCGACGGACAGCTTCGACGCGGTCTGGGCGAATTTCTCGCTCCTGCATGCGCCGCGCAAGGCGCTGCCCCGTCACCTTGGCGAAATCGCCCGCATCCTGCGCCCCGGCGGGCTGTTTCACATCGCGGTCAAGGAAGGCACTGGCGCGCGGCGCGACCGCCTCGGGCGGCTTTACAGCTTCTACGCCGAAGCCGATCTCACGGCTCTGCTGATTGCCGCCGGTCTGACGCCGGGACCATTCGCGCGTGGCCGCGACAGGGGGCTTGACGGCGCCCTCTCGGACTGGATATCGGTCACCGCTCATGGCTGACCTATTTGCATATACCGACGGAGCCTGCTCCGGAAATCCCGGCCCCGGCGGCTGGGGCGCGCTGCTTCAGGCCAAAGAGGCGGACGCGGTCGTCAAGGAGCGCACGCTCAAGGGCGGCGAGGCGCGCACCACGAACAACCGCATGGAGCTTCTGGCGGCAATCAACGCGCTGGAATCCCTGTCGCGCCCCTCGCGCATCACCGTCGTGACCGACAGTGCCTACGTCAAGAACGGCGTCACCGGCTGGATTCACGGCTGGAAGCGCAATGGCTGGAAAACCGCCGCGAAAAAGCCGGTCAAGAATGTCGAGCTCTGGCAACGTCTGGACGAGGCACAGGCGCGCCACGACGTGACATGGGAATGGGTCAAGGGCCACGCCGGCCATCCCGAAAACGAGCGCGCCGACGAGCTGGCCCGCGCCGGCATGGAGCCCTTCAAACCGGGCAAAGGCGGATGAGCCGAAGGGCCTGCCCTCCGGTCCGCCGCAATGGCGGAGCCGAGGCGCGGGCCTGTCGCCACCCGCAAGCCGGGGGTGCCGCGTGACCTTGCTGACCTTCCTTGACTACACGTCCGTGCTGGTCTTTGCCCTGACCGGCGCGCTGGTGGCCAGCCGCGCACAGCTCGATATCGTCGGCTTTGCCTTCTTCGCGAGCCTAACCGGCCTTGGCGGCGGCACCCTGCGTGACCTGCTTCTGGACCGCACCCCGATCTGGATCGACAACCCGACCTATCTCGCGCTGACCTGCGGGGCCGCCATCGTGGTGTTCTTCACCGCCCACCGGCTTGAAAGCCGCTATGCCGCGATCGTCTGGCTTGATGCGGCGGCGTTGGCGGTGGCCGTTGCGGCCGGGGCCGGGATCGCCTTCAGCCTTGGCCAGCCGGTGCCCATCGTGCTGGTCATGGGCATCACCACCGGCAGCGCCGGGGGCTTGATGCGCGACGTGGTGGCGAACGAGGTGCCACTGGTGCTCAAACAGGGCGAGCTTTACGTGACCTGCGCGCTGGCGGGGTCCGCCGCGCTTGTGCTGGCGCAGGCCATCGGGCTGGGATCTGACATCGGCACATTGGCCGCGGCGACGGCCACCTTTGCGCTGCGGGGCGGGTCGATTGCCTTTGGCTGGAAACTCCCGGTCTACAAACCGCGCCCGCCGCGCAACTTTTAGACGGGCCTACTGCAGATCGCCAAACGCCGCCTGCAGTCGGTCCGCCGCCTCCTGCACCCGCGCACGGGTGGTGCCAAAGTTGAACCGCAGGAAGCTTTCGCCGCCTGTGCCGAAAGTCGGGCCGTGGTTGGCCGCGATCTTCGCGTCCTGCTCCACCCGCCGGGTGAATTCCGCCCGCTCCATGCCCGTGCCGGCAAAGTCGACCCAGGCAAGATACGTCGCTTCCATCGGCATCGACTGCAGGCCGGGAATGCCGTCGATCGCCTGATCGAACAGCTTTCGGTTCTCATCGAGATACAGCACCAGCTCGTCGACCCACGCCGCGCCCTCCGGCGAATAGGCCGCCGTCACCATATGCAGGCCAAAGGAGTTCGGAGAGTGTCCGAGCGCCGCCATCCGCGCGGCGAATCGCGCCCGGAGATCGGCGTTCGGAATGATCACGTTGCCGGTATGGCTGCCCGCGATGTTGAAGGTCTTGGTAGCGGCGGTCAGCATCACCAGCCGCTCCTCCACGTCGGCATCGACCAGCGGCATCGCGATATGCGTGTGCCCCGGCATCACCAGGTCCGCGTGTATCTCGTCCGAGACCAGCACCATGTCGTGGCGCTTGGCAAAGGCCGCAACGCCCTTCAGCTCGGCGCGCGTCCAGACCCGGCCTCCGGGGTTGTGCGGGGAGCACAGGATCAGCATCCGCTCCTTGCCGGTCATCATCGCGTCATAGGCATCGAAATCCATCTCGTACCGGCCGTCGCGCTGCACCAGCGGGCATTCGACCACGTCGCGCCCGGCGGCTTTGATGACGCGGGCAAAGGCGTGATAAACCGGCGTGAAAAGCACCACGCCGTCGCCGGGCTTGGTGTAGGCATCGACGCATAGCCCGGTGGCATTGACCAACCCATGGGTGCTGAACACCCACTTTGGATCAATCTGCCAGCCGTGGCGCTCCCGCATCCACCACTGGATCGCGTTCAGATAGGCGCCATCGTTGCCGAAGTAACCATAGATGCCGTGGTCCGCCATCGTCTGCACCGCCGCCTGCACGCAATCGGGCGGGCGGAAATCCATGTCCGCCACCCACATCGCAAGGCCGCCATCCGCGGGAACGCCATAAATCGGCTCCATCATGTCCCACTTGGAACAATGGCTGCCAAAACGGTCGATCTCTTCGTCAAAACGGCTCATGCGCGGTCCTTTCTCAGCATTTGCCCTATTCGTTGCCGGAACGGCCCGGGTCCGCAAGGGCGAAAAATGTCGCCGCCCGTGCTCCGGCGAATTCGGGCAAGCCTTTGTCGCCTATTGCCTATCCGGCTGCCGCGCGCGCCGGACGCGGGCCGGGCTGCCGTGCCACGGCGCGCCCGGCGTTGGCTTTCCGCCGCCAGATACGGGCGTTTTGCGGGCTTTGTCCCGTCCGGTGCCGATTGCAGGGATGACACGCACAGCCACAGTTGCGATTCTTCGCGCTTGGCCCTAAATCATCCCGCATGAAGCGGAACATTCTCATTCACCCCGATCCCCGGCTCAAGAAGCTCTGCGATCCGGTCGCCGATCTGTCGGACGAGCTGCGGACCCTCGCGGACGACATGCTGGAAACCATGTATGACGCGCCCGGCATCGGCCTGGCCGCGCCGCAGATTGGCGTGCTCTCCCGCCTGATTGTGCTCGACTGTGTCAAGGGCGACAACGAAGCGCCGCGCCCGATGGTGATGTTCAATCCAAGGATCCTCGCGGCGTCGGACGAAGAGAACGTCTATGATGAGGGCTGCCTGTCGATCCCGGACCAATACGCCGAGGTGACGCGCCCCAAGGCGGTGGACGTCGAATGGATCGACCGCGACGGCAAATTGCAGACCGAAACCTTCGACGGGCTCTGGGCGACCTGTGTGCAGCACGAGATCGACCACCTCGATGGCAAGCTGTTCATTGATTACCTCAAGCCGCTGAAACGCCAGATGATCACCCGCAAGATGGTCAAGCTCAAGAAAGAGCTGGCGCGGGAGAAGGCGTGAGCGCTCTGGATATATTGACATGGCCCGATGCGCGACTGGCGCAAGTCTGTGCGCCGGTGGCCGACGCCGGAGATATTGCGAATTTGGCCGATGACATGTTTCAGATCATGTACCGGGCCCAGGGGCGTGGTCTTGCGGGGCCTCAAGTCGGGCTGATGCAGCGTGTCTTTGTGATGGATGCGGGCTGGAAAGTGGATAACTGGTCACCGCGGACTTGCATTAACCCGGAGATCATCGCGCGATCGAAGACCACGCAAATTGGCCCGGAGGGATGCCTGTCGATGCCCGGCGTGACGGCGCAGGTCACACGACATGAGATGATAACGCTCGGCTACATGGATCTTTGGGGGGATCGACAGTCTGTTGATTTGACCGGGGCGGAGGCGATCATAGCGCAGCATGAACTCGACCATCTCGATGGGGTGATGCATTTCGACCGTCTGGATGCGGCGGCGAAGGCGCTCCTTCTCGCGCAGTATGAGGGCCAGGCATGACGGTGCGGAGCTGCATTCCCTACCCCGACAAGCGCCTGAAGGCCGTGGCCGAGCCAGTGAGTGAGATCACCGACGCGGTTCGCGCGGTCTGGCAGGATATGATCGACACCATGGAGGCGATGCCCGGCGTCGGCATGGGGGCGCCACAGATCGGTGTGTTGCTGCGGCTTGCGGTTGTCGATGCGTCCGAGACCCGCGGAGAGGTCGTGCGCATGGCCAACCCGGAAATCCTGCATGCCAGCGTGAAACTGCGCGAGCACGAAGAGGCCTCGCCCAATCTGCCGGGCGTGTCGGCGGTGATCACACGGCCCAGGGCCGTGACAGTGCGCTTCATGGATGAGACCGGCGCTGTGGTGGAGCGCGATTTCGTCGGCCTCTGGGCCACATCGGTGCAGCACCAGATCGACCACCTTAACGGCAAACTCTACATTGACCACCTGAGCCGCATGAAGCGTGACATGCTGGTCAAGAAGTCGCGAAAGCTGCGCGGTGCGGGGTAAAACCCCGCCCTACGCCGTGTTGCGTGGATCGAGACGGAAGGCGCAGGGTCCGGCCTTGTGCGCCTTGTCTCTGCTTGCCACATAGATCCGGCGGCGCGCGGGTCCGTAGGGCGGGGCTGTGCCCCGCCTGTCTTGAGTATTTGAGAAGAGAAGAAGCAGGGGAGCGGCATCATGCGTCTGGTTTTCATGGGAAGTCCGGAGTTCTCCGTTCCGGTTCTTGATGCGCTGCATGCGGCGGGGCATGAGATCGTCTGTGTCTACTGCCAGCCGCCTCGTCCTGCGGGGCGCGGCAAGAAGGATCGCCCCACTCCGGTGCAGGCACGTGCAGAGACGCTGGGCCTGCCGGTGCGCCACCCGGTCTCCCTGAAGGGGGAGGCAGAGCAGTCTGAATTCGCCGCTTTGAACGCCGATGTGGCCGTGGTCGTGGCCTATGGTCTGATCCTGCCGCAGGCGATCCTCGATGCCCCCGCGCAGGGCTGCCTCAACATACACGCGAGCCTTTTGCCACGCTGGCGCGGGGCGGCGCCGATCCACCGCGCGATCATGGCTGGTGACGCGCAGACCGGCGTTTGCATCATGCGGATGGAGGCCGGGCTTGATACCGGCCCGGTGTTGCTTCGCGAAGCGCTGGACATTGGCGATGATGAGACCACCGGCGGGTTGCATGACCGGCTGAGCGCCCTCGGGGCGCGGCTGATTGGCGCGGCGCTGGATCGGCTCGACACTCTTTCGCCCGTGCCGCAGCCCGAAGACGGGGTCACCTATGCCGCCAAGATCGACAAGGCGGAAGCGGCGATCGACTGGAGCCGGCCCGCGCCCGAGGTCAGCCGCCAGATCCGTGGCCTGTCGCCCTTTCCCGGGGCCTGGACGCTGCATGGGGCGGATCGCCTCAAGTTGCTCGGTGCCCGCGTGACAGGGGGGCAGGGCACGCCGGGCACGGCGCTTGACGACGCATTCACCATTGCTTGCGGCACCGGGGCGGTGCAGGTTACCCGCGCACAACGTGCCGGGAAGGGGGCGCAGGACGTGGAGGTTTTCCTGCGCGGTCATCCCGTTCCCAAAGGCACAACCCTCGGAGGCTGACCACAGATGTTTCCCGTCCTTATCGGCACCGTCGTGATCGCGGGCATCGTCGGCTATGCCTCGGAGAAGTCCGGTTTCACCCACAATGGCATCCTGCAAAGCATCATCATCTGCATTGGCGGGGCCTTCCTTGCGTATTTCATTCGCCTGATGTTTGGCATCGGCTTTGGCTCGCCGGGGCTCAATGCCATCGCGTCGTCCATCGGCGCGCTGATCATCGTTCCGTTCCACTGGCGCAAGTGACTGCCGCAAAAGGATTTTGACACATGGGTGTACTCTGGCTGATCATCGTTGGCGCGGCGGCGGGATTTCTTGCGACGCGGTTCATGAACCTGCGGCTCGGCACCCTTGAAACCATCGGTGTTGGCATTGGCGGTGCGCTGATCGGCGGCCTCATCCTGCGGGTCCTGATGGCGCTGACCGGCGCGCTGGCGGGGCTTGTCGGTGCGGTCCTCGGGGCCATTTTGCTGCTCTGGATCATCAAGGCGATCCAGAACCGTTGATCGGCTGACCCCGCCTGCTGTGCGGCCCCGCGCAGGGGCTGCGCGCTCTGCGGGCTTTGTCCGGGTCGGGCAGGGCGCTACCTCTTGTGACAACAGACCACAGGAGGAGACCATGGGTCATCTGATCGACGGCGACTGGACCGTACAATCGCTGAAGGAACTCGCCGAGGGCGGCACCTTCAAACGCAAGGAATCCAGCTTTCGCAACTGGATAACCGAGGACGGCCGCGCCGGGCCCACCGGCGAAGGCGGGTTCAAGGCACAACCCGACCGCTACCATCTCTACGTCAGCCATGCCTGCCCCTGGGCGCACCGGGCCCTCGTGTTCCGCGCGCTCAAAGGGCTGGAAGAGATCATCCCGGTCAGTGTCGTCCACCCGGACATGCTCGACGACGGTTGGACCTTTGAGACCGACGGGCATGGCGCGACGGGGGACCGTCTCTATGATCTGCCCTTCCTGCGCGACATCTACGTCAAGTCCGATCCCGGTGTGACGAGCCGCGTCACCGTGCCGGTGCTCTGGGACAAGGAGCGCGAGGTCATCGTCTCGAACGAGAGCTCCGAGATCATCCGCATGTTCAACAGCGCCTTCGACGGCATCACCGGCAACACGGATGACTACTGGCCCGAGGAGCTGCGCGAGGCAATCGAGCCGGTGAACGCCCGTATCTACGACACGGTGAACAATGGCGTCTACAAGAGCGGCTTTGCCACGACGCAGGCCGCCTATGAGGACGCCGTCTATCCCCTCTTTGACACGCTGGACTGGATCGAGGACCGGCTGCAGGCAAACCGCTATCTCATGGGCGCGCGCCTGACGGAGGCGGACTGGCGCTTGTTCACCACGCTCATCCGCTTTGACACGGTCTATCACGGCCACTTCAAGTGCAACCGCAACCGCATCGTCGATTTTCCCAATATCTCAGGCTACTTGCGCGAGCTCTACCAATGGCCGGGTGTCGCCGGGACCGTGAATTTCGCTCATATCTCCAGGCATTATCACTATAGCCACGAGAGCGTGAACCCGCATCGTATCGTTCCCATCGGTCCCGAGCTGAACCTGACCGCCGCGCATGGGCGCGACGCGCTCAAGGCTGCCTGATCAGGCGCGCACCGACGCCTGCCCGTAATGGTCGGCCATGGCTGCCAGATCGGCGGGCGCCGTGGCGCTGGTGACAAAGGCGCAGGCGTTGGCGCAATGGGCGAAAATCGAGCCGTCGGAAAAGAAGTTCGTGTTGGTGACGAAAATCACCTGCGCATCCGGCTGACGATAGCTGGCGTAATCGGACACCGACAGGGCACTGCCCTGATCCAGAACGAGATCGAGGATGATGACCTTGAAGGTGATCTCGCGCAGCAGTTCGAAGGCCTCGTCATCGCTGGACGCGACCCAGACCTGACGCCCGAGTCGTTCCAGATGACGCTGCCAAAGCAGCGCCAACTCTGAATTGCTCTCGACAATCAAGACCATGGAGTAATGCTCCCACCGCAGGACTAAGATTTAGATTAAACGCACGTTTTCAAGTCGGACACTCTGCTTGAAGTCTGAATAAAAAGTTAACGTGGTGGTAAATTTAGTGAACAAAATGTGAACCCATTCAGGAAATACTCTGTTCTGCTGCTTGCCCATGTCAGATGCACTGATAGTGTGCCGCCAACATCAGAGCGAAGGGGAGGTCCCATGCAGGTTTTTGGCTTGGTTTCGGCGGTGGCGATGGCGCTTTTTGGCGCGAGCGCGGCGCAGGCGCAGGATGTGCCCTGTGGTGGCAGCTTTTCCGCCTTCAAGGAGGGCCTCGTGCAGGAGGCCGTGTCCCTCGGACATTCCGAACAAACCGCGCGGCAGTTCCTCTCGTCCGCGACCCAGGCGCAGAGCGTGCTCAAGGCCGATCAGCGCCAGGGCATCTTTCAGGACCCGTTCATCACCTTCTCGCGCAAGCTGATCTCGCAAAGCCGCCTCGACAAGGGCCGGCAAATGTCGGATCGCTACGACGCGGTGTTCGACCGGATCGAACAGGACTACGGCATCTCGCGCGGCGTCTTGCTGGCCTTCTGGGCCTTCGAGACCGATTACGGTGCGTTTCAGGGCGATTTCAACACGCTCAATGCGCTGGTGACGCTGGCCCACGATTGCCGCCGCCCCGAAATTTTCCGCCCGCAGATCTTTGCCGCGATGACGCTCTATGAGCATGGCGACTTCGATCCCCGCACCACCACCGGCGCCTGGGCGGGCGAGATCGGCATGGTTCAGATGCTGCCCAAGGATATCCTCGAAAACGGGGTGGACGGCGATGGCGACGGGCATGTGATGCTCAAGACCTCCGCGCCCGATGCTCTGATGTCCGGGGCCAAGATGCTCAGCCACCTCGGCTGGCGCTATGGCGAGCCATGGCTGCAGGAAATCCGCCTGCCGGAGAATTTCGACTGGTCGATGACCGGACTTCAGACCGAAAAAAGCGTGGCCGAATGGGAGCAACTCGGCGTGCGCGCCCGTGACGGGCAGCTGGACGATGGCCGCCTGCTGGCCTCGATCATATTGCCGCAGGGCAGGGGCGGTCCAAAGTTCCTCGCCTACCCGAATTTCCGCGTCTATTTCGAGTGGAACCAGAGTTTCACCTATGTGCTCACCGCCGCCTATTTCGGCACGCGCTTGACGGGGGCGCCGGTCTATGACGCGGGAAACCCGGAGCCGGGTCTCGAAGGTGCCCAGATGAAGGAATTGCAGCGCAAGCTCGCGGCCCATGGCCATGATGTCGGCGAGATCGACGGCATCCTGGGCGCCGGGACGCGGGCAGCGGTGCGCAGCATGCAGGCCGAGCTGGGCTTGCCGGTGGACGGCTGGCCAACACAGGCGCTGTTGAACAGGCTGTAACGATCGTGGGAATCGGGGGCGGACGTTCGACGCCGGAGGCGGACGCTGATGACGGGACCGGACCGGTTTCCGGGAAAGACATCGGTTCGAGGCGCAGGGGGCGCAGAAAGGCAGCGCCTGGGCCCGCCCCCCTCACGTCCTGACGGGTTTTGGAACCATCCCCCGGCATCGGGCGTTTCCGGCCCATGACGCCGCGTACAGCTCTCATTCCCCCCCGCGTGGCCCCGGCGCGCGCAGTCGCCGGCCGCGCATCATCAGCGGTCAGGGTCTGATCCGATGTCCCAGACGCATGCCTATGTCTTTCCGCCGAATGCCGGGATGCCCAACAATCCGGTCTTGCCCGTGCTTCTGCAGACAGCCGCCTTCGTGCCGGAGAGCGCGCAGGCTACATGCGCCCGGATGGAACGCAATGGCTGGGCCGGCACATGGGTCTGGACCGTCTTCGACTTTCACCACTACCATCCCGACGCACATGAGGCGCTGGCCGTGGCGTCGGGCACGGCCCGCCTGTTGATCGGAGGTCCGCAGGGCACGGCCTTCACGATGGCCGCGGGCGATCTGCTGATCCTGCCTGCGGGCACCGGCCACTGCCGCCTTGAACAGGATGACGCCTTTCAGATCTGCGGGGCCTATCCGCCGGGGCAAGAATCCTTCACAACCCGCAGGCTCGAAGATGCCCGCCCGGAGGATGCCGGGTTGATTGCCGCGACGCCCTTGCCCGGCAGCGATCCGATCGCGGGGGCCAATGGTCCGCTCACCCGGTTCTGGTCGGCACTCTGATCGCTGCGCAGCCTGTCGTAGGGCGGGGCTGTGCCCCGCACCGCCTCAGGCGATGATCTCGAATTTCATCACATCGACCATGCCCCGGTCGGTAATCTTCAGGGCGGGGATCACCGGCAGCGCAAGGAATGCCAGTTGCAGGAACGGCTCTTCCAGTGTCACCCCAAGCGATTTCGCCGCCTCCCGGAGCAGAACCAGCTGATCGCGCACCGCCTCGAACGGCTCCAGCGACATCAGCCCCGCCACCGGCAATGCCAGCTCCGCCAGCACCCTGCCGCCCGAGGCCACCACAAAGCCGCCCTCGATCTCGCCGAGCCGGTTTGCCGCCAGCGCCATATCGTCATAATCCACTCCGACGCAGGCGATATTGTGGTGATCGTGGCAGACCGTGGAGGCAATCGCCCCCGCCTTCAGCCCGAACCCCTTCACGAACCCCGTCGCGATATTGCCGTTCTTGCCATGGCGCTCGACCACGGCAATCCGCACCAGATCGCGGGACACATCGGGCCGCTTGTCGCCATCCTCGATGGCAATCTCCTCGTGCAGGTGATCGGTGAGGATCTGACCCTCGCGAATGCCGATCACATCGGTCGCGGTCTTGTTGCCGCCGGACCGGAAATCCTGCCCGGACACCTTTGGGGCCTTCACCGATCCCCGCCCGACTGGCGCCACGCTCTGCCGCGCCGCAAAGGCCGCATCGCTCACCCGGACACCGCCGGCCCAGACCATCGCCGCATGGCAGCCCTCAAGGCTGTCCACCGCCACGATATCCGCCCGCTTGCCCGGCGCGATCATGCCGCGATCCTTCAGCCCAAAGGCCTCCGCCGCCGACAGCGATGCCGCGCGATAGGCCGCCAAAGGCGCGGTTCCCAAACGGATCATCTCGCGGATCATGTAATCGAGATGCCCATGCTCGCCGATATCGAGCGGATTGCGGTCGTCGGTGCACAGGCACATATACGGCGCTGTGCGCTCATCCAGCAGCGGCCGCAGCGCATGCATGTCCTTTGAAACCGATCCCTCCCGGATCAGCACCCGCATACCCTTGCGCAGCTTTTCCAGCGCCTCCTCGGGCGATGTCGCCTCATGCTCCGTCCTGATTCCCGCCGCCACATAGGCATTGAGATCCTTGCCCGACAGCAGCGGGCAGTGCCCGTCGATATGCCCGCCCTCGAACAGCCGCAGCTTGTCCATGGCCGCCGGGTCGCGGTGGATCACACCGGGATAGTTCATGAATTCAGCCAGCCCCAGACCGGAGGGATCGCCCATCAACCCGGCAATATCCGCCGCCAGCAATTCTGCCCCGGCCGTCTCCATATGCGTTGAGGGGACGCAGGACGACAGCTGCACCTTGATGTCCATCAGCGTATGCCGGGAGGCCTCCTGAAAATACCGCACCCCGGCGGCGCCGATCACATTGGCAATTTCATGCGGATCGCAGATCGCCGTTGTCACCCCGCGCGGCACAACGCAGCGGTCAAACTCGAATGGCGTGACCAAAGACGACTCGATGTGCAAATGCGTGTCGATAAAGCCGGGGACAAGGATCAGCCCGCTGACATCCACAACCTCGCGCCCCTCATAATGGTCCAGCGTTCCGACGATGGTCCCGCCGCAAATCGCCACGTCCCCGTCGAGCAAGTCTCCGGTGATCAGGTCGAGCATCCGCCCGCCGCGCAACACCACGTCCGCCAACTCATCCCCGCGCCCCTGCGCGATGCGCTGTTCCAGATCGGCCATGCTCAAACCCCTTCGGCTGTTTCCCCGCATCCTGCCACAGCCCCCCGCCATGAGCGAGAGGGCGCGGCGGCAAACCCGGCGGCATACCGGCAAACGCCCGCACCTTGCCAAAACCTGCTGCGCCAATCCCATGGCCCGCCCGCAGAACATGCGTTACCACTGGGGTATGCCGGAATCGGTCTGCAATGCGCCGCTTTCAAGCCGCGACTGTTGCAAATCGTCCGAAAAGATGTTCATTGACTCATCAGTCAATAAAAACAGGGAGCTTTCCATGATCCGCACCACCACTTCGGCGCTTGCCCTCAGTCTTGCCGCCTCTGCCGCCTTTGCCGAGTGTTCCAGCGTCACCTTCTCCGATGTGGGCTGGACCGACATCACCGCCACCACCGCCGCGACCACCGTCGTGCTCGACGCGCTCGGCTATGAGACCGACATCAAGGTGCTCTCCGTGCCGGTGACCTATACATCCATGGCGAAGGGCGACATCGACATCTTCCTTGGCAACTGGATGCCGACCATGGAAGCGGACATCGCGCCCTACCGCGAGGCTGGCACCGTCGACACCGTCCGCGCCAACCTTGAAGGCGCGAAGTACACGCTGGCCACCAACGCCGCCGGCGCTGAAATGGGCATCACCGACTTCTCCAAGATCGCCGAAGCCGGTGACGCGCTGGAGCAGACCATTTACGGCATCGAGCCGGGCAATGACGGCAACCGCCTCATCATGGACATGATCGAAGCGGATGCCTTTGGTCTGAAGGACTTCGAGGTCAAGGAAAGCTCCGAACAGGGCATGCTGGCCCAAGTCGGCCGCGCCGACGGCAAGGGTGAACCGGTGGTCTTCCTCGCGTGGGAGCCGCACCCGATGAACGCCAACTATGACCTGACCTATCTGACCGGCGGTGACGACTACTTCGGCCCCGACCTCGGCGGCGCGACGGTCTACACCAACACCCGCGCGGGCTATGTCGAGGAATGCGCCAACGTCGGCGCTCTGCTGACCAACCTCGAATTCTCCCTCGCCATGGAAAACGAGATCATGGGCGCGATCCTTGACGACGGCGAGGACCCGCAGGACGCGGCCAGGGCGTGGCTGCAGGCCAACACCGACGTGCTCGACGGCTGGCTGCAGGGCGTGACCACGCTCGACGGTGGCGATGCCAAGGCCGCCGTGCTGAGCGCGCTCGAAGGCTGAGCCCTTCTCGCCGCAATAAATCCAAAGGGGCAGGGCGCAGGCTTTGCCCCTTTTTCGTATCGCACCCGCTTTGCGCAGCAGGCTTTACTATTCGGTGCGAAACGGGTGACCTGCTGGGGAAAACGGCACAATCGGATTTATTTTGACTGTCCAATCAATTAAAATAACTCAACTACGAACTGACAAAGGGGACGCGTGTGGACTGGTTGACTGATCACAAATTACCGGTGGGGGACGCCGCCGAAGCGCTCTTTGGCTGGCTTCAAACCAATGGCGCGGTCATCTTCGACGGCATGGCCGTTGTCATGGAGGCGTTGATCGACGGCACGCTCTGGGTGTTGCAGACGCCGCCGGAATTGCTTGTCATCGCTCTGTTTGTTCTCGCCACATGGCTCTTGCACCGCGACTGGAAAACCCCGGCGCTGGTCGCGGCGGGATTTCTCTTCATCCTCAATCAGGGATATTGGGAGGAAACCACCGAAAGCCTGACGCTCGTGCTCTCGGCCTGCGTGGTCTGTATGGGAATCGGTGTCCCGATCGGCATCGCAGCCGCGCATAGACCCAAGCTTTACGCATGGATGCGTCCGGTGCTCGACCTGATGCAGACCCTGCCGACCTTTGTCTACCTGATCCCGGCCATCGTGTTCTTTGGCATCGGCATGGTGCCGGGGCTCATCGCCACGGTGATCTTCGTCGTGCCCGCGCCCATCCGGCTTACACACCTCGGCATTTCCTCGACGCCGCAGGCCCTGATCGAAGCGGCGGACGCCTTTGGCGCGACGCCCTCGCAGAAACTCTGGAAGGTGGAACTGCCCTCGGCCCTGCCGCAAATCATGGCAGGCCTGAACCAGACCATCATGCTCTCGCTCTCCATGGTCGTCATTGCCGCGCTGGTCGGCGCCGATGGCCTCGGCGTGCCGGTCGTGCGCGCGCTCAACCGCGTCGATACCGGCCTTGGTTTCGAAGCGGGCCTCATCATCGTCGTGGTGGCCATCATGCTCGACCGCGCCCTGCGCTGGGGAGATGCAAAATGACCGCTGTCCGTTTCGACAATGTCTCCATCATGTTCGGTGATCACCCCGAACAGGCCCTGCCGCTGGCTGACAAGGGCCAAAGCCGCCCCGAGATTCAGGAGGCCACCGGGCAGGTGCTCGGTGTGCATGATTGCACGCTTGAGGTCGAGGAGGGCGAGATCCTCGTACTCATGGGGCTTTCCGGCTCAGGCAAGTCAACCCTGCTGCGCGCGGTGAACGGGCTGAACCCGGTTGTGCGCGGCAAGGTCGAGGTCAATGACGGTTCCGGCATGGTCGACATCACCCATTGCGACGCCAACACCCTGCGGTCGATGCGGCAGTCGCGGATTGCCATGGTGTTCCAGCAATTCGGCCTGCTGCCGTGGCGCACCGTGCGCGAGAACGTCCGCTTCCCGCTGGAACTTGGCAAGGGCAACCTGGCCGATGGCGTCTCTGCCGCGGAGGCCCCGGCCACGGCCATCGACCTCGTCGGCCTTTCCGGCTGGGAGGACCGCAAGGTCGGCGAGCTTTCGGGCGGCATGCAGCAACGCGTCGGCCTTGCCCGCGCCTTCGTGACCGAAGCGCCGATCCTGCTCATGGACGAGCCGTTCTCCGCGCTCGACCCGCTTATCCGCACCCGGCTTCAGGACGAGCTTCTGGACCTGCAAAGCAAACTCAAACGGACGATCATCTTCGTCAGCCACGACCTCGACGAGGCGTTCAAACTGGGCAACCGCATCGCCATCATGGATGGCGGGCGCATTGTGCAGCTTGGCACTCCGCGCGACATCTTTTCCAATCCGGCCTCCGACTACGTGGCGGAGTTCGTGGCCAACATGAACCCGCTTGGCGTGCTCACTGCGCGGGATGTCATGGTCGATGGTGCGGGCGGGCGCGGGGTCGGCCCGGAAACCCCGATCCGCGACATCATCCCGATGCTGAAGGACGGCCCGCTGAGCGTGACTGAGGGCGACGCGGTGCTGGGGCAGGTGACCGCCGCGAGCGTTCTGGCGCGTATGGTGCAATAGCAACCCAGGGGTTTCGGCCAGCTTGCGCTGGCCGATGTGCAAAGGGGGCGCTGCCCCCTCTTGGCCTTCGGCCAATTCACCCCCGAGGTATTTCAGGACCAAAGACAAGCAGGGCAGTGCCGGACTGATAGCCGGGCAGGCTGCCTTTCAAAACAAACCCCGCCGCGGCTGTACCGGGCGGGGTTCTTTTTTGCCTTGGGCCAAGGCCCGGGTGCGTCAGCCTCAGGCGGCGAGCGCGCCTTTTGCCTGATCAACGATGGCGTTGAATGCGGCCGGCTCGTGCACGGCCAGATCGGCGAGCACCTTGCGGTCAACTTCGATGCCGGCCAGGTTCAGGCCGTTGATGAACTTGGAATACGTCAGCGCTTCGTCATGCGCGCGGACGGCAGCGTTGATACGCTGGATCCACAGGGCGCGGAAGTTGCGCTTGCGGTTCTTCCGGTCGCGGGTGGCGTACTGGTTCGCCTTGTCGACGGCCTGGGCTGCCACCTTGAAGGTGTTCTTGCGACGGCCGTAGTAGCCTTTCGCTGCCTTGATGACCTTCTTGTGACGCGCGTGTGTGACGGTTCCGCCTTTTACTCGGGACATATCAAAACCTCCTGATTAGCGGTCGTAGGGCATATAGCCCTTGACGATCTTGGCGTCGGGGGCCGACAGGGTGGTCGTGCCGCGCGCGTCGCGGATGAATTTCTTGTGGCGCTTGATCATGCCGTGGCGTTTGCCGGCCTGACCTGCCATCACTTTCCCGGTCGCAGTGACCTTGAAGCGCTTTTTGGCGCTCGACTTCGTCTTCATCTTGGGCATTTCGATCTCCTTCTTCGTCGCGCGACTCGGCATGCCTCTTTGGCCGGCCACGCGGTGGAACGCGCCGTATAGGCGGGGATCATGGCTTTGACAAGGGGGATTCTGTCGGAGCCGCGCCGCCGGACGCAGCCCCCTTAAATCAGGTCGCCGATCACGTGGTAGACGATGTTTGGCAGGTCGCTCAGGCGGTAGCCGCCTTCCTTTTTCTGGATGGCATAAACCATGAGCCCGCCAGCGACGATCACCACCACCGCAGCCGCGCGCGGCGCCCGGTTTTCGGAGAAGGCCGAAACCATGGCCGGGATTGCCAGCACGGCCAGAACCATGCCGACAACCAATGTCGTATCCGCATCCATTCCGGTCTCCTGTTCAACGCTGTGAACAGGTTACTCCGGATCGGTGCTATAGATCAAACGCTCGTCGCAAGGTGCCACGCGCAGGATGTTTGTGCTGCCCGGCACGTTGAACGGCACGCCGGCGGTTACGACGATCTGATCGTGCTCCTCTGCGAACCCATGCTTGCGCGCGGCCCGCGCGGCATTCACCACCGCCTGCTTGAAGCGCTCCAGCTCGCCGGTCATCACGGTCATCGTGCCCCAGTGCAGGGACAAACGCCGCGCGGTGCCCCGCAGCGAGGTCATGGCGATGATCGGCACCCGGGGCCGTTCGCGCCCGACAAGCGCAGCTGTCGTCCCCGAAGAGGTGAAGCAGCAGATCGCCTTGATGTCCGTCGTCTCCGCAATCTCGCGTGCCGCGGCCACGATGCCATCAGCGACCGAAACCCGCTTGGCGTGCCGCGAGGCTTCGAGGATCTCGGTATAGGTCGGATCGCTCTCCACCTCGATGGCGACGTTGTTCATCGTCGTCACGGCTTCGATCGGATACTGCCCTGCCGCCGATTCCGCCGACAACATGATTGCATCCGTGCCTTCGTAAATGGCCGTGGCCACGTCCGAAACCTCGGCGCGCGTCGGCATCGGCGATTCGATCATCGATTCGAGCATCTGAGTCGCCACGATCACCGGCTTCGCCGCCGCGCGACACTTGCGCACCAGGCGCTTCTGGATCGGTGGCACGTTCTGCACGGGCAGTTCCACGCCAAGATCGCCGCGCGCAACCATGATCCCGTCCGAGACCGCCATGATCTCGTCAAAGGCTTCCACGGCGGCGGGCTTTTCGATCTTGGACACAAGCGCGGCGCGGCCCCCGGCCAATTCGCGCGCCTCTTCCACGTCCTCGGGACGCTGCACGAAGCTCAGCGCCAGCCAGTCGACGCCCAGCGAACAGACGAATTCAAGATCCTTGCGATCCTTGTCCGACAGCGCCGCCAGCGGCAGGACCACGTCGGGCACGTTCACGCCCTTGCGGTTCGAAATCGTCCCGCCGGCCAGCACCGTGCAATTGGCGAAATCCGCGCCACATTCCTCCACCCGCAGGCGAATCTTGCCATCGTTGACAAGAAGATGCGAGCCAACCTTCAGCGCCTGGAAAATCTCCGGATGCGGCAGGTTCACGCGCTTGTGCGTACCCGGCGTGGTGTCGAGATCGAGACGGAACGTCTCGCCCCACTCCAGCTCTTCCTCGCCATTGGCAAACTCGCCGACGCGCAGTTTCGGCCCCTGCAGGTCCGCAAGAATAGCGATCGGACTGTCGAGATCCTTCTCGACCTGGCGGATGATGCGATGCTTCTCCGCGATTTCCTCATGCTTTCCGTGGCTCATGTTCAACCGGAACACATCGGCCCCGGCTTCATGCAGCGCACGGATCATTTCATAGGTGGAACTCGCCGGTCCCAGCGTCGCGACGATCTTGACGTTGCGATCTCGTTTCATTGTCTCTCTCCTGGCGCGGCAGTCTGACTATATCGTGGCGGAGCCTTTGCGGACCTTGAGCGGCCCAGCTTCCGTAAGGGTCGCGTTACCGCTAACACGCGCGGCCTATTCCCGCAATTCCCTTTGCTTCTCATCTGTCCTATCTGTTGCATGCAAGAGATAAAGAGATCATGACTTATCATCCATACCACATCGAAGGCGAAAACCGCGACAGCCGGTGGCTGATCACCTGTGATCACGCGGCAAACACCGTTCCGCCAGACATCGGCGAGAGCCTCGGCCTGCATGCCTCCGACATGATGCGTCACATCGCCTATGATCCGGGGGCCGCCGGTGTCGCCCGCGCCCTTGGACGGGCGCTGAATGCGCCGGTCCTGTTGTCGAATTTCTCCCGCCTCGTCATTGACCCGAACCGGGGAGAGGACGACCCGACCTTGCTGATGAAGCTTTACGACGGCTCCATCATTCCGGCCAACCGTCACGCCGATGCGGCGGAGAAGGAACGCCGCCTCGATGCCTACTACCGACCGTACCACGCGGCCTATGCGCGGCTTGCCGGGCGGCGCACGGATACCGCCATCGTCGCCATGCACAGCTTCACCCGCCAGTTGCGCGGCCGCCCGCCGCGACCTTGGCACATCGGCATCCTGCATGCCTGGGACCGGCGGCTCTCCGACCCCTTCATTGCGCGCCTGGAGGCCGAGCCGGACCTCAGCGTTGGCCGCAATCAGCCATACCCGGGGCATCTGCCGGGCGACGCGATTGATCGCCACGCCCTGCACTATGGGCGCAACAACACGTTGATCGAGGTCCGCAATGACCTCATCCGCTCCGAAGCGACGCAAGACCTCTGGGGCCAGCGAATGGCGCCAATGCTGGAACAGGCTCTTGCGCAGGTTCCGGACTGACATAGCTCAGGCACGTAAACAGGAGATAAACCGATGGACGAAAAGACCCGCACCGAGATCGAGGCCGCCGCCTTCCGCCGCCTGCGCAAGCATCTGATGGAGGATCGCCCGGACGTGCAGAACATCGACCTGATGAACCTTGCCGGCTTCTGCCGCAACTGCCTGTCGCGCTGGTATCAGGAGGCCGCCAACGACCGCGGCATCGACATGGACAAGGCCGAGGCGCGCGAGATCTACTACGGCATGCCCTACGACGACTGGAAAGCCCGGAGCCAGACGGCTGCCTCGCCGGAGAAACAGGCCGCCTTCGAGCAGGCCTTCAAGGAAAACGTCACCGATAAGTCGTGAGACCCGGGGTGGGGCGGTGCCGCCCCGCCTGCGACATTTGCGCGCGTTAACCGCCGTCTCCCCGGATCGCGGGGCCAACCCGGCAGTTCCGGCGATTTCACGGTGCCGCCTTTCGGGTTTTGTACCAAACGCGCTCCGAATCGTACCAAACTCTGGTTAATGGCCTTTGCGGAGTGGTTAACGTCTGTCACAGCCTTGGTGCTGCGGCACGCCGGGGCCCCAGATCTTGTGGCTATCGGTGGTCTGCGCCGCGTTAACCGTGCCGCACGGTCTCTTAAGCATGACTGCCGCGCGGTCGGGTTAACGTCGGGCGAGAAAGGCCAGACGCACAAAGGCCCGCTCAACAAGCGCCATGGCCGGGGCCTTCTGTCCCGCCGAGCGCAGCGCGAGATCCGTATCCATGAACAACTCCAAGGCCTCTTCCAACCGCGCCACTCGCCAGCCCTGTGCCTGCCGCAGCATCCGGTCCCGGCGCGGACCGAAAATCGGCGGGCGCAGACGCCCGATCCCCTGTGCCGGACCGCCCGGCGCGGAGGCCAGCGCAAACAACGTCCGGAAGTGCCGGGCGCCCATGATGAGCAGCGTGACGGGGGCCACGCCCTGCGCCGTCAACCGCTGCATCACTGGCGCGATGTCGGTCGTGCGCCCTTCGGCAAGTACATGAAATATCTCATCCATTTCGGCCTCTATGGAGGCGGGTGCCATCAGGTCGACCTCCTCCGGCGTCAATGGCTGAGCGTCGTCCAGCTTGTAGAGGGCAATCTTCTCCAGCGTCTGCCGAAAGTCTCCGGGGGTCAGGCTCCGGGCCAGTTCCTCCAGCGCTGCCACCGCCTCGCGCGGCACCTCTTTCAGCCCCGCCCGACCCAGCTCGGCTTCGATCTCCGCCTGGCCCATCGGGTCATTGTAAAGCGCGGCTGACATGGCCTTCCGACTGCTTTCAAAGACTTTCCGCAGCGCCGATTTCGCCGTCAGTTGCCCGGCGGTCACGACGATCTGCGCATCGCCGTCCTGCCAATCGTCCAACGCCGCCTGAATGGTCTTCGAAAGCCCATCCGACGCCTCCTCCACCAACACCGCGCGCGGCCCGGGAAAAAAGCCCTGCGCCTTGACCGCATCGAGCAACATGGCCGGTTCCTTGCGCAGCTCCGCGCCGGGAATCCGCGCCAGCCGCATCTCCTCTTCTGCGCCCGGTCCGGTGATGTTGCCGATCACTTCCTGCCGCTTCATGGCGACGCGCATAGTGTCCTCGCCAAAGATCAGCAGCCCCGCGACCGATGGGTCTGGGCGTGCGAAAAAGGCGTTTGCGTCCCGAGGGTTAAGCTTCATCCGGCAAATCGTAGGCTTGCAGGATCAGCTTGTCTATCACCTGGTCGGCGAGCAGGATCATCAACCGCTCCGTGGCGTCGCGCTCTGCCGCCAGCGTCGCGACGGTCGAGCCTGTCGTCGAATAGCCGGAGAAGGCGTCAGTCTTGCCGTCCAGCAGGATCGCCCCGGTGCCCGTGTCCCGGAGCGCATAGCGCGCCCGGCCAAGCAGGCGATAGCGCGTGGTATTGCCCGTTGTGGTGCTGCCGAGGGATTGCTGATCAACGGACTTCGACACGCTGAGGGTGTAAGGCGCGGCGCCGGGGCGGCCCATGCGCTCCTCAAAACGGCGGTTGAAGATGTAGTCGCCCGGACTTTCGGGTGCATCGACGGCCACCTTGCCGAGCAGGCGATTGCCGGTCCCGCCCGGTCCGTAGACCGGGGTGAACCCGCAGGCGCTCAGCCCGGCAAAGCTCAGAGAAGAAAGGAGAAACTGTCTTCTAGACAACCACATTGACGATCCGCCCCGGCACCACGATCAGCTTTTTCGGCTGGCCCCCGTCGAGGGCCTTCACCACAGCTTCGTGCGCCAGCGCCAGCTTTTCAACCTCTTCCTTCGGCAGATCCTTTGGCACCGCGATCTCGCCGCGACGTTTGCCGTTGACCTGAATGGGCAGGGTCACGGTGTCCTCGACCAGCATCGCCTCATCCGCCTTCGGCCAATCGGCCTTGGCGATCAGCCCCTCACCGCCCAGCAGTTGCCAGATTTCCTCCGCAAGGTGCGGCGTCATCGGGGCCATAAGCTGGGCGAGGGCTTTCGCCGCGAAGGTCTTGGCCTCGGTCCCGGCGCGGGACTTCGACAGCGTGTTTGTAAAGCCGTAAAGCTTTGCAATCGCTGCGTTAAAGCCGAAGCTTTCAACGCCCATGGTCACGTCATGGATGGTCTTGTGCGTCTCTTTGAGAAGCGCCTCGTCCTCATTCGTCGGCGGCACATCCGCACCCGCGATCTCGGTCGCCATACGGAAGACGCGGGCGAGATGCTTGTTCGCGGCCTCGGCCCCGGCGGCGGTCCACTCCACGTCGCGCTCCGGCGGGCTGTCGGAGAGCACGAACCAGCGGGCGGTGTCTGCGCCGTAGGCCCGGATGATCTCCACAGGGTCGACGACGTTGTTCTTCGACTTCGACATCTTGGCGGAGGGGATGATCTCCACCTCGGTGCCGTCCTGCAGGAAGCCCTTGCCGTCGCGAAGCTCCACACTTTCGGGGTAGTGATAGACCGGTCGGCCATCCGCACCCTTTGTCTGATAAATCGCGTGGGTCACCATGCCTTGCGTGAACAGCGCATTGAACGGTTCCGCCGCACTTGTGGGCAGGTGGCCGGTCTGGATCATGCCGCGCGCAAAGAAGCGCGAATAGAGCAGATGCAAAATCGCGTGCTCGATGCCGCCGATGTATTGATCGACGTTCATCCAGTATTCGGCCTCGGCCATATCCGTCGGCGTCTCGGCGCGCGGCGCGGTGAATCGGGCATAATACCAGGACGAATCGACGAAAGTGTCCATCGTGTCCGTCTCGCGCTGCGCTGGCTTGCCACAGGACGGGCAGGTGCAATCGCGCCACGTCGGATGACGGTCGAGCGGGTTGCCGGGGATATCGAAAGCCACATCGTCCGGAAGCTCAACCGGCAGGTTCTCTTTCTTCTCCGGCACCACGCCGCAGGTCTCGCAATGCACAACCGGGATCGGGCAGCCCCAGTAGCGCTGACGCGACAGGCCCCAATCGCGCAGGCGGTATTTTGTCACGCCCTGGCCGACGCCATTCTTTTCGCAAAAGTCGATGGTCGCCTCGACGCCCTGATCGCCGGTCTGGATCTCTTCACCCGCAACAAGACGGGTGTAGCGGACCTTTTCCGATTTGGCGGGAACATAGGGCGCGGCCTGGATGTCATGCTCGCCATCCACCGGCAGGAAGGTGTCGATGATCGGCAGGTCATATTTGGTGCAGAAATCATGGTCGCGCTGGTCATGACCGGGGCAGCCGAAGATCGCGCCGGTGCCATAATCCATCAGGATGAAGTTCGCGATATAGACCGGCAGTTCCCACGCCGTATCAAAGGGATGGCGCACAGTGATCCCTGTGTCGTAGCCCAGCTTTTCGGCCTTTTCGATGGCCTCGGCGGTGGTGCCGCCTTTGCGCATCTCGGCGAGAACCTCCGCGACGGCAGGGTTGTCCTGCTCCAACTGCTTGGCAAGCGGGTGGTCGGGGGAGATGCCGACAAAGGACGCGCCCATGAGCGTGTCGGGGCGGGTTGTATAGACTTCGATCCTGTCGAACCCTTCCGGCGCGTCGACGGTGCTGAAGGCAAACTGAAGTCCGCGCGAGCGCCCGATCCAGTTCTCCTGCATCAGCCGCACCTTGGCGGGCCAGTCGTCGAGCGTGTCGAGCGCGTCAAGAAGCTCTCCGCTCATGTCGGAGATCTTGAAGAACCACTGCGTCAGTTCCTTGCGCTCCACCGGCGCGCCGGAGCGCCAGCCGCAGCCGTCGATGACCTGCTCGTTGGCCAGCACCGTCATGTCCACCGGATCCCAGTTGACCACGGCGTTCTTGCGATAGACCAACCCCTCTTCGAGGAAGTCGATGAACAGTGCCTGCTGCTGGCCGTAGTACTCCGGATCACAGGTGGCAAACATGCGCGACCAATCGAGCCCAAAGCCCAGAGGCTTCATCTGGCTGACCATCGTGTCGATGTTGTCGTAGGTCCATGTTTTCGGATGCCCGCCGGAGGCCATCGCGGCGTTCTCTGCCGGCATGCCAAAGGCGTCGAAGCCCATGGGGTGCAGCACGTTGTGCCCGGTGGCGAGCTTGTAGCGCGCGATCACGTCGCCCATGGTGTAATTGCGCACGTGGCCGATGTGGATGCGCCCGGACGGGTAGGGGAACATCTCCAGCACGTAGTACTTGGGCTTGTCCTCGGTGCGGGTGGCCTTGAAGGTCTCGGCCTCTTCCCAGGCGGCTTGCCATTTCGGCTCGATCGATGCGGGGTCGTAACGGGACATGCGGAAATCCTCTGACGGGCAGGTTTGCCCGGTCTGATAGGGTTTTGCGCGAGAGTCGTCCAGTGCCGGGCCGCCTTGGGTGGCTTTATTCGGACCGCTGCCGCACGGCCCGCAGCAACTTGCGTTTGGTTTGCGAGACGAGGTCATCGGGAAGCCCACTGCGGTTGAGGGCAAGGAAAACCGGCTCCAGACCGAGATCGGGACGCTGGTTCATGGCCTTTAGCGGAAGAACGCGCTTTGAGGCAGGCAGGTCCAGAAGCTGATAGATCGGAGACATCAAGCCCTCCGGCATGGTCTTCAAATCCTCCAGAGCGTGGGTGACAACGCGTCCTGTCCGCAAACTGTCCCTCACCGCTGCGACACTGTTCGGCAGCATCGCCGCGCGGGCGGCCTCGTCCCGATATTCTTCCAGAGAGGTCGCAAACCGGGTGCTGCGCAGGTGTTGCCACCACAGGCTTTCAATCCAGTGATCCGGGGCACGGGTCGAAAGGTAGATCGTCAGATCCAGAACATCGCCAAACCGTTTTCGCGCGGCGGTCTCAAACGCGCCCATCACGATGGGCAACGCACTGTAATCAGCAACCCCGGCTCGCCCGGGCATGGCTCCGGCGATATCCTCGGTTGCGATGATCATGGGTGTCGAACGCTCCTCCAGATTTGACAGCCACGCGGCGCAAGAGGACGAAAACAGGTCCAAACTCGCCGAATCGCGCCGGATCGAAAAGCGTCGTGCGGCTTTCACCATCGGCAGGATGTCGTCGCGCAGGAAAATCGTCACGTGGTCCGACAGGGCCTCGCGATTCTTGAGCAGCGTCGCCTGCACCGTCGAGGTGCCGGTTTTGTGAAATCCGGCATGAATGATCAGCTGCATGCGGGCATCCCTTCATCTGGATCGGGGGTCAGACAATCGCGCCGGCAGGACTGGCGCAAGTCCAGGTCGCGGCCAAAGCCAATCCGTATTGGCCAAACCCGGGCACCCGTGGCAAGAATGACAAAAATGTCCGAGGCCGTGCATCCATGAAAATCCTGCTGATTCATCAGAACTTTCCAGGGCAGTACAAACACCTCGCCCCGGCTCTTGCGGCGCAGGGGCACGAGGTTGTGGCGCTGACCTGCAAGGTCAAGGAAGCGCAGACGTGGAAGGGTGTGCGGATCATTCCTTATGCGGTAAAGGGCAACAGCACGCAGGGCATCCACCCGTGGCTGACGGATTTCGAAACCAAGCTGCTGCGCGCCACCTCCTGCTATCGCGGCGCCATGGGGTTGAAGGGACAGGGATTCGAGCCGGATGTGATCTGCGCGCACCATGGCTGGGGCGAGTCGATGTTTCTCAAGGATGTCTGGCCGCAGGCGCGGTTGGGGCTTTATTGCGAACTTTATCACCTGACCACGACGCCCTTCATGAATTTCGATCCCGAGTTCCCGACCCGGAACCCGGAGGCGGATGCCCTGCGGATTCGCATGAAGAACCTGAACAACCGCCTGCATGAAGAGATCATGGACGCGGGCATCTCGCCTACGCGCTTTCAGGCCGGAAGCTTTCCGACGGAATGGCAGGACCGGATTACCGTGGCACATGACGGGGTGGATACGGACCTTGTCGTTCCCGACGCGGATGCGCGCCTGATGGTGCGCGATACCGTGACATTGAGCCGACAGGACGAGGTGATCACCTTCATCAACCGTAATCTGGAACCATACAGGGGCTATCACGTCTTCATGCGGGCGCTGCCGGACATCCTGCGCCAGCGACCGAATGCCCATGTGGTGCTGATCGGCGGGGATGAGGTGAGTTATGGCTCGAAGCCGCCGAAGGGGCAGAGCTGGAAGCAGATCTTCATCGACGAAGTTCAGGACCGCATCCCGGCGGAGGACTGGAACAGGGTGCATTTCCTCGGACGTGTGCCCTATGCGGTGTATCTGTCGATGCTGCAGGTCAGCACCGTGCATGTCTACCTGACCTATCCGTTCGTGCTGTCATGGTCGCTGCTGGAGGCGATGAGCGCGCAATGCGCGATTCTCGCGTCGGGAACGGCGCCGGTGCGCGAAGTGTTGACAGAGGGGGAGACCGGCCAAATGGTCGATTTCTTCGACCGAGAGGCGCTGGTCGAGCGACTCTGCGCGCTGCTTGATGATCCGCAGACTCGCGAACGGCTGGGCCTGGGGGCCCGGGCTTTCGTTCGAGAAAACTACGACCTGAAGACCATCTGCCTGCCGCAGCATCTGGACTGGGTCGAGCAGCTTGCGGGATTGGAGCCGCGCGCGGTGCGCGACTGACCAAGAAAAAGGCGGGGTAATAACCCCGCCCTACGGACTGTCGCGACAATTCCGGCTGTCTCTTACAACCTGCTGTCCTGCGCGCGCAGCTGACGGGCGCGGGTGAGGATGGCATCCTCGATGGCGCGGACCGTCTCGGCGGCGGCCGGACCGTTGCGCGTCATCAGCGCCACGTTCAGAGACCGCGCATCAAGCGCCGGGTCGTTGACGTAGATCGTCGCGCGATAGGCGCGGCCGCCGCCCGGCGGCGTGCCAAAGCCGGTGATGATCACGCCGGTAAACGGGTCCACGGATTGCACCGGCAGGAAGTCAAGCGTCTCAAGCGAGGCATTCCAGATGTACTTGTTCACCTGGCCAAGCTGCCCCTGATCCGGACGGGCGCGGAAAATGTCCCAGATGGTGCTGCGCGGGCGGCCGCGGTCACCGTAGACATATTGATCATTCACTTCATCGGGGTCGGCGGATTCGACCGGCTGCACAGGCCGATTGCCGAAAACGCTACACCCGGACTGGACCAACAGTGCCGTCGCGAGCCCAATGCCAAGTGCCAGACGTTTAATATTCATTTGCAGCCTCCTGCCGAATTCCCGGTTTTTCCCTGAATACTCGCGGCGCGCCTAGGCGGCAAGCCGTCAATGCCGGTAGAGCGTGGTGCGCCGCCTCTGCAGGCCAGTATAAATGGATTCGCCTGCGCGCGATTGCGAAGGCCCGCCGAAAAGTGCAAGGGGCTGAATGCCGCCATATCGCGCCCACCCGTTGATATTGGCGGATTTCTGCGCACGACGGGCCGCATTTCCGGGGTGGGGAAATCTCTTGTGGCAATTGCGCATCACTGATCTGCTTGTTGCCGGGATGATTTTTGGATCGCTTGCAAAGAGCGGGTCTCAGGGCGCATAGAACATCACATCAACGCCGGGCAACCCGGTTTGGTACGTGCCTTTGAACACATGAGGGAAACAATGAAAAAGATTCTGTTCGCGACCACCGCATTGGTTGCTACCGCGGGCGCAGCATCGGCAGAGATCGCTCTGACCGGCTGGGCCGAAATGGGTGTCCTTGGCGGTTCCCGCTACGGCGACAACACACAGTTCCACACCGACATCGACGTCACCTTCACCATGTCCGGTGAAGCAGACAACGGTCTGACCTTCGGTGCCAACATCGACCTCGACGAATCCGACGGCTCCGGCATGTCCGGTACGCCCACGGTCTGCACCACCGCAACCGCAGGCGTTGACCTGAACGGCGGCGGCATCATCGGCGTTGGCGACGACTACATCCAGTCCTGCATCGCCGGCACCGCCGGTACCGCAATGGGCGCTTCCGGCGCGTTCGGCAACACCACCCAGGGCGGCGAAGTGATCTTCGTTTCCTACGGCAACGCCAAGCTCTCCATGGGCGACGTTGACGGTGCGTTCGACGCAGCCATGCAGGAAGTCAACATCGGTGGTTCCATCGACGACTCCGAAACCATCCACACCGGTTTCTCCGGCAACGCCGGCCTCGACGGCACCTACGACGGTCAGATCGCTCAGTTCGAGTACAGCTTCAACAGCTTCACCGCGTATCTGTCGGCTGAAATCGACGACACCGGCACCTTTGACCCGGTTTGGGGTATTGGTTTCCGTTACTCCGCTGACCTCGCCGGTCTCGACCTCGGCGTTGGCCTCGGTTACCAGACCGTTGACTTCGGTGCAGGCCTCGACAGCTCCATCTGGGGTATCAGCCTCGACACCACGTTCAACAACGGCATCCAGGCCCGCGTGAACTACTCTGACTTCCAGAGCGACGTTGCTGTTGACTACACGCACGCCGCAATCGGCCTGGGCTACACCATGAACGCCCTGACCATCGGCTTCAACTACGGTAAGTACGACTTCGCGGGCAACGCAGAGTCCAAAGGCTACGGCCTCGCAGTTGACTACGATCTGGGTGGCGGTCTCGAAGCACAGTTCGGCTACGGCTACTCCGAAGTGTCCGTCGGCGGCGCGACCGCAGACGCAGACACCTTCTCCCTGGGTCTGAAAATGGACTTCTAAGTCCCTTTCAGCCAGTTGGCTAAGGGAAGAGCGGGCTTGCGCCCGCTCTTTTCTTTTGTGCAAAAGGGACGTCGGAAAGGACCTGTCATGCAGCCCGTCACCCCTGAGGACATAGCCGCTCTTTTTGCCCAGGCGCAGAGCCTGCAGGCATCCGGGCAATCCGCCAAGGCGCGTGATGCCTTTGAACGGATCGTCGCGGCAGATCCGGACCACGCCCCGGCTCATGCCTTCCTGTCGACCATCGCATTCGAGGATGGCGATCTTCCGGGATTCCTGTTCCATACCGACGCGGCCTTGAGGCTGGCACCACAGGCGCTCAAGCTCTGGCAAGCGGCCGCAAGCCGGTTCGAACGCACAGGGCAGACCGAGCGCGCGCTCGCAGCCTATGATCATATGATCGCGCAGGATCCGAAAGCCATTGGTCCCAAGGCCGACAAGGCACGGTTCCTTCAGGCTCTCGGCCAGTTTGACGAGGCGGGCGACATTCTGCGCAAGCTGCTCAAGCGCCATCCGAACCAGGCGGAATTGTACCGCATTCACATGGGGGCCACGAAGGCGAAAAAGGGCGATCCGCTGGTGCGCCAGATGATCAAGCTGTGGAACAATCCGCGTCTGAATGACGCCGGGCGGATGCATCTTGGCTTTGCCCTGGCCAAGGCGATGGAAGAGCAGGGCGAGACAGACAAGGTCTTCCCGTTTCTCACCCGCGCCAATGCCGCGCAGCTCCGGCTCGCGCCTGTCGATCCCAAGGCGAAGGACCGCGAAATCGCCGCTGTGTTGAAAGCGCAGGAGGGGGATCTGACGCCGCAGGGCGCGCCGCTCGATCCGCGTCCGGTCTTTGTCACCGGCATGCCCCGCTCTGGCACGACGCTTGTCGAACAGATCATTGCCGCGCACAGCCAGGCGCGCGCGGGCGGCGAGATGGTTCATGCACTCAAACAGGCCTACGCCCGGTTTGGGGCTGCCGAAGCCATGCGCCCGATTGCCGATGCCTCGACCGAAACCCTGCAGGACTACGCCGCGCATTACCTGCGCCTTGCGTGCCGGGACAGCGGCGCAAACACCGGCGTGATCACCGACAAGGCGATCCAGAGTTACATGATTTTTGGCCTGATCCACCGCGCCATGCCCGGCGCGCGGATTATCGTGGTCCACCGCGACCCGCGTGATATCGCGCTGTCGATCTATCGCAATTTCTTCGCGCTCGGCACCCACCGCTACGCCAGCGATCTCGCGGAGGTCGCGCATGAAATCAAACGCTTCCGTCGGACCGTCCAATATTGGAAAACGCGGCTTCCCGGCGTATTGCACGAGGTGCGCTATGAGGCCCTGGTCTCTGATCCGGAGCCACAGGCTCGTGCGTTGATCGCCGCGGCGGGGTTGGAGTGGGAGCCGCAATGCCTCGACTTCCACCTCGCGAAAGGCGCGGTTCAGACGCTGAGCCTGGCTCAGGTGCGACAGCCGATTCACGCAGGACGGCGCGAGGCGTGGCGAAAATATGAAAAAGACCTGCAACCATTCCTGACCGCATGGGGAGATGACCCTTGGGACTGACCGAGATTGAAACCCGTATCGAACAGGCCTGCATCGAAGCCGGCCGCGCCCGCGCCGATGTGCAGCTGATTGCCGTAAGCAAGGTGCAGCCGAACGCGCGCGTGGAGGCGGTGCTGAACGCGGGCCATCGCCTGTTTGGCGAGAACAAGGTGCAGGAAGCGGCGGGCAAGTGGCCGGACTTCAAGACGCAGTTCGACGACATCCACGTTCACCTCATCGGCCCGCTGCAGAGCAACAAGACCCGACAGGCCATGGAGCTTTTCGACGCGATCCACACCGTGGACCGGCCAAAGCTGGCGAAAACCATCGCGCGTCTGGCGCAGGAGCTGGGCGAGTGTCCGGAGCTTTTTGTGCAGGTGAATACCGGCGAAGAGCCGCAAAAGGCGGGCGTCACCCCGGCCGAGGCCGACGCATTCATCAAGGACTGCCGCGCGCTCGACCTGCCGATCAAGGGGCTGATGTGCATCCCGCCCGTGGAAGAGACCCCGTCGCTGCATTTTGCTCTTCTTGGCAAGATCGCAGAGCGCAACGGTCTGGCGAGCCTCTCGATGGGGATGAGCAGTGATTTCGAGCAGGCCATCGCCTTCGGGGCGACGCATATCCGCGTGGGCTCTGCCATCTTCGGCGAGCGGACCCACGACTGAGCACTGCGCGGATCGGTCCAGATTGCGCCGAACATAAGCCCAGTCTACGCTGCCGGTCATGGCCATTCCCGTCGAAACATTCCGCCTCCGTCCCAACGCCCAAGGCACGCTTCAGGCGCGCATTCAGCAGATGGTCGCCGAGGGCATCCTGTCCGGACGCTTCCGTCCGGGCGAAAAACTGCCGTCTTCTCGTGGGCTTGCGCAGCATCTGGGCGTAAGCCGGATCACCGTGACGCTGGCGTACACGGAACTGCTGGCCAATGATTACCTGACTTCGCGCGGGCGCTCGGGGTACTTCGTAAGCGACAACGCTCCACAGCCACCGGATTTCGGGCCACTCGCGCCACGGCGTGACACGGTTGACTGGACCCGCGCAATTGCGCAGCGGTTTTCCAATGGTCCGCGCCTTGGTATGGACAAGCCTCAGGATTGGGCGAGTTTCCGGTTTCCGTTCATCTACGGGCAGGCCGATCCGAAGCTTTTTGATCACGCAAACTGGCGGCTTTGCGCGACGCAGGCCCTCGGCGCGCGGGACTTCATGGCGCTGACGCAGGATCAGTTCGACATGGACGATCCGGAGCTTGTCAGCTTCATCGCGCGGCACACCCTGCCGCGCCGGGGCATTCAGGCGGGACCCGAGGAAATCCTGATTACCCTTGGTGCGCAGAATGCCCTCTGGATCTCGGCGCAGATCCTCGCTGCGCGGGGGCGGCGGGTGGCGATCGAGAACCCCTGCTATCCGGCGATGCGCGAAATCTTGCGACAGTGCGGCGCACAGGTCAGTGCGGTCGATGTCGATCAGGAGGGGCTGCCGCCGGCGGCGATCCCGCAGGACACGCAGGTCATCTTTACCACGCCGAGCCACCAGTGCCCGACCTCCGCGACATTGCCGCTGAGACGACGGGAGGCCATGCTTGCCAAGGCATCGGAGCTTGATGCGCTCATCGTCGAGGATGATTACGAGTTCGAGATGTCCTTTCTCAAACCCCCAAGCCCCGCCCTCAAGAGCCTCGATCAGGAGGGGCGGGTGATCTATGTCGGCAGCTTCTCCAAATCGCTGTTTCCGGGGCTGCGCCTTGGATATCTCGTTGGTTCCGCGCCGTTCATCCGGGAGGCGCGGGCGCTTCGGGCCAGCACCCTGCGCCACCCGCCCGGACACATCCAGCGTACCGCTGCCTACTATCTGAGCCTTGGTCATTACGATGCCCAGATCCGCCGCATGGGGCGCGCGCTGGGGGAGCGGCGCAAGGTCATGGAGCAGGCGATTGCCGCCCATGGGCTGGAGATCGCGGGCAAGGGCGCGCATGGCGGATCCAGCATCTGGATGGTGGCGCCGGAGGGTGTGGACAGCCGCACTCTCGCCGCGGACTTGCGCAAGCACAGTGTGCTGATCGAGCCGGGAACCCCTTTCTTTGACGGCGATGCGCCGCCACGCCATTACTACCGCCTTGGGTATAGTTCGATCCCGTCTGAGCGCATCGAAGAGGGCATTGCACGGATCGCGGCGGCGCTTGCGCCTTTCTCTCAGCCGGGCTAACCCGAACCCCATGAGGATTATTCGAGATTATCAGTACGTCCGCCCCGAAGATCGCGGCGCCAGCGTGGCCATCGGCAACTTCGACGGGGTGCACCTTGGTCATCAGGCGGTGATTGACCTCGCGCGCAACGCCGCGCCCGAGGCCCGTTTGGGTGTGCTGACTTTTGAGCCGCATCCGCGTGAGTATTTCGCGCCTGATGCGCCGCCCTTTCGTCTTATGAGCGCCGAGGCGCGCGCCTCCCGGCTTGAGAAGCTTGGGGTGGAGCGGCTTTATCAGTTGAATTTCAACACGGCGCTTGCCTCCCTGACGCCGCGCGACTTTGCACAGCGGGTGATCTGTGACGGGCTGGGTCTGACTCATGTGGTGATCGGCTCGGATTTCTGTTTTGGCAAGGGGCGTGCCGGGACGGTGTCCGACCTCAAGGGCTTTGGCGAGGAAATGGGTTTTGGCGTGACCGTTGCCGAGCTTCTGGAGACCGGCGGGCAGGAAATTTCCTCAACCGGGATTCGCGCGGCACTCAGCGAGGGGCGTCCGCGCGATGCGGCTGCGGGGCTTGGTCATTGGCACCGGATCGAGGGCGAAGTGATCGGCGGAGAGCAGCGCGGCCGCGTGCTGGGCTATCCCACCGCGAACATGAGCATCGACGGGCTGCACCGGCCAGCATTCGGTGTCTATGCCGTGTTGGTCGAGGTGATGGACGGGCGGCACAAGGGGCAGTATTTCGGTGCGGCCTCTGTCGGAGTGCGGCCGATGTTCGATGGGCAGTTTCCCAATATCGAAACCTTCCTCTTTGATTTCACGGGCGATCTCTACGGGGCGACACTGTCCGTCGGGCTCGTGGACTATCTGCGACCGGAACTGAAGTTTGACAACCTTGAGACGCTGATCGCGCAGATGGACGCGGATTGCGCCAAGGCGCGCGAGATTCTGAGTGCGCTATGACCGAGCGCGACGATCCCATCGACCGCAAGGGGCTGTCTCCGCGTTTCTGGGAGCGCAAGAAACTCACGGATATGAATCCGCAGGAGTGGGAGGCGCTGTGTGACGGCTGTGGCAAATGCTGCCTCAACAAGCTGGAAGATGAAGACACCGGCGAGGTTGCGCTGACCCGTGTCGCCTGCCGTTTGTTCGACGACACGACCTGCCGCTGTGCACATTATTCGATTCGCCATCAGTTCGTACCGGAATGCATCGTGATGAAGCCGTCGAACATTGATCAGCACGCTTACTGGATGCCCGAGACCTGCGCCTACAAACGCCTGTACCAGGGCAGGAGCCTGCCGCACTGGCACCCGCTGCTGACCGGTACGCCCGAGAGCGTTCACGCGGCGGGCGTTTCCATGCAGCATCGTACAGTCGCAGAGTTCGAGGTCTCGGACGAGGACTGGGACGACCACATCATCGAAGAACCCTTGGGAGACACGCCATGAATTTCGCATCCGACAACGGCGGGCCAGTGCATCCGACTGTCATCGAGGCGCTGGCGCGGGCCAATGACGGCTATGCCATGGGCTATGGGAACGATCCGCTGACCGCCGAGGTCACGCAACAGATCCGGGCGCTGTTCGAGGCGCCGGACGCGGCGGTCTATTTTGTCGGGCTTGGCACCGCCGGCAACGTGTTGGCGCTTTCGACGCTTGTACAGCCTTTCGATACGGTGTTCTGCACGCCGATGGCCCATATCAACGTGGATGAGTGCAATGCGCCGGAGTTCTATACCGGCGGTGCCAAGCTGACGCTGGTGCCGGGAGGGGATGTGATGACGCCCGAGGCGCTGCATGCGGCGATCGCCGGGGAAGAGACGCGCGGTGTGCACGGTCCTCAGCGCGGCGCGGTGTCGATCACCAATGTCACCGAAGAGGGCAACGTCTATTCGCTGGATCAAATCGAGGCGCTCTGTGACGTGGCCAAGAGCTTTGATTTGCCGGTGCATCTGGACGGGGCGCGAATGGCGAACGCCTGCGTTGCGCTTGGCTGTACGCCTGCGGAGATGACCTGGAAGCGCGGCGTGGACGTTGCGGTGTTCGGGGGGACGAAGAACGGGCTGATGGGGGTTGAGGCCGTGGTCTTGTTCGATCCCAAGAAGGCCTGGGAGTTCGAACTGCGGCGCAAGCGGGCGGCGCAGCTCTATTCGAAACATCGCTACCTCTCCGCGCAGATGCAGGCCTATCTTGCGCGCGATCTGTGGTGGGACATGGCCGCCCACGCCAACGCCGCAGGCGCCAAGATGCGTGCCGGCCTTGAGGCGGCAGGACTTGCGATCGTCAACGACACGCAGGCCAATATGGTATTCTTTCGTGCCACCGGCGCACAGCACAAGGCATTGAAATCGCAGGGTGCGGTTTATCATATCTACGATGCGGAGCCGCAGAGCGACACCGATATCGCGATTGGCCGGTTGGTCTGTGACTGGTCCATGACCGACGACGCTGTCGAGCAGTTCCTGTCGCTTCTGCCGTCGCTGACGTAGGGCGGGGGCTCTGCCCCGCACCCGCGCCGGGTTCTGGCTCAGTTCAGTTGGAAATGCAGCGCATAGCTGCCGTCCTCGAAGGCCCCGAAAAGATCCGGCACGTCCGGGTGATCCACTGGCTCGCCGGAATAATCCGCAACCAGGTTCTGTTCGGACACATAGGCTACGTAAAAGCTCTGATCGTTCTCCGCCAGCAGGTGGTAGAACGGCTGCTGCTTTTTCGGGCGCGATTCTTCGGGGATGGCCTGATACCATTCTTCGGTGTTGGAAAACTGCGGATCCACGTCGAAAACCACGCCGCGGAACGGGTGCTTGCGGTGGCGGACAACTTGCCCAAGATGATATTTTGCGCGTTCGCGGATCATGACATACCTCTCGGAGTCCATCTAATTCCAAAAATGGCAAAGAGTCCAACTTTCGGACACAATCCCGCCGGAAACACTCTGTGAAGCGGTTACCAACAGTCTGTAAGAAAATAGCCAAATTTTGCGAATTTCAAGCCTTTCCCTACAGGCAGTTTCGCGCCGAAGGGAAGGTCCAAACCCGCGGAAATGTCATTTCATCCACAGCCGCAATCGGCTAGACTGTCAGGAAAAGACCAACAAAAGACCAAAAAACAAAAGCGAGAGGCAGATGAGCAAGTGGCTTCGCGCGTTGGTGATCGTTCTTCTGGCCGCCTCCTGTGGGGGCGGCGGTAAAGGATCGGCGCCACGCGATCTCGACAATGCATGTTCGATTCTAGAGCAGCGTCGCGGCTATATGTCCGCGTTCCGTGCGACCGAGCGAAAGTGGGGCGTGCCGGTGCACGTTCAGATGGCGACCATCTATCAGGAAAGCAAATTCGTGCCGGATGCGCGGACGCCGTTGCGATACACCCTCGGGGTGATTCCCGTCGGGCGCCAAAGCTCGGCCTACGGGTATAGCCAGGCGCTGGACGGCACATGGGACGAATACCTCAGGGAGACCGGCAACCGCCGGGCGCGGCGAGACAATATTCGCGATGCGACGGACTTCATGGGTTGGTACATGGTGCAGTCGCGCGATCAGCTTGGTATCCCGCTGGCGGATGCGCGCAATCACTACCTTGCCTATCACGAGGGGCGCACGGGCTATCGCCGGGGCAGCTACAACGCCAAGTCCTGGCTGCTGCGGGTCTCCTCCGAAGTGGGTGAGCGGGCGCTTGTGTACGAGCGTCAGCTGCGGTCCTGCCGGAACGCGCGATAAGGCCGGGCAGGCCGCGCCCGTCGCGGCTTGCATTCCGGCGGCTCTGTGGTAACTCCCTGCGGGTCCAGTCCGGAGAGGTGAGATGCAAGAGCTGCGCGACAAATATATTTCCGCCATTGGAGACGCCGCCGACGAGGCCGGGCTGGAGGCCCTCCGCCTCGCGGCCGTGGGCAAGAAGGGCGAGATCAGCCTGAAAATGCGCGAGCTGGGCAAGATGTCGCCCGAAGAGCGGCAGGTCGCCGGACCCGCGCTGAACGCGCTCAAGGATGAAATCAACGCCGCGCTGTCCGCCAAGAAGGCTGCGCTGGGCGATGCGGCGCTGAACGAGCGGCTTAAGGCCGAGTGGCTTGATGTCACCCTGCCGCCGCGGGCCATGCGCACGGGCACTATTCACCCGGTCAGCCAGGTGACCGAAGAGGTTACGGCGATCTTTGCCGACATGGGCTTTGCCGTGGCCGAGGGGCCGCAGGTCGACAGCGACTGGTACAACTTCGATGCGCTGAACATTCCCGGCCATCACCCGGCGCGCGCGGAGATGGACACGTTCTATATGCACCGCGCCGAGGGCGACGAGCGTCCGCCGCACGTGTTGCGCACACACACTTCCCCGGTGCAGATCCGCCATATGGAGGCGCATGGCGCGCCGTGCCGGATCATCTGTCCGGGCCGGGTGTATCGCGCAGATTACGACCAGACCCACACCCCGATGTTCCATCAGGTTGAAGGCCTCGCCATCGACAAGGACATCTCCATGGCCAACCTCAAATGGGTGCTGGAGGAGTTCTTTGCGGCCTTTTTCGAGATCGACGGCATCAAGACCCGTTTCCGCGCCTCTCACTTCCCCTTCACGGAGCCATCCGCCGAAGTGGATATCCAGTGCTCTTGGGAAGAAGGTCAGCTGAAAATCGGTGAAGGGGACGGCTGGCTCGAAGTGCTTGGCTCCGGCATGGTGCATCCCAAGGTGCTGAGCGCCGCCGGGGTCGATCCGGACGCGTGGCAAGGGTTTGCCTTTGGCATGGGGATCGACCGCATCGCGATGCTGAAATACGGCATTCCGGATCTGAGGGCGTTCTTTGACTCGGATCTGCGGTGGCTGAAGCACTATGGCTTTGCCTCGCTGGATGTGCCGACCTTGCACGGTGGTCTCAGCCGCTAAGCTTTTCTGTGACGGACCTCGCTGCGCCTGCGCGCGGCGATAAACCCATGAACATTAGGTCGCAAAGACGGTTCCCAGGCTCCGCGCTGTCCTTGGGCCCTGTACCACAAAGGGAGCTGATGCTGCAAACACGCACCATGCGGTCCCTGTGTGCTGCTGCGACGGCTTGGCAGATGGAACGGAAAGGACATTTTGCATGACCCTCTTTTCCCACGAAAATCGTCAGAAGACCCCCGAGACCCGGCGTATTTTTGCCGCTTTCGAGATCGCCCACACGTTGGTCGATTTCACCGCGGCAATTTGCTTTCTGATCGGATCGATCCTGTTTTTCTGGAAGGCCTATGAGACACCGGCCATCTGGCTGTTCGTCATCGGCTCGTTCTTTTTCGCCATGAAGCCAACGCTGAAGCTGATCCGTGAACTCAAGCTTGCAGCCATGGGTGATGCAGAGGATCTTGCCGACCGGTATGAGCCTTGATCGGATGATCCAAGGCCGGAGCGAATGGAGTTTCTGCCGCCTGGCCGGGGCCTGGCCGTCCGCCGCCAGCCTGCTCTGCGGCGCGGTCCAATCCGAGGGTTTGCGTTTTCCGCGGTCCGGATGGCTGGCTTGGCCTTTTCTCTGCGGGGGTGTTCCGGTATGGACAGCGCCAACGTCACGAGCCCGGGATTTTTGGCATGAAGTTCACTCTCTCTTGGTTGAAAGAGCACCTCGACACCAGCGCATCGGTCGATCAGATCTCCGAGGCGCTGACTGACCTTGGACTGGAGGTCGAAGGCGTTGAAAACCCTGCCGAAAAACTGAAGGCCTTTACTCTGGCCAAGGTTGTTCACGCAGAGCAGCATCCGGACGCCGACCGCTTGCGTGTGTGCCGGGTGATGACAGACGAGGGCGAAAAGCAGATCGTTTGCGGCGCGCCGAATGCGCGGGAGGGGATCACGGTGGTCCTCGCCAAGCCGGGCGACTATGTGCCGGGGATCAACGTGACGCTGTCCGTGGGCAATATCCGGGGCGTAGAATCGCACGGCATGATGGCATCCGAGCGCGAGCTGGAACTATCGGATGAGCACACAGGCATCATCGAGCTGCCGTCGGGTGACGTGGGTCAGCGCTTCATCGACTGGCTGGCACAGAATGATCCGGCAAAGGTCGATCCGGTCATAGAGATCGCCATCACGCCGAACCGCCCCGATGCGCTTGGCGTCCATGGCGTTGCGCGCGACCTTGCGGCGCGTGGGTTGGGGACGCTCAAGCCGCTGAGAGAGCATGGCGTTTCCGGCTCGTTCCCCTGTCCGATCAAGGTGACAATCGACGCGGACACCGCCGGCGAGGGCGGGTGCCATGTGTTTGCCGGCCGGATGATCCGGGGGGTGCAGAATGGGCCGAGCCCGGCGTGGTTGCAGGATCGGTTGCGGGCAATCGGGCTGCGTCCGATTTCGAAGCTTGTGGACGTGACCAACTTTTTCACCTTCGACCGCAACCGCCCGTTGCACGTCTTCGACGCGGCAAAGGTGCAGGGTGATCTGCGCATTCACCGCGCCGAGGCCGGTCAAACCCTCGTTGGTCTCGACGAGAAGATCTATACCTTCAGCGCCGGGGAGGTGGTGATTTCCGACGAGAAAGGCATTGAATCCATCGGTGGCATCATGGGCGGCCTGGAGACGGGCTGCACCGAGGAGACGACCGATGTCTTCCTTGAGGCGGCGTTCTGGGACAACATTCAGATCGCCACGACGGGCCGCGCGCTGAAGATCAATTCCGATGCGCGCTACCGCAATGAGCGTGGCATTGATCCGGGCTACAACATGCAGGCGATGGAGGATGCGACCCAGATGATCCTCGACCTGTGTGGCGGCGAGGTTTCCGATGTTGTGGTCGCGGGGCAGGTGCCGGATGTAAGCCGGTCGTACAAGCTCGACGCGAAGCGGGTCATTTCGCTCGTTGGGATGGAGATCCCCGAGAGCGAGCAGCGTCAGACCCTGACCGCGCTGGGCTTTCGGATGGAAGGCAATATGGCGCATGTGCCGAGCTGGCGTCCGGATGTGCTTGGCGAGGCGGACCTCGTTGAGGAAGTTGCGCGTGTCGCATCGTTGACAAAGCTGCAGGGCAAGCCGCTGCCGCGGATCACTACGGGCGTGCCGCGCCCGATCCTGTCGCCGATCCAGAAGCGGGAGCAGATCGCCCGCAGAACCAGCGCCGCTCTTGGGTACAACGAATGCGTCACATATTCCTTCATCGACCGTGCTGCGGCGGCGCTGTTCGGCGGCGGCGACGACGCGACCATGCTCGCAAACCCGATCAGCAGCGAGATGAGCCATCTGCGCCCGTCGTTGCTGCCGGGTCTGCTGCAGGCGGCAGCACGCAATCAGGCGCGCGGCTTCAATGATCTGGCACTCTTCGAGGTCGGCGCGGCCTTCTCCGGTGGTGAGCCGGGCGAGCAGGGGATGCAAGTGGCTGGGATCCTTGTCGGAAACACCGGACCGAAGGATGTGCATGGCGCGTCGCGTCCCGTTGACCTGTTCGATGCCAAGGCCGACGCCGAGGCTATTCTGTCGGCCATGGGCGCCCCGGCCAAGATGCAGGTGATGCGCACGGGGCCGGAGTGGTGGCATCCCGGAAGGCACGGCGTTTTGTGTCTTGGGCCGAAGAAAGTCCTCGGGATCTATGGCGAGATCCATCCCAAGGTGCTGGCCGAGCTGGACGTCAAGGGGCCTGCGGTGGGCTACGTGCTCTTCCCGGAGGAGATCCCTGTGCCGCGCAAAACGGGCGCCACGCGCAAGGCGCTGCAAATCAGTGACCTGCAGCCGGTGGAGCGGGATTTTGCGTTCGTTGTGGACACGTCCGTGCAGGCGCTGGATCTGGTGAATGCCGCTCAGGGGGCGGACAAGGCTTTGATCGAAAGCGTGCGGGTGTTCGATGAGTTCGTGGGAGGATCCCTCGGCGATGGCAAGAAGAGCCTTGCGATAACCGTACGCATGCAGCCGACCGATAAGACCCTGAAAGAAAAAGATATCGAGGCCGTTGGCGCGAAGATCGTCGAAAAGGTCCAGAAGGCGACGGGTGGCACGCTGCGCGGGTAACGCGCAGGTCGCCCGCTGACCTGGCGGCAAGTGTTCAGAGGGGCGCACGCTGATTGATGGAGCCCGCGCCCCTTTTGTATGGCGGTGCCCCGGGAATTTGGACAATGGCCGCGTCGCTTGGACCAACCGGCCGCCGGTTCACGAGGATCGATACAGGATACTTGATCTTTCCAACCCGCGCATTCAGGCGCGCGTCGATGTCCCTCTTAGATGCGCCACTGTCGCAATCATCCGCGAATGCAATCCGGCATTAACCCTTAAAACGGCGGTGAAGCCGGACATTGCCCGGGATCAGTGCGCGGTTGCTAATTCGTCAAAGGCGGCGAGCGCCTTGCCCGCGTACATCAGGCCGGGGCCGCCAGACATCTGGATGGCGGTTCCGAGCGCCTCGGCAACCTCGTCCCGAGTCGCTCCCGCGCGTATGCAGGCCCCAACGTGGCTGTTGATGCAATCCTCGCAGCGCAATGCGACGGCGATCCCCAGCGCGATAAGCTCTTTTTGCTTGTGCGACAGGGCGCCATCAGGACTCGCGGCCTGCTCCATCTGGACAAAGCCGCCGAAGGTTTCGGGGATTGCCTTGCGTAGAACCCGCAGATTATTGCGGGTTTCAGTGAGTTTTTCGGCGTAGAACATATTGCGCTCCTGAGATGTGTTTGCCGTTCAAGACCACGATTTCCACACTGCGGCTTTGAGATGGATCAAGCTTCGGATCTGCAAAAGCCCTGACGTCGCCACGCAGGAAAAGGCCCCGTCAACTGCTGCGGGGCCTTGAGCTTTTTCTTGGTTCAGAGAGCTGCGGGCCAGCGCGCCCGCACCGCCCGTCAGCCGAGAAGCCGTCTTGCGATCACTTGCGCCTGGATCTCACCGTTCAGGCGAGGCGAACGCTCCCCCGGAGCATTCGCGACATCGTCACCCAAGGAGCCTGCGTGCAATCACCTGCGCTTGAATCTCGCCTGCACCCTCGAAGATGTTGAGAATGCGGGCGTCACAGAGGATCCGGGAAACCGTGTATTCCAGCGCAAACCCATTGCCACCGTGGATCTGCAGCGCGTTGTCGGCCGCCGCCCAGGCGACGCGGGCACCGAGCAGCTTGGCCATGCCAGCCTCCAGATCGCAGCGGCGGCCGTGATCCTTTTCCCATGCGGAGAAATAGGTGAGCTGGCGGGCGATCATGATCTCGACGGCCATCATGGCGAGCTTGCCGGACACGCGCGGGAAGGCGATGAGCGACTTGCCGAACTGCTTGCGGTCCTGCGCGTATTTCATGCCGACATCGAGCGCCGATTGCGCCACGCCGATGGCACGGGCAGCAGTCTGGATGCGGGCGCTTTCGAAGGTCTCCATGAGCTGTTTGAAGCCCTTGCCTTCCTCGCCGCCGAGCAGGTTTTCGCCCTTCACGTGGAAATTGTCGAAGCCCAGCTCGTATTCCTTCATGCCGCGATAGCCGAGCACTTCGATCTCACCGCCGGTCATGCCTTCGGTGGGGAAGGGGGCCTCGTCGGTGCCGGGCGTTTTCTCAGCGAGGAACATGCTGAGGCCCTTGTAGTCGCTGGTGTCCGGATCGGTCCGGGCGAGCAGGGTCATGACGTGCGTGCGGGCGGCGTGGGTGATCCAGGTCTTGTTTCCGGTGACCTTGTAGTCGCCGTTTTCATCCTTCACAGCTCGCGTGCGCAGCGCGCCAAGGTCGGAGCCGGTGTTGGGTTCGGTAAAGACGGCGGTGGGAAGTTTTTCACCGGTTGCGAAAGCCGGGAGCCACTTTTGCTTTTGCTCCTCGGTGCCGCCCGCGAGGATCAGTTCCGCAGCGATTTCGGAGCGCGTGCCGAGCGAGCCGACCCCGATGTAAGCGCGGGAGAGCTCCTCGGAGACGACGCACATGGACGCCTTCGACAGGCCGAAGCCGCCGTATTCTTCCGGGATGGTCAGACCGAAAACGCCCATCTCGGCGAGCTCGTTGACGACTTCCATCGGGATCAACTCGTCCTTGAGGTGCCATTCGTGGGCATAGGGCTCGACCTTGTCCACGGCATAGCGGCGAAATTGCTCGCGGATCATTTCGAGTTCTTCGTCTAGGCCGGATTTGCCCACCGTGATCTCGGCGCTTTGCTCTTCCATCAGCTCGACAAGGCGGGTGCGGGCGGCGATGGAATTGGCCTCGGTCATCAGTCTGGCGATGTCCGGAGTGTCGAGCACGGCGATATCCCCGGGCGCGAGGCCGAGGTCCGCAAGGCGCACGAACTCGCCCTGGTTCATCGGAATACCGCCCTTGATCTGGGCGAGGTATTCGCCAAAGCCGATTTGCAGGAGCAGCTGGTCGATTTCACCAAACACGCCCTTTTCGGTCTGGCGTTCAGCCCATTTCTGCATCTGGCGAAGGGACTCGAGGTAGGTGGCGAGCCAGGCAAGGCCATGGGCAACGGTCTGGTTCGCTTCGAGCAAGCTGCCCGAGACGCGCCCGCCCTCGCTGACCAGATCGCGCACACGGGTGCGGGCCGTTTCGAACACCTGATCGACCGGGGCAATCGCCGCACCGGTCAGGGCAAGCAGGTCGGGAAGAACGGTGCCCGCCGTCGGCGGGGTCTGTCCATCATGAGCCATTTTCACGTCCTCTTTCTTCTGTCCGGGGCTGGATAGCCATTTTGCAGGTGCAGCGCAACAAAAATACCGTGAGGCGCGACAAGTTGTTCAATTCTTGCGCGACCATGTGCCGTGACCCCGCGATGCGGGGTGGTTTTGCGCGCCAAGCCAAGTCTAGCATCAATACCGGGCCGTACCGTACGGTCCCGGGTGCCCGCCGGGCGATTTCCTGTTTCCGGTCTGCGCCATGACGCTGTAATGGGCAGTCATGGATATGATTTTGCCTGACCTCACGCCCGGCCTTTGGGTCGCTGCCCTTGGAATTGCTCTGCTGGCCGGTGTGGTCAAGGGCATGGTGGGCTTTGCCATGCCGATGATTCTGGTTTCCGGGCTTTCGAGTTTTCTGCCGCCACAGCTCGCGCTCGCCGGTTTGATCCTGCCGACGGTGGTGACGAACGGCATGCAAGCGCTGCGGCAGGGGCCGTCGGCGGCGGTGCAGTCGGTGCTGCGCTTCCGGCGGTTCCTATTGGTGGGGCTGGTCTGTTTGTTGGTCTCCTCGATGCTGGTTTCGATCCTGCCGACGCAGCTTTTCCTGCTGGCCATCGGGGTTCCGGTGGTGGGCTTCGTCCTGCTGCAACTGTCAGGGTGGTCGCCGAAGTTGGCGGCGGAAAATCCGCGCCTGGAGATGGGTGTCGGCGCGTTTGCCGGGTTCATCGGGGGTGTGTCCGGTGTCTGGGGGCCGCCGACGGTGGCCTATCTCACGGCACTTGGCACAGAAAAGCGCGAGCAGATGCGCATTCAGGGCGTGATTTACGGTCTTGGGGCGGTGGCGCTCTTTGCGGCGCATATCGTGTCGGGCATCCTCAATGCGCGCACGGTGTGGCTGTCGCTGGCGCTGCTGCCGCCTGCGGTAATCGGCATGTGGCTGGGCGGATTGGTGCAGGACCGGATTGACCAGACCGCGTTCCGAAAGGCGACGCTTGTTGTGCTGTTGGTGGCGGGATTGAACCTGTTGCGGCGCGCTGTGATGGGCTGAGCAGAGTTCACCTGTTTCAGAACGAATTGAACAAACTCGTGACATCGGCAATGCTGCGCCCATATGTGATCCAGAACGGCGGAGCGGACGGCATGGCGGATCAGGCACGGATCAGGGCAGAGTTCATCGAGACGGTCGGGCAGATCACCCAGTCCGAGAAACTGCCGCGCATTGCCGGGCGCATTCTCGGGCTGCTCATTTTCGATGGCGTGCCGGTGTCTTTCGGTGCGCTGGCCGATGAACTTCAGGTGAGTCGCGGTAGCGTGAGCACTGCAACGCGGACGCTGGAGGATCGCGGTCTGATTCGTCGCGTCGGGATGCCCGGCGAGCGGCAGGATTTTTTCCAGTTGGCCGACAATCCGTATCTGAACCTGATGCGGCATGTGAAGACCATGCTGGAGCGCAACTGCGAGACGGTGCGCGGCACGGCGGCGGCCATAGAAGACGAGGCGGCGCGCAAGCGGGTGCAGGATTTCGCGGACTTTTATCAATTGATGAGTGATTGGGCGGGGTCGTGTCTGCGTGACCTGACCGCAGGAAAGAAATGAATTCTTGCTGATCTGTGCATTCTTGCAGTCCGTTTGTTCATTTTGTTTTGAACAAAGTGGTTGAAGGCATGCCTGTGCGGCGTATCTTTATCCGATAACCGCCGAATTGGATTGAGCCCTGCGCGATGACTGTTTCCCGACTTGCCGCGCTCTGCGCGTTGATTTCCGTCCTTGCCCTGCCTGCGACCGCGCAGGAAACATCGACAGAGGCGGTGCTCTTGCCGCATGTGACCGTGGCCCGCGCTGCGCCCGCCGAATTGGTGGATCAGGTGACGGTCTCCGGCAGTACGACGCCGCGCCAGGAGGTGCTGATCTTTCCACGCATCAGCGGCTATGCCTACGTCAGCCTCAATGCCGAGGCGGGCGACGTGGTGAAGGCGGGCGATGTTCTGGCGCGGCTGGAGACGCGGGTGCTCGAAGGTCAATTGGCGCAGGCCAAGGCCGAAGCGGGCAGCGCGCTCGCCTCCGTCGGACAGGCGCGCAGTCAGATTGATTCGGCCAAGGCGACGCTAGTCAACGAAGAGGCCAAGCTCAAGCGGGCGCAGCAACTCTCGCAGCGCGGCAACCTGTCGAATGCCGATCTTGATGCGGCGCAGGCCAGCGCAGAGGCGGCCCGGGCGGCGGCGGCCTCTGCACAGGACGGTCTTGGCGTGGCGGAGGCCTCGGCACAGCGGGCGCAGGCGGCGATGGATATCGCGCAGGCGAACCTCGACGATGCCACGATCACCGCGTCGGTGGACGGGTTGATCCTTGAGCGTTCCGGCAGCCTTGGGATGATCGCCGGAACCGGGGGCGACCCGCTTTTTCGAATGGCGCGCGACGGGGTGATCGAAGTGGAGGCCGAGGTCATCGAGACGGCTCTTGGCCAGATCAACGTCGGCGACCCGGTGAATTTGCAGATTGCCGGGGTCGGGGCGGCGCAGGGCCGGGTGCGTCTGGTTTCACCGTCGGTGAACCCGTCGACGCGGCTTGGCTCGGTTCAAATCGAAGTGCTGGACGCCGGTGTTATCCCGAGTGGCGCGTTTGCCAGCGGCAATGTGATCATCGACCGTCACGAAGGACTGACGGTGCCGGCCTCCGCGGTGCTGAGCGATGGCGGGGAAACCTATGTTCTGCGTATTGGCGAGGATGGCGTGGTGCAACGCGTGCCGGTTCAGGCCGGGCTTTTGACCGGGCAAAAGCGCGAGGTGCTCAGCGGTCTCGACGCGGGCGATGTGGTGATGTTGCGCGCGGGCACCTTCTTTGGCGATGGCGACCGGGTGGCGCCTGTCTTCCCGGATGCGCAGACACAAGAACAGACCAGCGCCGCGGCGCAAGGGGCTGACCAATGAACATGTCGACATGGGCGATCCGCTCGCCGGTCATGCCAGTGGCACTGTTCCTCGTGCTGTGCGTCGCGGGGTTGTTCGGGTTCAAGTCGCTGCCGGTGACGGACATGCCGAACGTCGACATTCCCGTCGTGTCGGTGACCGTCTCACAGTCGGGCGCGGCCCCGGCAGAAATCGTCAACCAGATCATCAAACCGATCGAGGATTCCATCCGGGATGTGACCGGCGTTGACGAAATCAACGCGACGGCGTCGGACTCTCTGGCCTCGATCACGGTTAACTTCGATCTTGGTGTGGAGATTTCCACGGCGGTGGCCGACATCAAGGATGCGGTGGACAGCGTTCGCGCCGATTTGCCCGATGGCATCAACGAGCCGCAGGTGACGCGGGTCGACGTGATCGGTGCGCCGATCCTGACCTATGCCGTCTCGGATCCGACGCGGACCATCGAGGAGCTGAGCTATTTCGTCGACGACGTGGTGGCCCGCGATGTGGGCACGGCAAACGGCGTGGGTGAAGTGCAGCGCAAGGGCGGCGCGGACCGGGCCATCGAGGTCGAACTCGATCCGAACCGGCTCTTGGCGCTTGGCCTGACGGCGACCAATGTGAACAATCAGGTACGCGCGGCCAACGTCAACCTCGGCGGCGGCTCGGGTAGCCTCGCCGGACAGGAGTATGCCATACGGGCGCTGGGCTCGGCGACGACGCTGGAGGCGCTGGCGCAGACACAGATCCTGACCCCGGCTGGCTCGACTGTGCGGCTGGCGGATCTGGGGCGGGTCAAAGACGGCTCCGAGGAGACCAAGAGTTTTGCGCTGCTCGATGGTAATCCCGTGGTGTCGATCGGCGTATTCCGCGCCAGCGGGGCGAGCGATCTGATCGCGGGGGACGCGGCGAAGGAAAAGATCGCTGAGTTGGCCAAGTCCTATCCCGATGCGACCTTCACCCTGATCGACGATGCGACGATCTATACCGAGGGCAGCTACCACGCGGCAATGGATACACTCTACGAAGGGGCGTTCCTTGCGGTTTTCGTGGTGTTCTTGTTCCTGCGCAACTGGCGCGCGACGCTGATCACGGCGCTGGCGCTGCCCTTGTCGATCATCCCGACGTTTATCGTGATGAACATGCTTGGGTTTTCGCTGAACACTGTGTCGCTGCTCGCGATCACGCTGGTGACCGGCATTCTTGTCGACGATGCGATCGTGGAGATCGAGAACATCGTGCGGCACATTCACATGGGAAAACCGGCTTATGAGGCCTCCGAAGAGGCGGCATCCGAGATCGGCATGACGGTGATCGCGATCAGTTTCACGATCGTGGCAGTATTTGCACCTGTGAGCTTCATGTCCGGGATCGGCGGGCAGTTCTTTGAGCAATTTGGCCTGACGGTGGCCGTTGCCGTGCTGTTTTCGCTTCTGGTGGCACGGCTTATCACGCCGATGCTGGCGGCCTATTTCCTCAAGGACGGTGGACCGGCGGAACCGGAGCATGACGGCTTTATCATGCGCCACTACATGCGGATGCTGAACTGGACGCTGCACAACCGGTTGATCACGTTGGTCGCGGGTTTGGGGATCTTTGCGGGATCAATCTATTCGGCGACGCTGCTGCCGTCGGAATTCGTTCCGGCTGCGGATACAGGCCGCAGCATCATCACGGTTGAATTGCCGCCCGGTGTGGAAATCGCGGATATGCGCGAAACGGCGCAGGCGATCACGACCCGGGTGAAGACGGTGCCGGAGGTGCGCTCCGTCTATGTCAACGCGACCAGCGAAACGGATGCGCGGATCACGGTGAATTTTGGCCAGAAAGACGAGCGCAAACGCGGGTTCGAAGCCATCGAAGGCGATATCACCGCCGCGATTGCCGATGTGCCGGATGCGCGGATGATCGTTTCGGAGACCGGTCAGCGCGATGTCACGTTGAACATTCTTGGCGACAGCCAGGAAGCGGTGGCAAGCGCGGCGTCGGCGTTGGCCAAGCAGATCGAAGCCTTGCCGGAGCTGGTGGATGCCCAGACGGATGCGGCGCTGGTGCGGCCCGAGATCCGCATCACCCCACGTCCGGAGCAGGCGGCGGCGCTGGGTGTGTCCGCATCGGCGCTGGCCTCGACGATTCGGATCGCGACACTGGGCGAGAGCGGGTCCAACGTGGCCAAGTTCAACTCCGGTGACCGACAGATTCCGATCATCGTCCGGATGAAGGAGGAGGTGCGCGACGATCTGTCAAAGATGCGCGGGCTGCGCGTGACCTCCAGCCTCGGCGAGCAGGTGCCGCTTGAGGCTGTGGCGGTGTTTTCGCTGTCCGCGGGCGCCAGCACGATCAACCGTGTCGATGGTCGGTTCAGCACGACGGTCTCGGCGAACCTTGTCAATGGCGCTGTGCTTGGCCCGGCAACGGCGGCGGTCTATGCGTTGCCAGCGGCGACCGACATGCCCGACGGTACCGAGATTGCCTCCTCCGGCGATGCCAAGGTGATGGCGGATATCTTCGGTCAGTTCGCGCTGGCGATGTTTGCCGGTATCATGCTGGTTTATGTGGTGCTGGTGGTGCTGTTCGAGAGCTTTGTGACGCCGGTGACAATCCTGCTGTCCCTGCCACTTGCTATCGGGGGGGCGATTTTTGCCCTGTACTTGACAGACAATGCGATTGGTCTGTCTGTGATAATCGGGTTCCTGATGCTGATGGGGATCGTTACGAAGAACGCCATCATGCTTGTGGAGTTCGCGCTTGATGCCATGGCGAGCGGCGTGGGCAGGTCGGAGGCCATGCTGGACGCCTGTCACAAGCGGGCGCGCCCGATCATCATGACGACCATCGCCATGACAGCGGGTATGGTGCCTTCGGCCCTTGCCTTTGGCACCGGGGGCGAATTCCGCTCGCCCATGGCGATCGCCGTGATCGGCGGGCTGCTGCTGTCGACAATGTTGTCGCTGGTCTTTGTGCCGTCGCTGTTCAGCCTGATCGACGGCGGTCGCCGCCGGGCCGTCCAGTTGTTGGTACGCTGGCTCGGGATCAACCGCCGGGTAGAACAGGACGCTTCGTAATACGCGCCGCCCGCCCGATCGCGTAAAAGCACAGCGCGCGAGATAGCCCGTCCGCGCCACTGTGGTCCGGGCCGTGCTGGTCGCCACAAAGAACCGGGGCTGGGGGCGCCCTCGGCCAGCAAGCCGTAGGCGTTGGCGCGCAGCGTTCATCCCACTGCGGGATGGGAGCCGCCGCAGGTGTGTTCAAACCGGATCGACACTTTTTCTATCGGGGCCGCGCCGTTTCCTCGTTTGGGAATGGTGCGGCCCCGGACCTGCCTGAGCAGGGATTGCGGATGCAAGGTCGACCGTCGATCGTGGCACCATGCGGAGTGTGGCTTGGGCAAAGGCGAAGACCCGCCGCAACGACGGGCCGACAGTAACGTGCGGGTCGGCCTGTCTATCCCGTCAAAATCATGGCGCCCTCAGCGCGCCTCGGCCAGCTCGGCGACCATGGCCTTCAACTCGGCGATCTGGGTTTGCATGGCGGTCTGCTCTTCGTGCAGCTGCGCGATGTAGAGATGCGCTTTCTCCAGCTCGTTGAGCATGCCGCCGGTCATGGCGGTGATGTTGAACGGGCCTTCCTCTGCGGTCGGGCCGACGTTTGGAAGGTGCTTTTGCGCGCGCATCATGGCCGCCTGCTCGGGAATCGTCGGCAGCGGATAATCCTCGTCAAACACACGGTCACAGCCAGCGGCACAGGATCCTGCGGTAAAAAGTTCGCCCGACAGGGTCATATCCCCGGTACGGGTCAGCGCCATCTGCACCCCGCCGTCGGAGTGGTTGATCAAGAAACGATTCGGCGCATTGTTCTCATGTACGAAGTACCATTCGGTGCTGGCTGCGGTGTTGGCGAGCGTGAAGTAGGAGCCGCCGTTGTTCTTCATCGCGAACATCTCGCGCACGGCGGAAGGAGAGACGGCGTCGTTCTCGACGATGATCCGGGCCTGACCATCCCTGCGTCCGACATGCAGCGGTGAATCCGGACGGTCGCGGCCCACACCGACAAAACCAGTCGTTCCGGAGACGGTCAGAGAATAGGTCGGGGCGGTGGCTTCGACGATGAAGGGGGTGCGACCGGACACTTCGTCCTTGATGCTGAATCCAGCATTGCCGGCTCCGAGGGTCCATTCGGAATCGTTGCCGCCACCGGACGTGTTGCGATGCAAACGCAGGGCGGCAAAACTGCCATCTTCAAGGTGCAGGCTGGCTTCGGGCAGCGTCGTGCCGAAACCCACCCTTCCGTCCGTAGCGACATAGAGCGCATTGTCACGTGCGCCTGCGTCGATGCGAAAGGGGCTGCTGCCACTGGTTACGTCGGCGACCGAGAAGTACTCATTCCCGGATGCACTTGCGTCATTGATCAGCAGGGCCCAGTCGTTGGTCGGGAACCCGGGCGAGGACGTGTCCTCGAAGTCAAGACGGGTGCTGGTTCCGCTGATCCGGACGGAGCTGGCCGATGCGCTGAGGAAGGTGCTGGTGGGATCATCCGGGCAGGATGTCCCGACACAAAGCTGACTGCGCACAGTGGCATCGCCGGTCGCCACATGGGCTTGCGCGTGCAGGACGGGCGCGGACAGGGTGACAAGCGGAAGCGCCAGCAAGGCGGCGTGGAAAACAGGTTTTCGGGAGGTCGTCGAAGAGTTCATGGAAAGGCCCAATCTATTGGTCGATTAAATGACAGCCGCTGCGCATGAAGGCATCGACCAATCCGGCAAAAAAAATTAGGAGCGTCAATAATGCGCGCCTATGCCAGATGATTTGACTAAAGTATTAATGGCACTTGGTCGTCAAGCAAAGACCGCTTTGGTTGTGTGCTCTGCCGGGCCGAGAGCCATTCTGCCCGGCTGCTCCCGGTCGTCGGTCACTCGGGCAGGGAGAGGCCGATAAGGCCGCGGTAAAATCGCTGCGCTGTAATCCCGACGCCGGCGGTCAGATCAGCGGTTTCCGTTGAGCCAGGCATCGAGATCACGCTGGGCCGCCTCAAGCGTTTCGATATTCAGCGTCCGGGTCACGAGCGCCCGGTTCAACGCCCGCACCCGCTTGTTCAGCGTCAGCGAACCCGCGCCATCCCCCTCCACCCCGAGCTTGTCATAGAGCGACAGCAAGCGGTTTTGCACCGTGCGCAGGGACATGCTGCGGCGTTCGGCGATGGTCTTGTCCTGCAATCCAAGCGCCAGGTCCAGCAGAACCGCGAATTCGCTGTCGTCGAGCGCGGTCCGGGGCGACGCGCCGCGCTTTTGCAGCCGGTGAATTTCGCGGTCGACCATGATCTGCCCTTCGAGCAACACCGCCCGCAGGGCGAGTTTCAGCCGCGCGGGAGAGGCGGTCTTGAGCACATAGCCATAGGCGCTGTCTTCCGGGACGATCCGGGCGATGCCGCGCAGATAGGCCTCATCGGCATAGTTCGACCAGAAGAGGATGCGGCTTTGCGGGCGTTCGGCCCAGAGGGTGCGGGCCGCCTCGATCCCGTTGCGGTGTTCCATCTGAAGGTCCATGACCACCGCGTCGATGCCGCCGAGGCGGGCTTCTTCCTCGCCTTCATAGCCGTTGGACGCATGCAGGATCTCGGTCACCTCGGGCAGCGCCTCGGCGAGCACATCCTGCAGATAGGAGGCGTGGAACTGGTCGTCTTCGACGATGAGCACTCTCATGGCTGCCGCTCCAATGTGACCCTCAGCGCACAGCCGTAGTCGTTGGTGATATCCAGCCCCGCCGAGATCAGCCGCGCCCGCGTCCGGATATGGGCCAGCCCGGAGTGCCGATCCGGCGTGTCGGGCATGCCGCTGCCATTGTCGCGGATCGTCATGGTCAGCCCGCGTGGCGCGTGCGGTGCGATATACACGCCGATGCGGGTTGCCCCGGAATGGCGGGCGGCATTGTTGATCGCCTCTTGCGCAATGCGGAACATCGCCGTGCGCACCGTCGGGTCCAGCCGGTCGGGCGCGCCATCGGTGTCGTCCTGCACGTCTAGGGCGATCGTCTGGTCTCTGACGGCCCGTTCGAGATGCACGCGCACTGCGTGGGCAAAGCCGAACAGCTCCAGCAAGGTCGGCACGGCCGTGTCGATGATCCGGCGCAGATCGGTGATCGTCTCGGAAATGTGCTGACCCAAGCCCGCCCGATCAAGGCGGCCATCCCCGGTCACCGTCCGCAGCAGCCGCGTGAGATCGGCCAGCGTCTGGTCATGCAGATCCATTCCGATGCGTTGGCGTTCCTGTTCGAGCGTCTGGGTCAGTTCGAGCGCGCCCCGGCGCAGCCCCTCTTCGCGGGCGCGCGCCTCCTGTCCGACCTGGGTGGCGCGCTGGGCCTGTTCGGCGGTGTGCAGCGCGTGGAAGTAGGGAGAGAGCACATCGGCCACGTGCTGGGCCCGTGTCACCGTGTCTTCGGAATAGAGCCCCGGGGTGGAATGCGAGATGTTGAGCGTGCCGATGGGCTGCCCCATGACCTTCATCAGCACATGCACCCGCGAGCGCAGCTTGTGATTGAAGATCGGTTCGGAGCAGGCGCCCTCGAAGGTCTGTCGCGGGTCGTGCATGGCGTCCGTGCAAAGCATGAAATCGCAGTGTCCGGTGATCAGCTCGCGTATGGGAGAGGCGTCAACCCGCGTCCGGGCCCGCGACCATCGGGTGCGAATACCGACCTCGTAGCTCGACAGCCAGCCGGGCCGGTCGTTGAGGCACAGGTCGGCATGGGTGAAGGGGATGACTTCGGCAATCTCTCCGGCGACCGCCTCCAGCGCGGTCGCAATATCCGTGCGCTCCGCCAGATGCGCTGAAATGCGCAGGAAGACGTCCCCCTTGGCGGGGGCGGTCAGGCCGTGTGTCATGGGTTCCTCCCGTTGCGCGCTGCGCATTCCCGCAATTGTGACAAGGGTTTTGGGGAAAGGGAACACCAGAGACCGCAAAGAAGGTGCGGGAACCCGCAACATCTCTGCGGGGGGATGCCTTTACAGGGTGTCGCTCTGCACACATCATTGCTGCGACCCGTGTCCGGGAGGGGCCGGGGCGCAAGCGCATGACCGATGCGCGATAGGGAGGAATAACATGACGATTTCGAAGATGCTGCTGGGCGCGGCAACTCTTGCCATGGCCGCCGGAGTGGCGCAGGCCGGCTCTCACCTGTCCGAGACATCGGACAAGCGAATTGCACTATCCAACAACTATGCGGGCAACTCCTGGCGACAGGCGATGCTGCAGACCTGGGAAGAGATCGCCGACAAGGCGGTTGCCGATGGTGTGGTGGCGGCCGGTGATGCCTATACCACGTCGGAAAACCAGGCGACGGAACAGGCCGCGCAAATCCAGAACATGATCCTTCAGGGCTATGATGCGATCGTGCTGAATGCGGCGTCACCGACCGCGCTGAACGGTGCGATCAAGGAAGCCTGCGATGCTGGTGTGACCGTCGTCAGCTTTGACGGCATCGTGACCGAACCCTGCGCATGGCGCATCGCGGTCGATTTCGCCGCCATGGGGCGTGAAGAGGTGGATTATATCGCCTCGCGCCTGCCGGACGGCGGCAATCTGCTGGAAATCCGGGGGCTTGCCGGGGTTTTCGTCGATGACGAGATTTCCAAGGGCATTCACGCGGGCGTCGCGGAGCATGACCAGTTCAAGATTGTCGGGTCGGTGCATGGCGATTGGGCACAGGACGTGGCGCAAAAAGCCGTCGCCGGTGTTCTGCCGTCGCTTCCTGATGTGGTTGGTGTCGTCACGCAGGGCGGCGATGGTTACGGCGCGGCGCAAGCGTTCAAGGCCGCAGGCCGCGACACGCCGCTTATCGTGCTGGGCAACCGTCAGGATGAGCTGAAATGGTGGGCCGAGCAGCGCGACGCCAACGGCTATGAGACGCTTTCGCTGTCGATTGCGCCGGGTGTTGCCTCGTTGGCCTTCTGGGTTGCACAGCAGATCCTCGCCGGGGAAGATGTCCCGAAGGATCTCACTGTGCCGTTCCTGAAGATCACGCAGGACACGCTCGACGAAGCGCTGGCAAACACACCCGAAGGGTCCGTGGCCAATGTGACCTATACGCTGGACGACGCCCAGCAGGTCATCGCTGACGCCAAGTGATGCGTCCATGGGCCGCCTTCCGGGGCGGCCCGCCTTTCTCTTACTCCGAATGGAGCCTTCATGACCCATCATGAAAGCGCCCCGATCGTGACGTTGACCGATGCGGCCAAACACTTCGGCCCGGTCCGCGCGCTCGATGGGGTCAGCCTGTCTGTCGCGCCGGGGGATTGCATCGGCTTGGTCGGCCATAATGGCGCGGGCAAGTCGACCCTGGTAAACCTGATCAATGGCGGGCTTGCGCCGTCCTCCGGCACGATCGCCTTTGCACGCGGCGGCAGTGCGCTGGAGGCCGGGGTGCGCTCCGTGTTTCAGGAATTGTCGCTCTGTCCCAATCTGACCGTGGCGGAAAACCTGCGCATCTCGCATGCGGCACTCAAAGGACCGGGATGGCGCAGGCGGGCGCGGACGGAAATTCTGAGCAGTCTTGATACGGTGTTCCCGGGTCACGGAATCGACCCGGATTCGGAGGTCGACACCCTGTCCATCGCCGAGCGGCAGATGGTCGAGATTGCCATCGGTTTTGCGCCGCGCGGCACGGAGGCGCGGCTGGTGATCCTCGATGAGCCGACATCCTCGCTTGATGCGGGCATTGCCGATCAGCTGCTGGCGCATGTCAAACGGTTCTGCGCGACTGGCGGCGCGGTGGTCTTCATCTCGCATATGCTCGGGGAGGTGTTTGACGTCGCCAGCCGGATCATTGTGCTGAAGGACGGCAAGGTCGTGGCCGAACGCGCCACCGCCGACTTTACGCGGGGCGGCCTTGTCGATGCCATGGGCCATGTCGCGGCAGAGGGCACCGGCGCCGAAGCCGGCGCCCGCAGTTTCGGCGCCGAGGTCATTCACACCGATCAGGGGCTGCGCGCACGCGAGGGCGAGATCGTCGGGCTGTCCGGCCTTGCCGGGCATGGGCAGGCGGCGGCGCTGGCGCGGCTCTACCTCTCGCGTTCGTCTTCCTGGCATGCGCGCAAGTCGCCCGAGGTGGTTTTTGTCGCCGGGGACCGCCCGCGTGACGGGGTGCTGCCGCTGTGGTCGATCCTGCGCAATATCTCCGTTTCGATCCTGCAGCAGGGCGCGCGCCGGGGGCTGGTGGATCGCGCCGCCGAGGCCGACGTGGCCGCCGACTGGAAGACCCGCATCGGCATCCGGACGGAGGACGTCAGCAATCCGATTCTGTCCCTGTCGGGCGGCAATCAGCAAAAGGTGTTGTTTGCCCGCGCGCTGGCCTCGCCCGCGCCGGTTGTGATCATGGACGATCCGATGCGCGGTGTGGATGTGGGCACCAAACAGGATGTCTATGCCATGATCCGCGCCGAGGCCGCCCGGGGACGAACCTTCCTGTGGTATTCGACCGAAACCGAAGAAGTCTGCCAATGCGACAGGGTCTTTGTTTTCCGCAATCACGAGATCAGTGCCGAACTGACCGGCGCGGCGATCACCGAGGAAAAGATCCTCGAAGCCTCTTTTGAGATGCAGGAGGCATCATGAATTTCCTTTCCCGTCACAGGATCATCCTGCCGGTGGTGTCGCTGGCCGTACTTCTGGTCGCGACCTTCTACATGCAGCCGCGCGCCATGAGCTACTTCGGGTTGAACCTGCTGTTCAACCTCGCGGTGCCGATTGCGCTGGCCACGATTGCCCAGATGATGATTATCATGGTCAACGATATCGACCTGTCGCTTGGCGCCTTTGTCAGCCTTGTGGCCTGTGTCACGGCGACGTTTCTCAATGATACGCCAATGCTGGGCCTGCTGATCCTGCTGGCGCTGATCTTGTCCTATGCCCTGATGGGCGCGGTCATCCATGCGCTGGATTTGCCGGCCATCGTTGTCACGCTCGGTATGTCCTTTGTCTGGGGCGGGTTGGCGTTGTTCATCCTGCCCTCGCCGGGCGGTGAAAGCCCCGGCTGGCTGCGGACGCTGATGACGGTCAAGCCGCCCTTTGCGCCCATGGCGGTTGTCGCGGCGATCATCATCGCGGGGGTGACGCATCTGCTGATCATCCGCTCCGGCATTGGCACGGTGCTGCGCGGGGTTGGTGGGAACGCACGCTCGATTGCGCGGGCGGGCTGGCCGGTGATCCGGCTCAAGGCGCTGGCCTATGGATTGGCCGGGCTCTTTGGTGTGCTGGCGGGCATGGCGCTCGTCGGGCTGACGACCTCGGCGGATGCCAATATCGCGCTGCGCTACACGTTGTTGTCGATTGCTGGTGTGATCCTTGGCGGCGGTGAGTTCATCGGCGGCAAGGTCAGCCCGACCGGGGCGGTGATCGGCGCGCTGACACTGACACTTGCCGCGTCCTTCCTGTCCTTCATGCGCTTGTCGCCGGATTGGCAGATCGGCGCGCAGGGGGCGATCCTGATCCTCGTTCTGACCGCCCGCCTGATCTTCAGCCGCAAGGGAGCCGAGGCATGAATCCGTTGAGCAAACCCTGGCTCTGGTCCTGGCTGGCGGCGGCTCTGGCCTTTGCCTTGACGCTTGGCCTGACCTCGGGTCGCGGAGGGGGGGAGCTGGCCTATGCGGCGCTATCCTTTGGGGCCTTTGCCGCCATTGTCGGGCTTGGGCAGATGTTGGTGATCACGCTGGGGCCGGGCAATGTCGATTTGTCCATTCCCGCCACCATGACGCTTTCTGCGACGCTGGCGCTGAAGTCGATGGGCAGTGATCCGGGCACGGCGGTTCTTGGCCTGGGCATCGCGCTGGCCGTGGGGCTTGGCGCGGGGCTGGCCAATTATGCGTTGATCTTCCTGCTGCGGTTGCCGCCGATCATTGCGACGCTCGCCGCCTCGCTGATTTATCAATCGCTTGCCATCTGGTCCAACCGGGGACTGCGCATCAAGCCGCCCGAGGGGCTGGCCGATTTTGCCACCGGGCGATTCATCGGGCTGCCGAATGTGGCATGGGTCGCGCTGTTTCTGGCCGTCGTGGTCTGGGTCATTCTGGAACGCTCGGTCTGGGGCCGCTGGCTGCTGGCCACGGGGCAGAACCTGCGCGTTGCGCGGCTGGCCGGGGTGCCGACCGAAATGGTCCGGGCCAGCACCTATGTCTGTGTCGCCGTATTCGCCTCCGTTGCCGGCTACCTGTTGGCAAGTTTTTCCGGCGGTGCGGCGCTGAACATGGGGCAGGAATACCTGCTCATGTCCATTGCCGTGGTCGTCATCGGCGGCAGTTCCATCGCCGGGGGCAATTCAAACGTGCCCGGCGTCTGGGGCGCGGCGCTCTTCATGTTCCTCGTGGTTTCCATGCTCAACAGCTATGGCGCGGGGGCGGGCGTGCGCAACGTTCTGACCGGAACCATCATCATCGCCATCGTCATCGCCGCCAGCACAAGGAGGACCCGCGCATGATTACCGTGCCGCCGCATCTGGAGATCCACGACGACCGCTTTGCGGCGCTGGTCCACCCCATGTCCACACTCGACGCAATCGCGGAGGGCTTCACCTGGACCGAAGGGCCGGTCTGGTTCGGGGATCACGGTTGCCTGCTTTTCTCGGACATTCCGAGCCAGCGGATCATGCGCTGGTCGGAGCGCGAGGGGGTGTCGCTGTATCGCGGCGGAAGCGCGTTCAACAACGGCAACACGCGCGATCGTCAGGGGCGTCTGATCGGCTGTCGTCACGGCCTGCGCGATGTGGTCCGGACGGAGCATGACGGATCCCTGACGGTGCTGGCCGATCGGTTTGAGGGCAAGCGGCTGAACTCGCCCAATGACGTGGTGGTCAGCGCCGACGGCGCGGTCTGGTTCACCGATCCGACCTATGGGATCATCTCGAATTTCGAAGGCTACCGCAGCGATCCGGAGCAACCGGCGCGGTGCGTTTATCGTCTGTCACCGCAGGGAGCGCTGTCCGTGGTGGTCAGTGACTTCGCGCAGCCCAACGGGCTGTGCTTTTCACCGGATGAGCAATTCCTTTACATTGCGGAAAGCGGCTCAAGCCACGACGAAACCGTTCCCTCGGTCATTCGCAAATTCGCGGTCGAAGGGGCGACGCTGCGCGAGGTCGGTCCGTTTGCCACGATCGACACGGGCCTGCCCGATGGCATGCGCTGTGATATAGAGGGCAACCTGTGGTCCTCGGCGGCAGACGGGGTGCATTGCTTTGCGTCGGATGGGACGCTTCTGGGCAAGATCCGCGTGCCGCAGGTTGTTTCCAACCTGTGTTTTGGCGGGCAGGACGGACACCGGATGTTCATCACCGCGACCACATCGGTCTATAGCCTTTTTGTCGATGTCAAAGGCGCCGAACCCTGGACGCGGGGGCAATAGCGTCGGGGTCTGGCGCATGGACTGCGGGCGCCGGGCGCCTTTCGTCACTGTCCTGGCCTCTGTTGGGTCTGGCACAGGGCGCTGCTACCTCGGGCTGGATTTCTTCCTTTGATTTCAGCATCCCGGAATCCCGAGGCAGCGCCGGACCTGCAAAACCATGTGGGCAGGCGGGTGTCTTGTCACACATCCGTTGGATCGGAGCGATGAACAGTCGATCCTGCCCTGAGACCAGATTTTGCGGATGTCGTCACATGGTTTGAGGCCGTTTTTAACCCAGTTCGCCCGGATGCGAAAAGGGACCGCTTGGTGCAAATGTTTGACAAACGCCCGCGTGGTCTTTCGGTCCGCCTTTTCCTCGAACTGAGTGTGTGCAAACGGGCAGCAACCGTTGGCGGAGGGGCCGGAAGACAATCACCCGGCGCCCCTTGCAATCCACAACCCTTTCGAGGCCGACCAGACCAATCGCATCCCAACTGCCATGCGGGACACACGAGGCCAATCCTTCAAGGGGTCGGGCCGCCCCTATAAAATCAGGAGAGTGCGTTCTGAAAGCAGAACGACCCTCCAACGCAATTGCCTATGACGTCAAAGCTGTGACATAGGCCTCCCGGATCGACGCATGGACATCGCGCGATGCGACGGCGTCACCGATCAGATGGGCTTTGCCAAGGAATTGCGGGCTGGATTTCAAGTCGGCATAGAGCGCATTCAGCGGGCTTGTTCCCCGTTCCACGACAATCTGATCGGCTTCAACGGTGACGGTTTGACCGCTGAACGTATTGGCGAAGGTCGCGACGATGCCCGCGCCTGCGCTTTCGACCTTGATCAGGTCCAGATCGGCCCTGACATCAACGCCTTCTTCGGCAAAGCGCTTTCGGTATCCCGTGTTGTCCTGATATGGCATTTCCTGCCCGACAACGCCGTCGATGGTGGCGAATGTCACCCTGCTGCCAGCTTTTCGGGCCTGCAGTGCACTGGAGGGGGCGGGCGCGCGTCCGGTTCCGTCGTGGATCAGCACATGATCGGCCCGGGGGATCGCACCCGAGAGGAAATCCCAGGTGGATTTGCACAGATCGGCACCGTCGAACCCGTCGAGGTCCGGCACCCCGCCAGTCGCAACAAATACGGTATCGGGAGCCTCGGCCATGACCTCTTCCAACTCGGCGTAACAGTTGGTTCGAATATCGACACCCAGCCGGTTCAATTCCGCAATTCGCCAGTCCACGATCCCGATCAGCTTGTCGCGTTCCGGGGCCCGCGCTGCAAGAAGCAGCTGGCCACCAAGGTCTGTCGCCGCTTCCAGCAACACGACCGAGTGCCCCCGCAGGGCGCAGACGCGCGCCGCTTCCATGCCGGCGACGCCGCCCCCGACCACAACAACACGGCCCGGCGTGTCGGCTGGGGATACGTGATGCGGAATGGTCAGTTCATTGCCTGTGGCGGCGTTGTGAATGCAGGTTGCCTTTTTATACAGGCAATAGGATGCGCCCACGCAGGGGCGGATGCGTTCTTCGGTGCCTGCCAGCAGATGCTGCACCAGATGCGGGTCGGTCAGGTGCGCGCGGGTCATGCCGACCAGATCGACAATGCCTTCACGGATCGCATGGCGGGCGGTGGCCGTATCGCGAATGCCGCCCGCATGGATCAGCGGCAGGCTCACTTCCTTGCGAAACCGCGCGACAGACGACAGGTAGGGGGCGTCGGTTTGGAACATGCCCGGCATGTTGTCTTCCGACAGGAGCAGGTCGCTGTCCATCCGCCCATAGATCGCGTCAAAGAAATCAAGCAGCCCTTCTCGTTCGAACATCCGGGCCAACGCGATCCCGTCATCAGGTGTCAGGCCGCCTTCCGTGCCTTCGTCGATCACGAGGCGGATGCCGACGGCAAAGTCGGGGCCCACGGCCTCGCGGATGGCTTCATGCACCATCAGCCCAAAGCGGGCGCGGTTTTCCAGCGAACCGCCGAATGCGTCGGTGCGCTGATTGGCCAGCGGCGACATGAACTGTCCGATCAGGTGGCCGCCGCAAAGGGTCTCCACACCATCCAGACCACCCTCCTGCGCACGCCTGGCTGCGCGGGCATAGTCGTCGATGACGCGGTCGATGTCGTCACGGTCCATCTCGCGCGGGAAGCCACGGCTGCGTACCTCGCGGATGGGCGAGGGGGCGATAACCGCGGACCAGTCGCCGTGAAACGCATTGGCACGGCGTCCGAGATGCGAGATCTGGCTCATCACGGCGGCACCGTGCGTGTGTACCCGCGCGGACAGCTCTTGCAGGTAGGGGATAATGCGGTCGGTGCTGAAGTCGAGTTGCCCGCCGCCCCAACTGGAATCGCGCGACACCATTGCGCTGCCGCCGATCATCGTCATGGCCAGACCGCCGCGCGCCTTTTCCTCGTGATAGGCTTGGTAGCGGTCTGCGGGCATGGCCATGCTGTCATTCATCGACGCGTGGCTGGTGCTGACGACCCGGTTGCGCAGGGTCAGCTTGCCCAGTTTGAAAGCAGACAGCAGTGGGTCTTTGGATGCGGGAGGTGTCATGGCGGCGCTCCTTGCGTGTTTGCGAGCAGCATCAACCGTATGGACAATTCAAGATAGCTTGAAAAAACAGGAAATCTCTATACGCTGAGCGTATGACCGAGCTGGCGCGACTGATCACCTCTCCAAAATCGCTGCTGGTGTTCGAAGCCGCCGCGCGGCACGGCAGCTTCACGCGGGCAGCCAAGGATTTCAACATTTCGCAGCCATCGATCAGCCGCAACATCGCGCAGCTGGAACAGGACATTGGCCAGCCGCTGTTCGTGCGGGGCGCGGGCGGCGCGCATTTGACGGATGCGGGACGTTTGCTCTTTGGTGCCACCACCGATGGTTTGGGGCGTATCGCGGAGGCGATAGACACCCTGCGCGCGCAAAGCATGGCATCCGACAGCGAGTTGGTTTTGTCGCTCTCCAACGCCTTTGTCACGAATTGGCTGGTGTCGCGGTTGGCGGCCCTGACCGAACAGTTCCCCCACGCGGTCCTGCGGTTTGATCTGGTTTCGGGCACGCGCACATCGGTGGCGGGCGAGGTTGATCTTGCCACCTTGATCACCGATGCCGCGCCGGACGCGGTAGTTTTGGCACCCGAGGTCATCGTGCCGGTGTGCAGCCCCGAATATCTTGCGGCGCATGGCGGGGCATTGGCGCCGGATCCCGAGGGGGGCTGGGCCGGTCATACGTTCCTGCACTTGTCAGATCATCCGGGCACGATTTGGGATCCGGTCCTGGGCACCAGTCCAGAGGCGCGCGGCCAAGCCGTTTGGCACGTGTTTTCCGACTACGCCGCGATCATTCAGGCCGCGACGGATGGCACTGGCATTGTCTTGGGGTGGTTGAATGTGGTGGCCGGCAGCCTGCGCAGCGGGCGACTTGTGCCCGCGTGGCAGGGGCGCTGGATCGACACAGGACGGGTTGTCCGGCTGCTGTCCACACGGCCAGGCCCGATGCGGCCCGTGGCGCGCGAAATTGCCCAATGGCTGTGCGATCGGATGGCCGAGGATCTGGAGGCTGTGGCGCGTCTGGGCGCGGGTCCGAAAGGCGTGCGTGTCAGTGCAGCAGATTGTGTCAGACAAAGCGAGGATTCGGTAGAATAATCCATCAATTCCGATCAATACTGGAGCCGGCACAGGTAATGGCGTTTGTGTCTCGGAGTTGAGCCTCAGGAACCGTTTGATGCAGTCCAATGCCAGTGACGCGAGCGACCAGTTAGCAAAAATGCGTGCGAGCAGTGCAGCCAGCGCCGCGCGATACAAGGCGTTCATGTCCCGTTCCACGCCTGAGGATGAGGAACGGTTGTTGTTGGACACCTTTGAGGCGACGATCCGGCGCATCACGCCGGACGACCGCCCATTGCTGCACGAACTGACGGTCTCGGTGTTCTGGCCTCACAAGGCACGTGATCTCGATACCTTTCTGGCGCTCGGACAGGGGTACATCGCGCTGGACGAAATCGGGCGCCCGATCGGGTCCGCGATGTATTTCACGATGGGAACCGATTTTGCGATGCTCGGCATGATGGTGACAACGCCGCGCCTGCAGGCACTGGGCGCGGGCCGTCGGTTGCTGCGGCGCATCCTGAAAGACTGCGAAGGCCGTGACCTGCGGCTCTCGGCAACGAAGTCAGGATTTTGGCTGTATGAATCCGCAGGCTTCGAGACGGTCGCCACAATCTCGCAACAACAGGGGATGGTGCGTCCGATCCACCTGCCTGAGCCCGCCCATGGCCTGACGCTGCGCGCGTTGCAGCCATCGGACCACGCGGCGGTTCAGGCGCTGGACCGGCACGCATACGGGGCCGCGCGAACCGACGTGCTGGATGCGATGGGGCGGCTGTCCACGGGGGCGGTCGTGGTGGAGCGCGCCGGTGCGGTCTGCGGTTTCGCGATGATGCGCGACTTTGGCAAAGGGGCGGTGATCGGGCCGGTTGTCGCCGAACACGACCAGATGGCCATGCAATTGTGCGCCCCGCTGCTACAGCAATGCGAGGGCCGTTTCGCCCGTCTGGACACGCCCCAGCACAGCGACCATTTCAAGGCATTTCTGAACGCGGCCGGATTGGGTGTGTTCGACACGGTGACAGAAATGCGCATTGGCCTGTCTCGCCGTGCGACGGATGGTGCCTTGCTGTACGGTCTGGCCTCGCATTCGCTGGGATAGGTCAGAGCGATCGGCGACGGGGGCGTTGCAGCCCCCGCCCGGTCACGACAGGCGATCTTTCAATCCGAACCAAAGCCCCACCATGGGCAGGAACCACGGCTTGCCGCTGTGCATCGGAATGGCAGGCCAATCCAGCCCTGCAAGGGGGTTAGTGTCTTGCCGTCCCAGTGCCATATCCGCCAGCGCCTGACCGATCAGCGTCGACATTTGCGCGCCGTGGCCGGAATAGCCCATGCCGTAGATCATTCCGTCCGCCTCGCCCGCGCGGGGAAAGCGGTCCTTGGTCATGCCGACAAGACCGCCCCAGCAATAGTCGATCTGAATGTCTGCCAGGTGCGGAAAGATTGCCGCCATCGACTTGCGCAGGATTTCACCCGATTTGGCGTCGGACCGTTGGTCGGACACCGCCGAGAACCGCGCGCGACCGCCAAAGATCAGCCGATTGTCGGGGGAAAGGCGGAAGTAGTTGCCGATGTTCAGGGAGGTCACGCAGGTGCGGTTGCCGGGCAGGGTCGCTGCGATCTCATCCTCGGTCAGAGGGCGCGTCGCGATGATGAACGAGCCCACCGAAATGATGCGCCGCCGGAAGTATGCCAGCGGCTTTTTCGCGTGTGCGCCGGAATAGGCCCCGGTGGCCGCGATCACGCGATCGGCGGTGATCTTGCCCTTTGGGGTGGTCAATTCCCATCCTGTGCCGCATCGCGCACGCGCGATGACAGGGGCGTGTTCCCAGATCAACGCGCCATGGCGGTGCGCCGCCTCTGCCAGCCCGTTCACATAGCGCCCCATGTGCATCATCGCGGATTTTTCGTAGATCATCGCGCCGTGAAAGGCGTCCGAGCCAATTTCCTGTGCAAGATCCGCCTTGTCGATCCAGCGCGTGTCCGGATCGACATCCCTGTTGAGCACCTCGAAGCCGGCGCGCAGACCGGCAACGTGCGACGGTTTCGATGCCAGTTTCAGCTTGCCCGAGCGGCGGAAGTCACAGACGATCTTCTCCTCTTCTATAACATCCTCGATCATGTCGATCGACCGGTCGTAGGCCTTGTAGAGCGCGCGCGCGCGATCGGCGCCGAAGTGGTCCCTGGCCTCGGCGTATCCATGCGCCATGCCATTGTTCAGATGGCCACCATTGCGCCCGGATCCCCCCGCGCCGATGTGATCGGCCTCAAACAGGGCGACGCCGACACCTTCGCGGGCCAGTTTGCGCGCGGCATTCAGCCCGGTAAAGCCGCCCCCGATCACGGCCACATCGACATGGCCGGTCACGGGGCCGATCTGCGCGTTGCCAAAGGGCGTCGCGGTGTCGTGCCAGTATGACATGTACTTCATGGTGTGCTCCGGCCCCTTACAGGCCGACGACGGCGGCAAGCCCGGAGACATCTTTCAACTCGGTATAGCCGTAATAGGGGTTTGCAGGCTCGTGACCACGGTTTACCCAGACCTTGTTCTTGATGCCAAGGTCATGGGCGGTCATGAGATCATAGCGGAAGCTGGACGAGACGTGCAGCACATCCTCGGGGCCGCATCCAAGCATGTCGAACATGTATTCAAACGCCTGCATCTGCGGTTTATAGGCCCCGGCGCTTTCGGCGGTGTACACATGTGCGATGGGCGCGCCCAGTTTTTCGATGTTGTGAGGGATTTGCTCGTTCATCGAGTTGGTCAGGGCCACCAGCGGGATCTTGTCGGCAACCTTGGCCAGACCGGCGGGGACATCGGCATGCGGACCCCAGGTCGGAACGCGGGTATAGATGTCCGCCGCAACCGCGGGATCAAAGGCCACGCCATTGCGTTTGCAGGTGCGTTCCAGCGCGTTGTAGACGACATCGGCATAGGGCTTCCACGCGCCCAGCACCTCATCCAGCCGGTAGGCCGAGAAATCGGCGATGAATTTGTCCATCTTTTCCGGCGAGAGTGTGTCGGCGTAATGCGCACGGGCGGCGCCGGCCATGTCGAAAAAGATCATGGTGCCGTGGCAGTCAAAGGTGATGAATTTGGGGCGAAAGGTCATTTCGTTCTCCGAGCTTCTGTTCGCTTCATAGTCACCCGCATTTCGCCACAGCGCTTGCCGCGTTTGAGGTTTTAAAAGCACGAAATAGCGAATGTGGCGCGACCTGCGGCACGACCTGCCGCGGGACGCGCGTCTTTGGTCGCGATGTCTGCGCGGGCGGTGGCAGTCTGCGTGCAACGCCCTCAAACGCGCGCCATGCGCCCTTCAAGGAATGCCTTTCCATGCCCTATATCGTCGCGATTCCAAGCACTCCGGATTTTGCACCGCGCAAGGATGAAGCCGTGCCCGAACGCCTGATCGAGGGTGCGCCCTCCTTCCAGACATGGGAGCTGGACATGGCGCTTGCCGAGGCCGCGCAGTGGGGCAAGATCCGCACTGGCGTCTGGGAAGCGCCGCCTGGCACAACCATTTCGATCAAGGGCGACACCTTCGAATTCTGCCATATCCTGTCGGGTCGGGTCGAGATCACCGAAGACGGTGGTGACACATTTCCCTTTGCGGCCGGTGACAGCTTTGTCATGAAGCCGGGCTTTGTGGGCAAGTGGAAGACCATCGAGACCGTGCGCAAGATTTTTGTCATCGCGTCCTGAGCGAGGTTGGTGACAATGAACCTTTCTCCCGCTGATCTGCTTGACCGTCTTGTCGGTTTCCCGAGTGTCGTTGGTACACCCAATGGCGCGTTGATGGCGTTCATCGCAGACTACCTTGAGGCGTATGACGTGCCCTTTCGCCTGCTGAAAGGGCCAGAGGGCGACCGCTACAATCTTTTCGCGACCATCGGCGACGCGTCTGTGCCGGGATATATCCTGTCGGGGCATGTGGATGTCGTCCCCGCGCAAGAACCCGAGTGGGAAGCCGATCCGTTTGTCATGAGGCGCGAGGCGGGTCGCCTGATTGGCCGGGGCTGTTGTGATATGAAAGGGTTCGTCGCGGCAGTGCTGGGCGCGGTTCCCGCATTGAAGGCCATGACCCTGACCGCACCGATCCACATCGCCTTGTCCTATGACGAAGAGGCCGGGTGCCGTGGCGTGCCGCACATGCTGGCGGCGTTGCCGGACCTGTGTGCTGCCCCCTTGGGGTGCATCGTGGGTGAACCGACGGGCCTTGTGCCGGTGTTGGCGCACAAGGGCAAGGCCGCGCTCCGGCTGATGTCCCAAGGGCGCGCGGGCCACAGCTCGCGCCCCGATCTGGGGGTGAACGCCATTCATGCGTTGCTGCCCGCCCTGCTGGCAGCCACGGCGCAGGCAAAGGCGTTGGAGACCGGCCCGCAGGACCCGCGTTTTGCACCGCCTTACTCCAGTCTGCAGATCGGCACGATCAATGGCGGGCAGGCGATCAACATCATCCCCGAAGCCGCACAGGCCGATATGGAAGCGCGGGCCATCGCGGGTGTCGATCCACAGTCCTTGTTGGCCCCTGTTCTGGCGACGCTCCCGGACGGTGTGCGGTCAACCTGGTTGTCGAGCTATCCGGCGCTGGCGCTGGACGCGGATCATCCGCTTGCCGGGCTGGTGGTCGACATCTCCGGGCAGACGCCGGTGGGTGCCGTCAGTTTCGGGACCGAGGCAGGACTGTTTCAGCAGGCGGGCGTGCCGTCGATCATCTGCGGCCCCGGCGACATTGGCCGCGCCCATCGCCCCGAGGAATACCTGACGGAGGACGAATTGCAGGGCGCGGTCGACATGATCCTGGCGTTGGGCCGCAAGCTGGCTGACGCATGAGATGCCGGTCGACAGCATATCCTGCGGCAACGCTGTGAGTATCCCACCAAAACTGCTGCCCGCGCGGGAGAACAGGGCGAAACTGCCAGCCCTCTGCCACTACGCTGCAGGCAGAACAAGACGGACCACCTCATGACCCAGACCAAACCCGACAGCACCGCGCTGTCCCGGAACAAAATCAGCTTTGAACCCTTCACGCAAAGCCACATCGCCGAAGCGCTTGAATTGTCGCGAGCGGTTGGCTGGCCACACCGCGCCGAAGACTGGGCGCTGAACCTTTCGGTGTCCGAAGGCGTCGTGGCGCTTGCAAACGGCCGGGTCGTGGGCACGGCGCTTTGTTCCAGCTTCGGCGCGGTTGCGACGCTGAACATGATCATCGTCGATGCGGCAATGCGGGGCCGGGGTTTGGGGCGCGCGTTGATGGAGCGGGTGATTGCCTTGGGCGAAGCGCGCGAGTTGCGGCTTGTGGCGACGGCAGACGGATTGCCGCTGTATGAAAAGCTGGGATTCAAGGCCGTAGGCCGGATATTGCAGCATCAGGGCGTCGCGAATGCCGCGCCGCCGGAGTTGCCTGTCACCACCGGCACCCTGAACGACATCGCCGGTCTGGTGCGGATGGATACGGCGGCCTCGGGACTGTCGCGCGAGGGGCTGCTGTCTGCCATCGTGGCCGAGGGCGACCTTCTGACCGCTGCCGGGGGCTTTGCCGTGGTGCGTGGTTTCGGTCGCGGCAAGGTGATTGGGCCCATTGTCGCCAGGGATGCCGCCACCGCGCGGGCGCTGATGGCTGAAGCGTCGGTGCGCTGCGCTGGCCGGTTCCTGCGCGTCGATCTTGTCGGACAGGCCGAGGATGAGGGCGGCGGGCTTGCTGTCTATGCCCGGCAACTTGGCCTTGCCTCTGCCGGTGGGGGTATCGCCATGCACTGTTGCGCGCGGCCCGCCGAGGCATCGGATTTCAACACTTACGCTTTTGTGTCGCAGGCACTGGGCTGACCCATTCGGAGACTGACATGCTGACCAATTCCCTTGTTGAGCTGGACCGCCAGCACCTTGTTCATCCCGTCTCGTCGTTTCGTGGCCACGAAGCCCGCGGCGTGCGCGTTCTGAAATCTGCCAAAGGCGCAACCGTTACCGACGTCGAAGGCCGCCAGCTGATTGACGGCTTTGCCGGACTTTGGTGTGTAAACGCAGGGTACGGCCACGAAAGCGTGGTCGAAGCGGCCGCCGAGCAGATGCGCCGGCTGCCCTATGCCACGGGCTATTTTGATCTGGGGTCCGAAGCGCCCATCCGTCTGGCAGCCGCGCTGGCCGAGCGCAGCCCCGGTGATCTGAACCACGTCTACTTCACCCTTGGTGGGTCGGACGCGGTCGACAGCACAATTCGTTTTGTCCGCTATTACTGGCATGCCAAGGGCCAGCCCGAGCGGGACCAGTTCATCTCGGTGGAGCAGGGCTATCACGGGTCGACCACCATGGGTGCGGGCCTGACGGCATTGCCGGGCTTTCATGACGGCTTTGGCGTACCCTATGCTTGGCAGCATAAGATTTCGTCGCACTATCTCTATCGCAACCCACTGGGCGACGATCCGCAAACTGTCATCGACGCATCGGTTGCCGAACTGCGGGCCAAGGTGGCCGCGATCGGCGAGGACAAGGTGGCGGCATTCTATGTTGAGCCGATCCAGGGATCGGGCGGCGTTCTGGTTCCGCCCAAGGGCTGGATCAAGGCAATGCGCGATGTCTGCAAGGCGTTGGGCATTCTGTTCATTGCCGACGAGGTGATCACCGGCTTTGGCCGCACCGGTCCGATCTTTGCCAGTGCCGATGAAGGCATCGTGCCCGACCTGATCACCTGCGCCAAGGGGCTGACCTCTGGCTATGTGCCGATGGGCGCGGTGCTCATGTCCGACCACGTCTATGACACCATCGCCGACGGGGCAGGGGCCAAGGCCGTTGGCCACGGCTTTACCTATTCGGCGCACCCGGTGTCGGCGGCCGTCGCGCTTGAGGTTCTGGCGCTGTACGAAGGCGGCTTGTTTGAAAACGGCATCAAGGCCGGTGCGCGTCTGATGGCGGGTCTGGAGAGCTTGCGTGACCACCCGCTGGTTGGTGACGTGCGGGGACGCGGCATGCTGGCGGCTGTCGAGATGGTGACCGACAAGGACAAGAAGACCCCACTGCCAGCCGAGGTACAACCGGCAACGCGGCTCTTCGACCGCGCATGGGATCAGGGTTTGATCGTGCGCTCGTTCGCGCAGGGCATCTTTGGCTATGCGCCGCCGCTGTGCTGTACCGACGACGAGATTGATGCGATTGTCGAACGCACCCGGGCCGTACTGGATCTGACGTTGGACGATCCCGAAATTCGCGCGGTTCTGCGCTGATGGCGTTGCTGTTCCTCTCGACACCCGAGCGGGCGGCCGTCTGGGCCCCGATGTTCAAGGAGGCGGGTGAACACCTTGTCGTGGGAGAGGACGCGGTGAGCGATCCGGCCGAGATCACGCATTTGATGTGCTGGGTGCCGCCGAAGGATCTGCAGCGTTATCCCAACCTGAAGGTCGTGATCGGCTCTGGTGCCGGTGTCGACCAGATGCCGCGAATGCCTGATGGGGTGGCGCTTGTGCGAACCGTCGCGCCCGGCATTGAAGAGATGGTGCGCGACTGGGTGGTCATGTCCACGCTTATGTTGCACCGCGGTATGCCGCAGTATCTGAAACAGGCCGACGCGGGCCAGTGGACTGGCCACGACGTGCCCCGTGCGCGAGGCACGCGCGTTGGGATAATGGGCATGGGCCGCATCGGCACATTGGCCGCACGCACCCTGTCGCAGATGGAATTCGATGTGGTGGGCTGGTCCCGCTCGGGCCGAGCCGTGGACGACTTCGTGGTCTACGGGAATGACGGTCTGGACGACTTTCTGGCGCTGTCGGACATTCTGATCTGCCTGCTCCCGCTGACCGACGAAACGCGTGGTATATTGAATGCCGATTTGTTCGCCAAACTGCCGCATGGCGCGCATCTGGTGCACGCGGGGCGCGGCGCGCAGCTGGATATGGACGCGATGAAACAGGCGCTGGATACCGGCGCACTGACCTCGGCCATGCTGGACGTGACCAACCCCGAACCGTTGCCGGACACGCATTGGGCATGGGGCGATCCACGCGTGGTGATCACCCCGCACATCGCAGCAAACACTGACCACGCAGAAGGGGCACGTCATGCTCTGGCCGTGGTGCGCGCCAGCCGGGAAAATGCGGATCTGCCCGGCCGCGTGGATCAGGATCGCGGATATTAAGTGCAAAACAGGGTAACACAGGGAAATGCCGATGTTCTCTTGAATACAGTAGAATATGCCGTGCCCCGACATGAATTCGGCGTTTCTCGACCCCTGTTTCGGGTCAAGCTGACGCCAAGGAAAATCAAAGCCGGTCCCTTATAGACTGCCCGTATTCCGGACCGCGCCCCATGAACCCGCCGGGTTGGATCGCAAGGCAGTGCCGGAACGACGGCACATTGCTCCCGGGGCCTCTCTATTCGCGAAAAGGACATCAGCGATGGCGACGACCACAGATTTGAAACCTCTGACGGCCTTCAGTTATATCAGCTTCGATGTGGTCGGAACCCTGATTGATTTCGAAGGCGCGATCAAAGGCGGCCTTGCCGATATCGCTGCGAAAGAGGGCATTGATCTGAACGGTGAAGCGGCACTGGCCGTCTACCGCGATGCCCGCTACGAACCGGACGCGGGTCTGTTCCCGGACGATCTGGGACGGTGCTATGGCCGCATCGCCGCCGCGTTCGGCCTGCCAGACACGCCCGAGTACCGCCAGTCCATGGTCGATGCGGTGGGCGACGCCGACCCTTTCGCGGACAGCGTGGAAGCGATGGCGCGGCTGAAGGCGCGATACAAGCTCATCGCGATGACGAATGCCCGTCGTTGGGCCTTTGACAAATACGCAGCCAAGCTGGGCAATCCGTTCTGGGCCGGTTTCACCTGCGACGACACCGGCACGGAAAAGCCCGACCCATCCTTCTTCCATCACGTGTTCGATCGCGTTGCGATGGACGGCGGCACCAAGAGTGACATCCTGCACACCGCGCAAAGCCAGCACCACGACATCGGCATTTCGCGTGAACTTGGCATGACCAATGCATGGATCCAGCGCCGTCATGCACAGGACGGATATGGCGGCACGATCGAACCGGTTTCGTTCACCGAACCGGATTACCACTTTCATACGCTGATCGAGTTGGCCGACGCGGCCGACGCGGCATTCGGTGCATGACTTGAACCGTCCGAAGCGGCGCCAAGACCGCTAGGACCTCATTTTCACAACATCAGGGAAGCTCAAAATGACCAAGACCCCAACAAACTGGACCGGCCGCGATGACGCAGCGGTCGAAGAGATGATCCGCCGTGGTGCATCGCGCCGCGAGCTGCTGAAAATGCTGATGGCATCGGGTGTGACCCTGGCAGCCGGTGGATCGGTTCTGATGAACGCCACGTCCGCCGTCGCGGCAACGCCAACCACCGGTGGCAACCTGAAGGCTGCCGGCTGGTCGTCGTCCACCGCAGATACGCTCGACCCGGCCAAGGCGACACTGTCCACCGACTATGTCCGCTGCTGCGCCTACTACAACCGTCTGACGTTCCTGGATTCCAACGGTGACGTGCAGATGGAACTGGCTGACAGCATCGCTTCGAGCGACGCGCAGACCTGGGAAATCAAACTGAAGTCCGGTGTGCAATTCCACGACGGCAAGACGCTGACAGCGGATGACGTTGTTTATTCGATGAACCGTCACCTCGATCCTGCCGTCGGCTCCAAGGCAAATTCGCTGGCCAAGCAGATGACCGAAATCAGCAAGGTCGACGAGCTGACCGTGAAGATCGTTCTGGCCGAGCCCAACGCCGACCTTCCGACAATCCTGTCCCTGCACCACTTCATGATCGTCGCGGATGGCACCACCGATTTCAGCACGGCCAACGGCACCGGCGCGTTCATTAGTGAAACCTTCGAGCCGGGCGTGCGGTCGATCGGTGTCAGAAACCCCAACTATTTCAAGGCGCAAGGTGCCTATCTTGACAGCTTTGAATTCTTCGCCATTCCCGACAACAATGCGCGGGTTAACGCCTTGTTGTCCGGCGATATCCAGATTGCGGCGGCGGTCAACCCGCGCTCCTTGCGGATGATCGAGGGCAACGATGCGGTGCGCACCAACATCTCGACCTCCGGCAATTACACCAACCTGAACATCCGTCTGGACGTTGCGCCGGGCGAGCAGATGGATTTTGTCGACGGGATGAAATCGCTGATCAATCGTGAGGCGATCCAGAAATCGGTTCTGCGCGGCTTGGCGGAAATCGGCAACGACCAGCCCGTGTCCTCTGCCAACCGCTATCACAACCCCAATCTGGCACCGCGTGACTACGATCCCGAAAAGGCCAAGTACCACTTTGAAAAAGCGGGTCTTCTGGGGGTCGAAATTCCGATGGTGGCGTCGGATGCGGCCGGATCGTCGGTGGATATGGCCACGGTGGTCCAGCAGGCTGGCTCGCAAATCGGCATGAACCTGACGGTCGATCGCGTGCCGTCCGATGGCTACTGGTCGAACTACTGGCTGAAGTCACCGGTTCACTTCGGCAACATCAACCCGCGACCGACACCGGATATCCTGTTCTCGCTGCTCTACGCATCGCAAGCGCCGTGGAACGAAAGTCACTACAAGTCGGAGAAATTCGACAAGATGATGATCGAAGCGCGCGGCTCGCTGGATGAAGAGAAGCGGACAGCGATGTATTGGGACATGCAGGAAATGGTTGCCAACGAAGCAGGCACGATCATTCCAACCTTTATTTCCAACGTCGACGCCGTAACCTCCAAACTGGGGGGCCTCGAATCCAACCCGCTGGGTGGTATGATGGGCTATGCCTTTGCCGAGTACGTCTGGCTGAACGACTGATCGCCTGGCACGCCAAACCTGGGTCGCGCAGATACTGCGCGGCCCTTCAAACATTTTTCCAATCGATACGAGGTGCCTTTGACCCGATCTCTCCTGCCATACATTCTTGTCGCGCAAAGGCTTGGCATCGCGTTTCTGACGTTGATCGTCGTGTCGTTCGCCGTGTTTTTCGCAACTGCCATGCTGCCCGGCGATGTGGCCGAGATTTTGCTGGGTCAGGCGGCCACGCCCGAAGCCGTCGCCGGTCTTCGCGATGCGATGGGTCTGAACGAACCGGCGCTGTCGCGCTTTGTGCACTGGCTGCTGGGATTGGCCCGGGGCGATATGGGCACGTCCTATGTCAACAATATGGAGGTTGCCGACCTGATCGGTGGGCGGCTTCTCAATTCGCTGCGCCTTGCCGGTGTCGTGACGCTGGTGTCGGTGCCGATCGCACTGACGCTTGGGATCTGCGCGGCGATGTGGCGCGGGTCTATCTTTGACCGCGCAGTGTCCTTGCTGACGATCTCCGTCGTGTCGGTGCCCGAATTCATGGTGGCCACGTTGGCGGTGCTGATCTTTGCCGTCTGGCTGGGATGGTTGCCCGCGCTCAGCTATGGCGTTGAGCTTGACAGTTGGTCCGCCGTGCTGCGGGCCTACGCGATGCCGGTCATCTCCTTGTCGTTGGTGGTCTCGGCACAGATGATCCGCATGACCCGCGCGGCGGTGATCGAAACCATCAACACGCCCTACGTCGAGATGGCCCTGCTCAAGGGGGCGTCGCGGTCGCGCATGGTGCTGCGCCACGCGCTGCCCAATGCGCTGGGGCCGATTGCCAACGCTGTGGCGCTATCGCTGAGCTATCTTGTGGGCGGGGTGATCATTGTCGAGACGATCTTCAACTATCCCGGTGTTGCCAAACTGATGGTCGATGCGGTTTCGACCCGCGACCTGCCGCTGATCCAGTCCTGCGCCATGATCTTTTGCGTCAGCTATCTGTCGCTGATCACGCTGGCCGATCTGATTGCAATCCTGTCGAACCCGAGGCTCCGTTGATCATGACTGGTTCCGCGACAACCACCGCCGCCGAAAAGCCCGAAACGCCAGAAGGGCCCAAGTTCGCTTTCAACTGGGTGGGCCGTATCGGTCTGGCCGTGATCCTGTTCTGGGCCGTTGTGGCCGTTGCGGGCCCTTACATGGCACCTTATCCGCCGGGAGAGATCGTGGACTGGGACTACTTTGGTCCGGTCACATCCGAGTTCTGGATGGGCACCGATTATCTGGGCCGCGATATCTTTTCACGTATCATCATGGGCGCGCGCTATACCGTTGGCATCGCGCTGGCTGCGGTGACGCTGGCCTGTACCATCGGCGTGTTGCTGGGCATGGTCGCCGCCGTCGCCGGTGGCTGGTTCGACATGATCCTGTCGCGGTTTCTGGACGCCTACAACGGCATCCCGTCGTTGCTGTTCGGTCTGGTGGTTGTTGCGGCTGTCGGCTCATCGATCCCTGTCCTGGTTCTGACGTTGACGGCAATTTACATGCCGGGGTCCTACCGTTTCGCGCGGGCGCTGGCGGTGAACATCAACACCATGGACTTTGTCACCGTCGCCCGTGCACGGGGCGAGGGGACACCCTACCTGATCCTGCGCGAGATTTTCCCCAATATCCTTGGCCCGGTTCTGGCCGATCTTGGTCTGCGCTTTGTGTTTATCGTGCTGGTGTTATCGGGGCTGTCGTTCCTTGGCCTTGGTGTGCAGCCGCCCAATGCCGACTGGGGCGCGCTGGTGCGCGAGAATATCGAGGGGCTCAGCCTTGGGGCGCCTGCGGTTCTGTTTCCGTCGGTTGCCATTGCCTCGCTGACCATCTCGGTGAACATGTTCATCGACAACCTGCCAACCCGTATCCGTGACAGGAGCGAATGATGCCCCAGACACCAGACAATACGCCGCTTGTCAGCGTCCGCGATCTGAAGATCGGCGCGATCACCGACGCCAACCGCAAGGTCGAGATCATCAAGGGCGTCGATTTCGACATCGCACCGGGTGAAATCCTCGCTCTGATCGGGGAATCCGGTTCGGGCAAGACCACGATTGCGCTGTCGCTGATGGGTCATACGCGGCCCGGCTGCTCGATCAACGGCGGTCAGATCCGCATCGGTGACAACGACGTGACGGCGATGACCAATCGCCAGCGCGCGGCGATGCGCGGGACAGACGTGTCCTATGTTCCGCAATCGGCAGCGGCGGCGTTCAACCCGTCACAGCGGATCATGGATCAGGTGATCGAGATCTCGACGATTCACAATCTGATGCCAAAGGCCGAGGCCCGCGAGAAGGCCGTCGACCTGTTCCGTGCTCTGGCGCTGCCTGACCCCGACACCATTGGCGAGCGCTATCCACATCAGGTTTCGGGTGGCCAGTTGCAAAGGCTGTCTGCGGCGATGGCGCTGATCGGTGATCCGCGTCTTGTCATTTTTGACGAGCCGACCACGGCGCTGGACGTCACGACCCAGATCGAGGTGCTGCGCGCCTTCAAATCGGCGATGGCCGCAGGGGGCTGCGCAGGGGTCTATGTCAGTCACGATCTGGCCGTCGTGGCGCAGATTGCCGACCGGATCGTTGTGTTGCGCGGCGGCGAAGTGCAGGAAGTCGGAACCGCCGAGCAAATCCTGAATGCGCCCCGGAACGCCTACACCAAAGACCTTCTGGCGGCATTCGAACCGGCGGGCCGCACGCCACAGCCGATCTCGAAGGCGGAGCACAAGAAACCGATCCTTGAAGTTTTGAACCTGAACGCGGGCTATGGCACCATCCGCAACGGCGAACCCTCGATCAAGATCCTGCAGGATGTCAATTTCCGGTTGGAACAGGGCCGCAATCTGGGGGTGATCGGTGAATCCGGTTCGGGCAAGTCCACCCTGGCTCGCGCGATTGCCGGCATCTTGCCGCCCTATGGTGGCAGCGTTCTGGTCAATGGTCATGAACTGAAACCCGATCTTGCAAACCGGTCCAAGGAAGATTTGCGGCACACTCAGATTGTGTTCCAACTCGCGGATACCGCGCTGAATCCGGGACACTCGATCGCGAATATCATCGGACGTCCGTTGACCTTCTACCATGGTCTGCGCGGCAAGGCGCGCGATGCCCGCGTCATCGAATTGCTGGACATGGTCCATCTGCCTGCCACGATGCGACACCGCTTGCCGAGCGAACTCTCCGGCGGGCAAAAGCAGCGTGTCAACCTTGCCCGCGCTCTGGCGGCCGAGCCTGAACTGATCCTGTGTGACGAGATCACATCGGCGCTCGACACGGTTGTCGCTGCTGCCATCCTTGAGCTGCTGAAGGAGCTGCAAAGCGAGCTTGGCCTGAGCTACATGTTCATCAGCCACGACCTGTCCACGGTCGAGGCGATTTGCGATGACGTTCTGGTGATGCACAAAGGGGTCGTCGTCGAGGCGTTGCCTGCAAGCCAGATGTCAGAGCGTGCCACGCATCCCTATTCGCGGCTGCTTATCTCTTCGATCCCCAAGCTGGACACCGGTTGGCTTGCGTCGCTGGAACAAGACCCCGAACTGATCGCGCAATTTTCCGACCGGTAACGTGGTCTTCCGTTGCGCGGTCAGATCCGGTCTTCGAACAGATCGGTCAGCGGCAGCTGGGTTTTGACAAAGGGCGTCTTCATCACGACAAAACTGAAATACTTGTCGATTCCGACGCTGCGGTCGATCAGTGCTTCGATCACGTTTTGATAATCCGCGATCGACGAGGTGACGAATTTCGCCAGGTAGTCGTAGCCACCTGAAACAAGGTGGCATTCCACGCAGGACGGCACCTTTTCCAGCGCCTCCTGGAACCGTGCAAAGTCCACCTGGCGGTGGTTCTTGAGCGTGAATTCCGTAAAGACGGTCAGCGTATCGCCCAGCTTGGCCACGTCAATCTGGGCGGCATAGCCGACGATGTAGCCGGCCTTCTGCAGTTTTTTGACGCGCATCAGACAGGGCGACGGAGACAAGCTGACCAGATCGGCCAGCTCGACGTTGGTAATACGGCCATTGCGCTGCAGCTCGGCCAGAATCTTCAGGTCGATCCGGTCCAGCTTATAACGGCTTGTCATCTGCTATCCTTCGGAGTCTGAGCGCCTTGTCCGCCACTGTGAACGTGAGCGCCTGTTTATAGTCAACCGCATTCGACATGAAATGCTGTTTGCGGGGCAAAATCCGGCACATGTGATGGGGCGAGGTGGCGTAGGTCTTGGTGACAAATCGGAGAACCTCATGCCCGCACCGTTGATGCACATCGAAACACATGAAACCTTGCCGCAACACGCCGATTGCGTGGTCATCGGGGCCGGCATTGTCGGTGTCAGTGCCGCCTATTGGCTGTCGCGTGCGGGGATGCGCGTGGTGCTGCTGGAAAAGGGGCGTGTCGGTGCGGAACAGTCCAGCCGCAACTGGGGCTGGTGCCGCCAGCAGAACCGCGATGCCCGCGAGCTGCCGCTGTCGACCAGGAGCCTCGCGTTGTGGGAGAACATGGCCGAAGACATCGGTGTCGACCTGGGCTTTCGCCGGTGCGGATTGCTCTATCTGTCCAATGATCTGGCTGAACTTGACGGCTGGGCCAACTGGGGCCGCTTTGCGCGCGGCGAAGGTGTGGACACGCGCATGCTGAACAGCGCAGAGGCCACCGAACGCGGGCGCGACACGGGACAAAGCTGGCTTGGCGGCGTGTGGTCGCCGACCGATGGCATTGCCGATCCGTCGCGCGCGGCGCCATTGATCGCGCGCGGCGCCATCAAACACGGGGCCACCGTTGTACAAAACTGCGCCGCGCGCGGGATTGAAACCAGCGCCGGTGCGGTGTCTGCCGTGGTCACCGAGCGCGGCACGATCAGGACACAGCAGGTTGTGCTGTCCGGGGGCGCCTGGGCGGGCAGTTTCCTGCACCAGTCTGGCATCTTCTTCCCCCAGGCCTCGGTGCGCAGCTCGATCCTGTCGCTCAACCCGGTGCCCCGGAGTTTGCCCGATGCGCTGCACACCGCGGCGGCCTCGGTCACACGGCGGCATGATGGCGGGTATACCGTGGCGGTGTCCGGGCGCAGCCACTTCGATCCGACCATGCGGATGATAACCGGCGCAAAGCACTTTCTGCCGATGCTTGCCAAACGATGGAAATCCCTGTCGCCCGGCGGGCTTCAGGCGTGGAAAGCTCGGTTCGAGACGCGCGCCATCTGGGCGCTGGACGAGCAGACACCGATGGAGCGCACCCGTATCCTTGATCCGCGCCCGTCCAAGGCGCATGTGGACGAGGCCCTGCGTCACGCCCGCGCCCTGCTGCCCGCGCTGAAGGGTGTCGAGATGCAGCAAAGCTGGGCAGGTTACATCGACAGCACCCCGGATGGCGTGCCTGTGATTGATTCCGACATCGGTATTCCGGGTCTGACGCTGGCCGCTGGCCTGTCCGGCCACGGCTTTGGCATCGGGCCGGGGGTGGGGCATTTGGTGGCGGATCTGATCCTCACTCGCCAGCCGATCACCGAAACCGCACAATACAAGCTGAACCGCTTCGATCAGTCCCAATGGGGCAAGGTGTCGAAATTCTGAGATCACGCCGCAAACCGTTTGATGTCAAAGGGCGCCAGCGGCGTCTCGCAGGTGCCTGTCGCGATCAACTCGGCCATCGCATCGCCGACGCCGGGGCCAAGCTGAAAGCCGTGGCCGCAAAAGCCGAAGGCGTGAAACAGACCCGGCGTGGTGCCCGAGGCACCCATGACAGGCAGGTCGTCCGAGATATAGCCCTCGCAGCCGGACCATTGCCGGATGACCGCGACTTCGCGCAGGGCGGGCAACAGGCGGACAACGGTTTTCAACTGCTGCGGCAGCAGCGCCGGATTCGCCTTGGCATGGCCTGTCTTCGGATCGACGGGCCTGCGGGGCACACCGCCGCCAAAGACGACATTGCCGCGTTCGACTTGCCGCAGATAAGCGCCGCTTTCTTGCGACCACATGCCGACAACCGGCAAGATGCGGTGGGGGAGCGGTTCGGTCACGCCCATTTGCGGGCCATGCATTGTCAGCGGTACGTCTTCCCCGAATTGCGCGGCAATCGCTTTGCCCCACGCACCGGCGCAGTTCAGAAGCATCGCGCTTTCGAGCAGGCCGTGGCTGGTTTGCACGGCAAACCCCGTGTCGGTCCTGGCGATGGACTGCACTTTGGTATGCGGCAGAACAGTTACCCCCATCCGCGCGGCGGCATCGGCAAAGGCAGGCGCGACAAGGCGCGGATTGGCCGAGCCGTCCTGCGCAGAGTAAGACGCGCCAATAGCATCGGCCCCCAGCCCGGGAAAGCGGCGGCGCAGCTCGGCGGCGTCCAGCACCTCCAACGGCAGGCCCCATGGGGCGGCAGCCTCGGCAAAGCGCCGCATGTCGGCGTGGCTTTCCGCGTCGAAAATCAGCCGCAGGTGTCCGGTGGCGCGAAATTCCACGTCACGGTGCAGCAGTGTTTCGGATTGACCCCACAGCGCACGGGACCGGTGCGCGAGCGGCAGCTGTGGCAGAAACCGGCCGGTACGCCGGATGTTGCCGAACGACGCCGTGGTCGCTCCCGCGCCAATGGCATTTGGGTCGAGCAGCGTGACAGCGATGCCGCGGCGGGCAAGGAAAAAGGCGGCACTTGTGCCCATCAACCCTCCGCCCAATACGATCACATCCACAGCGCGCCCCTTCTTGATCCGACGTATCGAATAGCAAAGCGTACGGATCGCATCGCGTCAAAGATCGGATATGGTATGCAGCATAAGTCAAACTTATGGATTCGTCATGCGCGCACGACAGCTTGAAGTCTTTACCGCCGTGATGCGGGTGGGCACGGTGACGGGCGCGGCCCAGTTGCTGAACATATCGCAGCCTGCACTCAGCCAGATCCTGATGCATTGCGAGGACGAGCTGGGCTTCAAGCTGTTTGACCGGGAGAAGGGAAGGCTGCGCCCCACGGCCGAGGCTCTGGAGATCCACGCCGAAGCCGAGCGGCTGTTCGCGGGCCTTGAAGGGTTGCGTCGCAAGACGCAGGACCTGCGGCTGGGGCAGGCCGGGCTGGTGAGGGTCGCGGCGTCGGTGCCGCCTGCGATGTCATTGCTGCCCGATATCCTGTCGCGCTACCGCACCCGCCATCCGGATGTATTGCTGCGCTCGCACGTGGCCCCCATCGGGTCGCTGGTTGCGCTGTTGCGGGCTGGGGATGCCGCGATGGCGATGGCGATGGATGACCAGATGACACCCGACATTGCAGTCGAACGCCTGGGCCTGACAACCTTTTGCTGCCTGCTGCCGAAAGCACATGCGCTCGTGTCTCAAGACAGCGTCTCGTTTGCCGATCTCCAGGACGAGACCGTGATTTCCTACCGTGCGCCGACCCGACCCCGCGAGGAGCTGGACAACGCAGCCCGCCGGCAGGGCCGGGTGTTTTCCGCACAGCTTGAAATAGAGGTGTCCATTTCCGCCGTGGGCTTTGTGCAGGCCGGATTGGGTGTGGCGGTGGTTGATGATCTGCTGCCGTGGCGCCAGTTCGAAGGGGTCACGACGCGCCCGCTTGAAGGCGGTCCTGATCTGCCGCTGTCCTTGTTGACGCTGGCGGACAAGACGCTGTCGCGCGCCGAAGAAGGCATGCGCGACGAGATCCGGACGCTGTGTGCCGAACGGTTGCCCTCGATCCCATAAGTCCGGCTTATGGACCGCCCCTGCATGGGTCTTGGACCCGTGGCGCTGTTTCTGATGGGTTGCGCATGAACGCATCGCACCTCGAAAGGACGTTATGATGGATGGCGGAACCCACCCCAAAGCTGATTGGAAGATCGGCGTCGACATTGGCGGCACGTTCATGGATTTTTGCGCGCTCGATACGGTTTCGGGCCGTGTTGCATCGCTCAAGGTGCTGACAACGCCGGATGATCCGGGCGCGGAGCTGCTGGACGGTATGCGCCTCTTGGCCGAGCGCGAAGGGCTCGACCCGGCAGCGGTCACCCGGTTTGTTCACGGCACCACGGTCGGGATCAACACGATCATCCAGCGCAAGGGCGCCAAGCTGGCCTTGGTCACCAACGCCGGCTTCGAAGACGTGATCGAACTGGCGCGGCTGCGCATGCCGGATATGTACTCGCTGTTCTGCCACCGGCCGGACCCGCTGGTTTCCCGCGACATGGTGTTTGGCGTACCGGTGCGGATGCGCGCCGACGGATCGCAATCGCTGGCCCCGGATGCAGCCGCGATCGCAGAGGCCGCGCGTGAGGCCAAAGCCGCAGGCGTCGACGGCGTGATCGTCGCCCTCTTGCACAGCTGGCGCGACGCGGCTCAGGAAGCAGCGGTGAAGGCGATGATCGAAGCCGCCACGCCGGACATGTTTGTGTTCACCTCCTCCGAAGTGTGGCCGGTAATCCGCGAATACGAACGCACATCGACCGCGATTTTGAACGGTTACGTGCACCCCCGTGTTGCGGGCTACCTGACCGCGCTGGAAGACCGCCTTGATGCGCAGGGCGTTCCGGCCAAGGCGTTGCTGACGCGGTCCAACGGTGGGTTGATGAGCGCGGGCCAAGGGCGGCGCGATTGCGTTTCCATGCTGCTGTCGGGCACGGCATCGGGGGTCATCGGTGCCTCCTGGCTGGCGCGGCAGGCGGGCGAGGCGCGGGTGCTGACGCTTGATATCGGCGGCACCTCGGCGGACTTCGCGCTGATCGTCGACGGCGAGGTGCAGTATGGCACCGATGAGCAGGTCGGTGAATTCCCGCTGCATATTCCGTCGGTCTCGGTCAGCTCTATCGGCATCGGTGGCGGGTCGATCGCGACGCTGGATGGGCAGGGTGTGCTGCGTGTCGGCCCTGAATCCGCCGGATCGAACCCGGGGCCTGCGTGCTATGCGCGGGGCGGGATCCGTCCGACAGTGACCGATGCGCTGGCCGTTTGCGGATGGCTGGGGCATTCGGACATGGCCTACGGCCAGTTGACGATGGATGTGGCATTGGCGCAGCAGGCGGTCGCCACGATCGCCGACCAACTGGGCCGCGGCATCGAGGAAACGGCGCAGGCCATCATCGACATCGCGGTTTCGGAAATGTTCGTCGAGGTTGAAAAACTGTCGTCGCGCGCGGGCGTCGATCTGCGTGACTTCGCCTTGATGCCGTTTGGCGGCGGGGGGCCTATGCTGGGCGCGTTTCTTGCGCAAGAGCTGGGCATGGCCCGCGTGATCGCGCCGCGCCGTCCCGGCGTGGTGTCGGCGCTGGGCGGGCTTGTTGCCGACCTGCGCGGCGATTTCATCCGCACGGTCTATGCGCCCTTGGACGAGGCCGCCCTGCCACAGTTGAGGTCGGAGTTCGAGGCATTGGCCGAGGAGGGCCGCGCGTGGCTCTCGGTCCAGGGGTTTGACGGCACACCCGATCTGCGGCTGTCGGCAGACATGCGGTATGCGGGTCAAAGCTTTGAAATCGAGGTGGCCCTGTCCCCCGACTGGCTGGATGGGACGCAGGCCATCGCGGCGGCGTTTCACGAGACGCACAAACGCATTTACGATTTCGAAGACCCCGAAGGAAGGATCGAGCTGGTCAATCTGCGCCTTTCTGCACTGGGCGGCGGGCCAAAGCCGGAATTTCCCGTAACCCGGGCCGCAGAGGCGCAGGCCAAGGCCGACCGTCACGTGCCGGTCTGGGTCGACGGCTGGCGCGACGTGCCGATCTATGACCGCGCCCGGCTGGGCGGGGGCGCAGTGTTCGAAGGGCCCGCGATCGTCGCCCAGGAGGACACGACCTTTGCCGTGCCACGGGGCGCACAGGCGCATGTCGATGCCCATCTGAACATTCATCTTAGCCTCGCGGAGTGACATCATGTCTGACCAAATGACCCTTCAGGTTCTGGCGAACCACGCCCGCGCCGCTGCCGAAAACATGGCGCATACCCTGCACCGCACCGCGCATTCCGCCTTCGTGAAAGAGACGCAGGATTTTACCGTTCTCCTGATGGACAGGATCGGTGACACGTTTTCCGTTCCGATGGACTTGGGTGCCACGTGGTATCCCGGTCTAAGCCACCGGTCGGCGATCGACATGGTCGACGATTATCGCCCGGGCGATGTGGCGTTCACGAATGATCCCTATTCCGGCAATGTCGCGACCCACACACCCGATACGCACCTGTGGCGTCCAATCTTTGCCGGGGACGATATCGTGGCCTTCGCGGGCGGGCACATCCACAACACCGATATGGGCGGCGCTGTGCCAGCATCGCTGTCGCGCTCGCTGACCGAAATTCACCAGGAGGGCATCCGGTTCCCCCCGATGAAACTGGTGAACGAAGGTGTGTTCGATCAGCAGATCCTGCGCATCATGGAAACCAACGTGCGCAAGCCTGCGCTGAACATCGGTGACATCAAGGCCCTGGCCGGTGCGCTCGCCACTGGCGAACGCAAGGTGCAGGCGATGATTGCGCGCTTTGGCAAGAGCGGATTCCTGCAGGGTGTCAGCGCCCTGATGGATCAATCCGAAGCGCAAGCGCGAGACATATTGTCGGCCATTCCGGATGGCGAATACGTCTTTGCCGATTATGCCGACGAAGACAGCGACGAGGCAAACCCTTGCCGCCTGAAGCTGACGCTGCGCATCACCGGCGACAGCGCCGTGCTGGATTTTACCGGGTCCGATCCGCAACTGGCGTCGTCGCTGAACGTGCCTTCGGGTGGGAATCCGCGCCACACCATCCTGTTGGTGGGGGTTTACTATGTGCTCTACACGCTCAACCCGCGTCTATTGTTGAACTCAGGGATGACGCGGCCTTTCACCTGCATTGCGCCCGAAGGCACGGTGCTGAATCCTGTGGAACCCGCGGCGGTGGGCATGCGCTCGCTCACCTGTGCGCGGCTGCGCTCGGTGATCTTTGGTGCGTTCAGTCAGGCCATTCCTGACCGGATGCCCGCTGCGCCCGCCGGAAACAACTGTATCGTCAATGTCATGACACGCGACGAGCGCACGCAAAAGACGGTGATTGCGGCGGTCAATCCGGTGGTCGGCGGCGGCGGCGGGATGCCGCACCGCGATGGATCGAACGGGTCGGGCGCGGATGCTGCCTACCTCAAGAACACCCCCATCGAGATCACCGAGACCGAGGTGCCGGTCGAGTTCGTCAAATACGGTCTGGCCCAGGACAGCGGCGGGGCAGGGTATTGGCGCGGGGGGTTGGCGACGGAAATGGCGTTCAGGGTTTTTGCCCCCGACACACGCATCACCGCACGCAATCGCGACCGCTCCTTCTTTCGCCCCTGGGGGGTGTTGGGCGGCCATGCGGCGGGATTGTCCGACATGATGATCAACCCCGGCACACCGCAGGCGCGGCCGCTGGGCAACGTCGACACCGCGATTCTGGAGCCGGGCGATGTGCTTGAAATCCGCTCTGCCGGAGGCGGCGGACGGGGTGATCCGTTGCTGCGTCCCACGGCGCGGGTCGCGCGGGATGTGGTGGGCGGCTATGTCTCGGTCCAAGCGGCGCGCCGCGACTATGGCGTGGTGATCACCGATGGTGTGGTCGACGAAGCGGCCACCACGGCCTTGCGCGCCACCATGACGCCCCACATCGGGCACTTCCACTTCGGCCCCGAACGCGAAGGCTACGAGGCGCAATGGACCGATGCCGCATACGATCTGCTCACGCAGATTCTGGCCGACCTGCCGATCCACTGGCGCTTCTTCACCAAGACCGAGATTTTTCGCCGGATGACGGGACGCGCGGGGCCGGACGGGGTCGCTGCTGCCTTTGCAGAGGTGTGCGAGCGGTTCCCCGCATTGCCGCACGACGCCCCGCGACAGGAGGCCGCCGAATGACAGGACGGCTTGTCCGGTTGGCCGAGGCATCGCGCGCGACGGTGTCGTTTACATTCGACGACGCTGTGCTGGAAGGGCTGCAGGGGGACACGGTGCTGACCGCAATCCTGATGTCGCGGCCCGCCCTGCGACATGCGGAATTCGGCCCCGAAGAACGGGCCGGTTTCTGCCTGATGGGGGCCTGTCAGGACTGTTGGATATGGCAGGACGATGGCCCGCGCCTGCGGGCGTGTTCGACCGAATTGAAGGCCGGGATGCGGCTGCGCTCGACCCCTCACGCAAGTTGGCCTGCAACAGGGGATGCGCCATGACGCGGGTGTTGATCGTCGGAGCGGGTCCTGCAGGCATTCGCGCGGCGGAGCGGTTGGTGGCAGCCGGTTTGCACCCCGTTGTCGTCGATGAGGGCGCCCGCGCGGGTGGTCAGATCTACCGCCGTCCGCCCGCGGGGTTCACACGGTCCCCACGGACGCTTTACGGGTCCGAGGCGGAAAAGGCCGTTGCGTTGCACCGCCGCTTCGACGCCATGCTGGATGCGGGCCATCTGACCCATCACGCCCGCAGTTCCGTCATCGCGCTTGCTGGACAGGCGGCGCAGGTGCTGGGGCCGGACGGCGTGCAGCCGGTTGCCTATGACAGGCTGATCCTTGCGACGGGAGCAACCGACAGGCTGGCCCCGGTCCCGGGCTGGCAAAGCGCGGGCGTCTATTCCCTGGGGGCCACGCAGATTGCGCTGAAATCGCAAGGCGTGGCGCTGGGGCGGCGGATTGTTCTGGCGGGGTCCGGCCCGCTGCTGACGCTGGTCGCGTTTCAGTTGCTCAAGGCCGGAGCGCAGATTTCCGCAGTGCTGGATACCGCACCGATCTCCACGCAGGTATCGGGGGGCGTTGGTATGGCGTTGGCGCGCCCGTTGGTGACACTGCGCGGTGCGGCCCTGCGCGTGCGGCTGGGGCGGCTCTATCACGCAGGGGTCAAGCTGACGAAGATCGTGTCGGATGGCACCGGGCCGACTGCGGTCCTCTGGCAGGATGCCAGGGGACGCGAGCGCAGCAGCCCGTGCGATATGGTGGGGCTGGGCTGGCATCTGCGGGCAGAGACGCATTTGTCCGATCTTGCCGGTGTATCAATGGCTTGGGACTCCGGATTTCAACAATGGCTACCGCAAACGGATGCCTTTGGCCGTGCCGGTGATGGCGTCTATCTCGCGGGCGACGGGTTGCAGATATTGGGCGCGGATGGTGCGGAACTTGGCGGCAAACTGGCCGCGAGCGCCTGTCTGGACGACCTCGGTCTGCCAAGCTCCGACACCCGCCGCCTTCTCAAAGAGCGGCGCAGGATGCAGCGCTTTGCCGAGGCCATGCAGCGCGCCTTTCCATGGCCTGCGCAGATGGTGCGGGCGCTGCCCGCCGATACCGTCCTGTGCCGCTGCGAAGGGGTCAGCGTGGGCGATCTGAAGGCGGCGGTGCCGCTGTCAGGTCCGGAGGCGAACCGCGCCAAATCGCTGTCTCGCGTTGGAATGGGACGCTGTCAGGGGCGCTATTGCCAGCTTGCCGGGGCGGAGGTTCTGGCGGCGAGCTCGGGCGTGCCGGTGGCGCAGATCGGGCGTCTGCGTGGGCAACCTCCCGTGCGCCCCGCGCCCGTCGCGGCCTATCTCGACAGGGGCGCAGACTGACGCCGCAAAATAATCTGCTGCGATGCCCGGTTTGATGGCGGAAGATGCCGGGCAGGCGGAACATTCGGCACCTCCTTGTCCAGACGACAGGCGATTGTGTCCGCAATTCCTGCAATACGAGGTGCCCGATGTCCTTTGCCTATGACCCAAGCGGTCTGACCCTGCCTGCCGCACATTTCATCGGAGGCGCGTATATCGCCGGACCTGCATCGATCCGTGTCTTGTCGCCATCCACAGGCGCGACCATCGGCGCAATCCCCTGCGCGGATGCGGATGTGGTTGATCACGCGGTGAGCACCGCGCGCCGGGCCCTGGCCACGTCAAACTGGGGCGGGATGGAGCCCCGCGACCGGACCCGCGCCTTGTGCGCCTGGGCCGATCTCATGGAGGCCGAAGCCGAAACGCTGGCGGCCTTCGAAGCGGTCTGTTCGTCGCGCCCATTTGCGCAGGCAGTGACCGGTGACATCGTGGTGACGGCAGAGCAAATCCGGTTCTTCGCGGAATTCGCGGACAAGGACGGCGGGGCGCTGGCGCCCGTTTCGGATGGGCATTTCGGCTATATCGCGGATGAACCCTATGGCGTGATCGGCGCGATTACCCCGTGGAATTTCCCGATTTCGATGGCGGGTTGGAAACTGGGGCCAGCGTTGGCCGCAGGCAACGCCGTGGTCTTGAAACCCTCCGAGATGACTCCCTATTCGACCCTGTTCATGGCCGAACTGGCGGTTCGCGCGGGCATTCCGGCGGGTATTGTCAACGTGGTGCTGGGCGACGGGCCGACCACGGGGGCCGCCATCACCGGCCATCCGGGTATCGACAAGGTGTCCTTTACGGGATCGACCCGCGCGGGCGGTGCCATCATGGAGAACATCGCACGCACCGGCATCAAGCCGATGACGCTGGAACTGGGCGGCAAGAGCCCGATGGTGGTTTTTGCCGATGCCGATCTGGATCTGGCGGCGGAGTGTCTCGACCGTGGGATCATGTCCAACGCGGGCCAGGCCTGCGTGTCCGGATCGCGGATGATCGTGGCGCATGAGGTGGCCGACGAACTGGCCTCCAGGCTGACCGAGCGTTTTGCGCGATATCGCCCCGCCAACACCTTTGCGTCCGAGCCCGGATTTTCCCCGATCATTTCCCAAACTCAGCTGGGCCGCATCGACAGCATCGTGCAGGCCTCCGCGGGGCAGGGCGCGGACGTGCTGTGTGGTGGCGCGCGGTTCGACCACGAAGGCAGCTATTACCAGCCAACCCTGATCACGGGGGTCGATGCCGCCAACGCAGCGGTGCGGGAGGAGATCTTTGGCCCGGTGGCGACCTTCCAGACTTTCCATTCGGAAGGCGAGGCCATGGCACTGGCCAGCCACGAAACCTATGGCCTGTGCGCGGGCCTTTTCACCCGGGACCTCAGCCGTGCCATGCGGCTGACACGCAGGCTTGCGGCGGGCACCGTCTGGGTCAATCGCTATGGCCGCTCGCGCAATCACATCCTGCCCACGACCGGCTGGAAATCCAGCGGGTTGGGCCACGATCTCGGGCGCGAAGCCTATCACGCCAACCGGCGCAAGAAATCGGTGCTGATCGACCTGTAAGCGCGTTCACGCATCACCAAGGAGACTGACATGACATCCTACAAACTCGCGCTGATCCCCGGAGACGGCATTGGCGTTGACGTGACCGATGCGGCGATGGCCGTGCTGGGCGTGGCGGCCCGCCGCTTTGGCTTTGCGCTGGCAACGCAGACTTTTCCGTGGTCCTGCGATTATTACCTGAAGACCGGCGCGATGATGCCTGCGGACGGGATCGAAACCCTGCGCGGCTTTGACGCGATCTATCTTGGGGCGGTCGGCTGGCCTGATACCGTGCCGGATTCGGTGTCGCTGCACGGGCTGTTGCTGCCGATCCGCAAGGCGTTTGATCAATACGCCAACATTCGCCCCCACCGTCTGCTGGCCGGGGTCGAAGGGCCGTTGAAGGCGTCAGCATTCGACATTCTTTGCATCCGCGAAAACACCGAAGGCGAATATTCCGGTGCGGGCGGCCGCGTGCATCAGGGCAAAGCCAACGAGGTCGCCGTTGAAACCTCCGTCTTTACCCGTGTCGGCGTCGAACGCATCTTGCGCTTTGGGTTCGAGCAGGCGCAGGCCCGGCGCAAACACCTGACCTCGGTGACCAAATCGAACGCGCAGAAATACTCGATGGTGTTCTGGGACGAGGTCACGCGCGCCTTGGCCGCCGAATACCCCGACGTGACCGTCAGCCACATGCACATCGACGCGATGGCCGCCAAGATGGTGATGAACCCCCAGGAACTGGACGTGGTGGTGGCGTCAAACCTGTTCGGTGACATCCTGACCGATCTGGGCGCCGCCATTCAGGGGGGGCTTGGTTTTGCCGCGTCGGCCAATATCTGCCCCGACCGGTCCGGCCCATCAATGTTCGAACCGGTCCATGGATCGGCCCCTGACATTGCAGGCAAGAATATTGCCAACCCGATTGCCGCCATCTGGTCCGCTGCGCAGATGCTGGAGCATCTGGGCGAAGCAGACGCCGCCGCCGCCGTGCTGGACGCGATCGAGGCCGCGACCGGCAAGGGCATCGGCACACGACAGGGCCAGAACACAACCGACGAAATCACAGCGGCCATCTGCGCTGCGTTGGAGAGCTGACCATGACTGTTCACGACACAATGATCCCCGACCTGCGCAGCATCCTCGCTGATTCCGATCTGTTCCGAGAGGCGGCCTTGATCAACGGCGGCTGGATTGTCCGCGCCGATATGCCCGTGACCAACCCGGCAACGGGGGGCGTGATGGGCCATATGCCGGACTGTACGGCGGATGAGACCACAGCGGCCATTGCCGCCGCCGAAGAGGCGATGAAGGGCTGGCGTGCACGCACCCACGCCGACCGGGCCGATATGCTGATGCGCTGGTATCAGCTGATGCTGGATCACGCCGATGATCTGGCGCAAATCCTGACCGCAGAGCAGGGCAAGCCACTGGCAGAGGCCAAGGGCGAGGTCATGTATGGCGCATCCTTTGTACGCTGGTTCGCGGAAGAGGCGCGGCGGATCAACGGCCATATCATCCCGTCACCGGTTGCGGGCAAGAAGATCTTCGCCATGAAGGAACCGGTGGGCGTTTGTGCCATCATTACCCCGTGGAATTTTCCCATTGCGATGATCACCCGCAAGGTTGCGCCGGGACTGGCGGCGGGCTGCACGATGGTTGTCAAACCGTCGGATTTCACGCCGTACTCCGCGCTGGCGCTGGCTGTGTTGGCCGAACGTGCGGGCATTCCCGCCGGTGTGCTGAACATCCTGACGGGCCGTCCCGAGGTGATCGGTGCGACGCTGACCGCGTCCAGCGTGGTGCGCAAGCTGTCTTTCACCGGCTCGACCCGTGTGGGCGCGCTGCTGGCGGAACAATGCGCCCCGACGCTGAAGAAGATGTCGCTTGAGCTTGGCGGCAATGCGCCGCTCATCGTCTTCGACGACGCAGATCTGCATGTGGCGGTCGAAGGCGCGATGCTGTCAAAGTTCCGAAATGGCGGGCAAACCTGCGTTTGTGCCAACCGCATTCTGGTGCAATCGGGCATACACGATGCCTTTGTCCGCGCGCTGGCGGCCCGTGTCGACGCGCTGAACGTCGGTCCGGGCACGGCAGAGGACACAATGATCGGCCCGATGATCAACGACGCGGCGATTGCGAAGATCAACGCCCATGTTGACGACGCTCTGTCCAAAGGCGCCAGCCGCGCGACAACGGCCCGTGACCTTGGCGCACAGTACGCCGATCCCGTGGTACTGATCGGCGCCACGCCCGACATGCGCCTGGCGACGGAGGAAACCTTTGGCCCCGTCGCCCCGATCTTCAAATTCGAGACAGAAGCGGAGGCGCTGGAGCTTGCAAACGGCACGCCGTTTGGTCTGGCGGCGTATTTCTTCACAACCGACATGGCTCGCGCGTTCCGCTTTGGCGAAGGATTGGAAGCGGGTCTTGTGGGGTTGAACACGGGCGCTGTCAGCCATGCGGAGGCGCCGTTCGGGGGCGTGAAGACCTCGGGTCTGGGCCGTGAAGGCGCACAGGAAGGGATAGACGAGTATCTCGAAACCAAGGCGTTTCACTTTGGCGGTCTGGATGCCTGAGCAGGATTGGCCCGTGATCCGGCTTTGAAGCCGGGGCCGGGCCATGATCCGCTGCGCGGTTTGACCGCCTCCCGCCCCTGTGCAGGATCGGCCTCGGCGCGCATGCCGCCGAGGGCCTCCGGTCGGAGCCGGTGTGCTTTTCTTTGACTGCGGGCATTATCTCTTGCAACACTGGCGCATATACCCGACGTGTGGAGGCGGGAAACCGGGTTGAGCAGGAGTGAACCGTGCCAGAAACGGCGGAACAGATTGCTGCCCTGCCTCTGCGCTGGAATACGGCTGGTGAGCTGAAAGTGCTGATGGTCACCTCGCGCGATACCGGCCGCTGGGTCATGCCCAAAGGCTGGGAAATGGACGGCAAGAAGCCCTGGCGGGCCGCTGAAATCGAGGCCCTGGAAGAGGCCGGAGCCAAGGGGTATATCTCGAAAGATATCATCGGCACCTATGGCTACAAAAAGCGCCTGACCAAGGACGAGTCTGTCTGGTGCACCGTGCGGGTCTATCCGATGATCGTGGAAAAGCTCAAGCGCGACTGGAAGGAGCGCCACCAGCGCAAGCGCCACTGGTTCACGCCCGAAAGCGCCGCCGCCCGTGTCCATGAAGAGGCGCTCGCCGAATTGTTGATCGGTCTTGAGCGCAAGCCCAAGAAAGACCCGATTCTCAAAGCGTTGTTGAAAAACGCCCGCTGAGCGCCCCGGATCCTCGCACGGCTCAGTCCACGGGCAGGCCACTGGGCACCCGGCCCGGCACCCCGGGCGGCCGGGTTTGGGCCCGCGCACCGGTCAGTGCGTGCAAAAAGGCCTCCAGCGCGTCGATCTCCGCCTCGCTGAGCGGCACCACGGGCACGTCGATCCGCGCGTCCTGCCGCGCCAGCTCCAGCCGGTCATCCGCAAGTACGAAGTCGTATTCGTCCAGCCATGGCACCGCCGGCAGCGCGGCCATCTCCGGTCGCCAGGCGGCGCGCATCGCCTGCGCATCCGCCATATGCCGGATCATCGTCCGCAGCGTCGGATAAGCGCCATTGTGCCCATATGGCGCGGTCAGGGCGACATTGCGCAGCGACGGCGTGCGGAAGCGGTAGGCGTCTTCGAGCAGGTCGGTCTTGTTCATCCGCCCGGTGTCGCGCGGCTGCAGATCATGCGCCCGGGTCCGTCCGGGGCCGAACTGGGGCAGCCCCGCCGCGTGGAAATCCTGATCGCTGAACAGCGGACCGTTGTGGCAGGACACGCAATTGGCCCTGCCAAAGAACAAAACCCGCCCGGCCTCTGCCGCCGGGGGCAGGGGCGCGCCATCGCGCAGCCAGGCGTCATACGGGCTGTCATAGCTCTGGAACGCCGTCCCGATGAAGGCCGCCAGCGCATTGGCGATCTCGACGATTGTGACATCTTCAGGGGCGTTCACCTGCTCGAAGGCCGCCACGAAAAGCGCGCCATATTCGGGAATGCTCCGCACCCGTTTGGCGATGATCGGCCAGGCCTCGTGCACCAGCGGACGCACCGCGCCGCTGATCTCGTTCTCACCCGGTTGTCCGGCCATTTCCGCATCCGAGGTCATGGGAAACAGCGCCTGTGCCGCGAGAATCGAATTCAGCCCCTTTGGCAGATACTCCCGGGCGGGCGTGTCGAACTCCCAGTCTTCGTAATCCGTGGCCTGCACGCGCCCGTCGTGGAACAGCACCCGCACATCGCGATGCCCGAGATTCCAAAGCGCCGGGGCGTTGCGCGGAATGCGCTTCTTTACGGCGGTCTCGGACGTGCCGGGGGTCCGCTCCGGCCCCAGTCCGACGCCGCCTTCGCCGATCCCAAGGCTGAGGCCGTCGGTGCTGCCGTGTTTGGGGTGGTGGCAGGTCGCGCAGCTTATGTTGCGATTGCCTGACAGAATCTTGTCATGGAACAGCAATTCGCCCAGACGGGCTTGCGCCGCATCGAAAGGCAGGAAATCCTCGGCGTTGATGGGGTCGGCCCGCAGGGGCACTGCGCTCGCCATCAGCAGAAGGAAGCCCAAAGCATGCCCCGCAATCCGCTTGCCGCCCTTGCCCTTGTCGCCGCGCTTTGCCTCCCTGTGCCCGTGTTCGCGGGGATGCAGGCCGCGCGCGATCTGATGGAGGCGGGGCACTTCAAGGAAGCGCGCGCCGCGCTCATGCCCTACGCCATGTCCGGAAACGCCGATGCCGAAGAACTGATCGGCGTGATGTACGCGCTCGGCCTCGGGGTGGAACAGGACCACATCCGCGCTTTCGACTGGTATCTGCGCAGCGCCATGAAGGGTCACGCCGGGGCGCAGTCGGGAGTGGGCTGGTACTATGAGCTTGGTCTCGGCATGCCCGCGCCGGATCTGGTGCGGGCCTACCTGTGGTACAGGCTGAGCACCATCGGCGGCGACCCTGACGCGGCGCTGTCGGTCGCGGAGGTGATCAAGAAGATGAGCAAGGCAGAGATTGAAAAGGCGCATGAGCTTGTCGATGACTATGAGGTCTGGATGTATCCGTTTCAGTGAGCGGGAGCCGGTTCGGGCCGCCCGGCAAAGAGTGCAGCAATCGGGCCGGGTAATCTACGGTTCTTGCTGTATTTCCATCTGAACCGCGCGGGTTTCGGTGCGGTTTCTTGTGGGCAAAGGCCGCGCGGGGGCGTGGCCTTGCGCGCCTTCGGGGCGATGCAGGGCAGGAATTTTCCGACGGCCTTGCCCTTGGCCCCAAGCCGCAGGGCGCTGCGGAAAACGATTTCTCCGGAGCGGTTCCACAGATTGCGCCGGAGTGTCATGGGGCGGTTGTATTGCTCGCGGGATGTCGTGTCTGTACGGAGTGCAACCTTTGGAGACTGCAACGAAATCTGGCCTCGCTTTTGCCTGTGTCCTGGCACTGACGACCGCGCCCTGCCATGCCGACTCCGGCTACATCTGACTGGATGATACATCCATGCCGGACCGCCCGCTGGCCCTGTCGCTGTGGTATCCGTCAGATGAGGCGGCCACCGGGGAGATTGGCGGCATGCTGTCTTCATGGCTACGCCTGCGGTGCGCAATGCCCCGCCCCCAGCGCAGCCGCTGCCATTGATTGTCCCGTCTCACGGCGGCCTGCGATCGGCAGTGGATTCCGGGGCATGGCTCGACGCCGCTCTGGCCGAAGCCGGAGGGCTCGTGGTCGAAGTCAACGCGCCCCGGCCCCGGGACGCATCGCAGGCGACCGCGGAAATCTGGCAAGGCCCGACCGACATCAGCCGCACACTCGACAGCCTTCTGGGCAGCGCCGACTGGGCAGGCCGCATCGACCCCGGCCGGATTGCGGCTGGTACGCGGCGCAGGGCATTGATCACGAAACAACCGATCTGGATCGCCTGACACAGGCTTTCCGCGATCCCCGCCTCGCCGCCGCCGTGGCGCTGGCGCCGGAGTATTTGGCCGCGTTCGATCGGCAGAGCGCAGACAGTCCCACGCTCCTGGTCGAACTGGGCGGAGCGGGCCCCGGCTTTGATGCTTTCGGGGTCTGCACCGAGGCCGGGCCGACCATTCTGAGCGAAGACGGCGGAGATCCGGCGCTTTGCGGGGCGTCAGCGGAGGCACGGATTGCGGCGCACCGCACGATTGCCCAGAGAATAATCGCGTTCCTCAAGGAAAACGATCAGCTCTGACTGGGGACGCGAAAGACAAAAAAGGGGCCGCCGGATCGCTCCAGCGGCCCCTGAATACACTGAAACAGCTTAGTTCAGGTCGGACTCATATCCCTTGGCCAGATCCGCCTCGGCTTCTGCGACGGCCTCGGTCAGGGCGTTGAAGATCTTCTCGCCGCCGGTGACGTTTTCCTTGAACCAATCGTAAACCGGGGAGGCGGCTTCGCGGAAGGCTTCTTTCTCTTCCGGGGTCGGCACATAAAGATCCCCGCCTGCCGCAGCGAAATCCTCATAGGCCTGGATCGACTTGCGCTTGGGCGAGGCAAAGGTCGCCTGCTGGAGCGCGGCAAACCCGTCCACCACGACGCGGCGCATGTCTTCCGGCATGCCGAGGAACTTTTCGTTGTTCATCACCCAGATCGCGCCCATGTAGGCGTGCCCGTCCAGCGTCACATACTTAAGCCCGGCTTCGGGGAACTTCATGTTCATGATGTCGGTGATGCCGTTCTTCGAGCCTTCAACCACACCGGTCTGGAACGAGGTGAACAGCTCCGGCCAGCTGATCGGCGTCGGCGAGGCGCCAAGCGCCTTGACCAGCTCCTGCGGCAGGTCCGCGACCACGGTGCGGATCTTCAGCCCTTCCAGGTCGGAGGGCATCTGCACCCGGCGCTGCGTGTTGGCAAAGTTGCGCCAGCCGCCGGTGTTGCCGATGGTCATGATGCGGATGGTATCGCCGCTGTCGGCGAGGGCCATGTCGCGCATTGTGCGGGTGAAATCGCCGGTCAGCACGGCCTCAGCGACCCGGTCGTCGCTCATCAGGTAAGGCAGGTCCAGCACCTGCACATAGGGGAAGATCCCCGCCGCGCCGCCGGAGGTCGTCACGAAGACGTCGATGGAGCCATCCGCGACGCCCTGCAGGCATTCCGCCCCGCCCGAGCACAGCTGCGTGCCGATGAACAGCTCGACGGCGATGGCGCCGTTCGAGGCCTTCTCGACATAGTCCTTGAAGACCACCAGCCCGTCGTAATCCTCATCGTTTTCGTTGGAATTCGCTGTGGCGCGGATGGTGATGTCCTGCGCGGCGACGCTCATCGCGCTCCCTGCCAGCAGTGCCGCCGTCATGGCGGCTTTGGTCAGACCTCTGAGCATTGTTCTCTTCTCCCTGTTGCTTTTCTGGTCGGTGGGGCCGGGCCCCGGTGAAACGGATCGTAGGGCGGGGCTGTGCCCCGCACCCCGGTCTAGTCGGCAAACCCCGTCAGGCGGGGGATGGTCATGGATATCTCCGGCACGAAGGTAATGAGAAAAATCACCAGCACTTCGACCAGAAGGAACGGCAGGATCGCCTTGGCGATGGTCTCGACCTTCTCTCCCGACACCGAGGAGGCGACAAACAGCACCAGCCCCATGGGCGGCGTCGCGAGACCGACGGTCAGGTTGACGCTCATGATGATGGCGAAATGGATCGGGTCGATCCCGAGGTCGGTGAAGATCGGCGCCAGGATCGGCCCGAGGATGATGATCGCCGGCCCCGCGTCGAGGAACATTCCGACGATGAACAGCAGCAGGTTGATCAGGAACAGCAGGATCAGCGGGTTTTCCGACAGCGACAGGATGAACGCGGCAAGCGCTTCGGGCGCGTGGGAGAGCGATACCACCGTCTTGAACGCCATCGCCGCCCCGACCAGCAGCAGCACAGTGGCGCTGGTCATCGCCGCCCGCATCAGGACATCGGGCAAATCCCCGAGCCGCAGCGTGCGCAGAACGAACATGCCGATCACGATGGCATAGGCGACGGCGATGGCGGCGGCTTCGGTCGGGGTAAACACGCCGCCGAGAATCCCGCCGAGGATGATGACCGGCGTCAGCAGGGGAAAGAACGCCTTGAGCGAGGCCTGCCCGCGCTCCCCCCATGTCGCCTTGGCTCGCGAGGCGGGGAAATTGTAGCGATCCGCCATCAGCTTGACCGCCCCCATGAGGCCGAGACCGACGAGGATGCCCGGCACGATTCCCGCGAGGAACAGCGCCGCGACGCTTTCTCCCATGACATAGGCGTAGATGATCATGATGCCGGAGGGCGGGATGATCGGGCCAATGACGCTCGATGCCGCCGTGATCGCGGCGGCGAAGCGGCGGGTATAGCCTTCCTTCTCCATCGCCGGGATCAGCATGGAGCCAAGCGCCGAGGTGTCCGCCACCGCAGAGCCGGACAGCCCGGCAAACAGCATCGAGGACAGGATGTTCACATGCGCCAGCCCGCCGCGCAGATGGCCCATGAGCGCCTGTGAAAATTCAACGAGGCGCGAGGTGATGCCGCCGCGGTTCATCAACTCTCCGGCCAGCATGAAGAACGGGATCGCCATCAACGGAAAGCTGTCCATGCCGTTGTAAACATTTCGATAAAGCAGTGACAGGTCGCGCTCCTGACCGTTGAGCCAGAGCAGCAGGCCGGGCGCCGCCAGCATTCCGAAGAACACCGGCAGTCCGATCATCAGGAACAGCAGGAAGAGGGGGAGGAACCAGACCAGCATCTTATTCCACCACCAGCGTTTCTTCGATCAGCGGGCGCAGCCGGTCATCGCCGCCAAACATCCCGATCAGCGCCCGCAGCACCAATTCGACATTGACCATCAGCAGCAACCAGAGCCCGACGTAGAGGCTCATGTACATCCACGCCAGCTTGATCTTGTAGCCCTTCTGCCCGATCAGCTCCAAAGGCAGGTAGAGCGTCGAGGAGGCAAACATCCAGCCGGAGTTGATATGCTTCATCCCAAGCTGCAACCCCATAACCAGCACGAGCGTCGAGAGCAGCAGCAGGGCAAGGCTGACCACCGCACCCATGGTGCGGGGCAGCATCATCAGCAGCATGTCGATGGCGACAAATCCGCCGCGCCGGTAGGCGCTGGGCGCGATCAACCCGGTCATCCAGAGCATGAGAAACCGCGCGGCCTCCTCCGGCCACGGCAGGGCATTGTTCAGCACATACCGGAAAAACACCTGCACCAGGATGCAGACCACCATCAGCGCGATGGCGGCGGTGGCAATGGCGCGTCCAACCTTGAGCGCAAGGTCGTTCACCCATTCCAGCGGACGCAACAGCGCCAGCAATACGGCCATAGGCCTTCCCCTCCCATTGGAGCCCCGGAACGCGTTTCCCCGCGTCTATAGGGGCGCATTATGACGTTTTATCAAAGCCTCCGTAGTCTCCGCCGACGAACAGGAGCGGCTCTCCCGGCCGCGTCGTCACGCGCTCCACCCGCCCCACGACGATCGAATGATCGCCTCCATCGTGGACCGCATGGGTCACGCATTCAAAGCGTGACAAACAAGTGTTGAGCAGCGGCACACCGTGTTCGCTGCGTTCCCAGTCGAAATCGTCAAAGGCCGCGCCGTCGCGGGCGAAGGCCCAGCAGGGATCCGCATGGTCCCGCGCGATCACGTGAATCGCAAAGCGCTCCATCGCCACGAAGAACGGATAGCGCGACGAGTTCTTCGCCGGCGCCCACATCACCAAAGGCGGGTCCAGCGAGAGGCTCGAAAAGCTGTTGGCGGTGATGCCAAGCGGGCCGCTGCCGGTTTCGCAGGTCACCACGGTCACGCCCGTGCCAAAGCGCCCCAGCGCCTCGCGAAAGGTGCGGCTGTCGACATCGGTGGGGTCGAAGGATTTGGTCAAAGCGTTCATAGCCCCCCCAGTGGCAGGGGCGCATGCGCGCAACCGGGCGCAAACCCGGTGCGTCCGGGGCCGCTCTGCTTACGGCACTTCATGGCCAAGGGCTTCTGTATAAAGATCAAACCACGTCTCCCGGTCCATGTTCACCCTTTCAGCATCGCCAATGCGTGCAATCCTGTCGAGGGTATTGGTGCCGAGGACAGGTAGAATGCGAGCGGGGTGTGCCAAGAGCCAGGCCACGGCGACGGCGGCTTCGTCGACGCCGAATTCCGCGCCGATCTGCGAAAGCTTGGTGCGCAGGCCAGCATGGCGATCCTCAAAGAGCGCGCCGCCTCCGAGCGGGGACCACGCCATGATCGGCTGCGCATTTTTCTGGTGGAAGGCCACATCCCCGTTTGTGAAGGGCGCAGGGTGCAGCAGGCTGACTTCGATCTGGTTCGTCGCCAGCCGGGTCTTCATCGCCGATTGCAGCAACTCCCAGTCATGGGGCCGGAAGTTGGAGACGCCAACGGCGCGCACCTTGCCGCTCTGGACCAGAGCGTCCAGCGCCGCGCCGGTCTCATGATGGTCCATCATCGGATCGGGGCGGTGGATCAGAAGCAGGTCGATCCGGTCCGTCTTCATCAGGCGCAAGGAATGTTCGACAGAGGCGTCGATGTGCGCGCGGGAGGTGTCGTAATACTTCACGCGGCGGTCCGCGTACCGGCCCGCCGGGGCAACGATATCGCACTTGGTCACGATCTCGATCTTGTCCCGCAGGGCAGGGGTCAGCGCGTTTCCAAGGATCTCCTCGGCCTCATAGCCGCCATAGATGTCGGCCTGATCCATCGTCGTGATGCCCTGATCCAGACAGGCGTCGATCTTGGCGCGCACATGCTCGGGGGAGGTGTTTTCATCATCGCCGATGCGCCACATGCCATAAACAAGGCGGCTCATCTCAAGGGTGTCGTTCAGGCGGATACGCTGCATGTCCATTCCTTCTTGCGCTGTCGTGTCGCTACGGGAGCGCGTTATCGTCTTTCCCCGGCGCCGAGTGGCGTCATCGGGGTTTGTGTCGGCACCCTGCCATAGGCCTCGGGCAGCGAGCATGTCTTCATCTGCGGCAAAACGCGGCTGCCGAAGTGTTTGCATTCGTCGATATGCGGATAGCCGGAGAGGATAAAGGCGCGAATGCCCATCTTCTGATAGGCCTCAAGCTTGGACAGCACCTGATCGGTGGAGCCGACCAGCGCCGCGCCACAGCCCGAGCGCGCCCGCCCCACGCCGGTCCACAGGTTCGGCTCGATAAAGCCCTCCATATCGGCCAGTTCGCGGTTTTTCGCCTGATGCGACACGCCGAGCGATCCGGCGTCCAGCGCCCGTTCGCGGATGCTCTTGCCCTGTTCATCGTCCAGCTTGCTGACGATGTGCTCGGCCCATTCGCGCGCCTCGGCCTCGGTGTCGCGCACGATCACATGCACCCGCAGCCCGTAGTCCAGCGTCCGGCCGTAACGCTCGGCCACGGCGTTCACCGCCGTCATCCGCTGCGCCAGCATGTCCGTGGTCTCCGGCCACATCAGGTAGACGTCGCAATGCTGCCCGCAAAGCTCCAGCGCGGCCGGAGAGTAGCCGCCGAAATACAGCAGCGGCCCGCCGGTCTGATAGGGCACCACCGGATCGGTGGTCAGCCCGTCAAAGTTGTAGACCTGGCCGTGATGGTTGATCTCGCCTTGGGTCCAGGCCTGCTTGAGGATTTCCACCACCTCGCGCGAGCGCTGGTAGCGGTATTCGCTCTCGGCCTTCTCTCCGGGGAAATCGGACGAGATGATGTTCACCGTCAGCCGCCCTTCCAGCATATGGTCGAGCGTCGCAATCGTCCGGGCCAGCATGATCGGCTGCATCTCGCCACAGCGCACCGCGGCCAGCATGTTGATCTTTTCGGTGATCGGGGCGCAGCCCGCGACAAAGCTCAGCGTGTCCTGCCCGACCTGATACGAAGACGGACAGAGAATATTGCGAAATCCCTGCGCCTCCGCCTCTTTCACGATGTTCGAGCAATGCGCGAAAGACGAGCGCAGCCGCCCCTCCGGCACCCCAAGGAATTCATAGTCGTCCGAGCACAGGGCCGCGAACCACGAAACCTCGGCGGCGTCGAGATCGGGAGAGGTGATGGGAACCACGGTCATAACATGCCCCTTCGATGCATTTTCTCTTGCGTAGCACCTGATTTGATGTAGATCAATAGTGTATCAATTTAATGTTGGACACCATGAAAGACCGCCATGCCCTGCCGCTCTATGTCCAGATCAGCGAAATGCTGATCCGGGACATCCATGCCGGGCGCCTGATGGATGGCGAGCGTCTTCCGCCCGAACGCGAGATGGCCGACCGGCTGGAGATCAGCGTCGGCACCCTGCGCAAGGCGTTGAAGGATCTCACGGAAAAGGGGATGCTTGAGCGCATTCAAGGCTCGGGGAATTACATCCGTGCGCGGCAGGGGGCACAGTCGGTCTATGCCTTTTTCCGGGTGGAGTTGCTGGAGGGGGGCGGCCTTCCCACCGCGGAGCTGCTCTCGGTCGATCGGCTGCCCAAGCCCGCCTCGCTGCCAGCATTCGGGGCCTCGGATCATGCGCATCGCATCCGCCGCCTGCGCCGTCTCAACGGGATTCCCGCCGTGCTGGAGGAGATCTGGCTCGATGGCAGCTTTGCGACGGCGCTGGACGCGGCGGATCTGCGGGAGTCCCTCTACCTGTACTACCGCGAGGCCTTGAACCTCTGGATCACCCGGGCCGAGGATGTGCTGGGGATTGCGCCGGTGCCGCTCTGGGCGCCGGAGGGGTTCAGGCTGAAGCCCGGCTCGATGGCGCTGCAGGCGCGGCGCATCAGCTGGGGGCAGGAGGGCGCGCGGGCCGAGGTGTCCTACAGCTGGATCAACACGGGCGTCGCCCGCTATGTCTCACGCCTTGCCTGACGGCCGGGGCTGACGATGGCCTTGGGAGGGCCAATTTCAATGGATATCATCAATTACGGCATCATCGGCTGCGGCATGATGGGGCAGGAGCACCTGCGCAATATCGCCCTTCTGCCCGGCGCCCGCGTTGCCGCGATCTTCGAGCCGAACGAGATCATGGCGAACGCGGCCAAGGCCATCGCTCCCAATGCGCGCCTGTGTACCTCCATTGCCGATCTGCTCTCGGATGAAACCCTGCACTGCCTTCTCGTGGCCAGCCCCAACCACATGCACGTCGGACAGTTGGCCGAGGTGGCCGCGATCCGTCCACTGCCCATGCTGATGGAAAAGCCGCTCTACACCAGCGAAGAGCAGGGAGCCCAGTTGGAGGCCCTGAAGGCGCGCTACCCGGCGCCGATCTGGGTGGCGATGGAGTACCGCTATATGCCGCCTGTCGCGACCTTTCTTGAACAGCTGCAGTCCGCCACCGGCGGCGTCACCATGTTCTCGATCCGCGAGCACCGCTTTCCCTTCCTGCCCAAGGTTGGTGACTGGAACCGCTTCAACCGGAACACCGGCGGCACGCTGGTCGAAAAATGCTGTCACTTCTTCGACCTGATGCGGCTGGCGCTGGGGTCCGATCCGGTGCGCATCATGGCCAGCGCCGGGCAGGTGGTGAACCACCTTGACGAGAGCTATGACGGTGAGACGCCGGACATCTGGGACAGCGGTTATGTGATCGCCGAATTTGCCTCCGGCGCGCGGGCGATGCTTGAGCTGTGCATGTACGCCGAGGGTGCGCGGTACCAAGAAGAGCTGTCCGCTGTCGGCCCAGGCGGCAAGATCGAAGCCTTTGTTCCCGGTCCGGGCCGCTTCTGGCCGACGCATCTGGGCGTGCCGCCAACGGCGCAGGTGATTGTCTCGCCGCGCCAGCCGAAAGGGCCGCAAGCGGTCGACATCCCGGTGGATCCGACGCTGCTCGAAGCGGGCGATCACAACGGCTCGACGTTCTATCAGCATAGCCGCTTTCTCGACGTGGTGCGCGGGCAGGGCTCTCCCGAGGTCACCCTGACGGATGGTGCCTGGGCGGTCCGCATGGGGATGGCAGCGCAGCAATCGGCGCGCTCGGGAGAGGTGATCACGCTCTGATTGTGGTGTAATTGTGGCAAATTTGCCCCAAAGTTGCCGCAATCGACCGCCCATATAGTGGTAAACATGGGAAAACACACCTGATTTTCCCGCGACGTCAATTTCCGTCTAGCGAAAAAGGCGGAAATGCGATAATTCGAACAAAGAAAAATAAATGGCGGCGATAAAAAACAGCCGTCGATAGGTAGAGCGGTGTAACTATGAACGCGATCGATTTCGTGATCCGTACCCGTACGGGTGCACTTGAGCGTGGTTCTGTGGCGGGCGAAAATCAGGGCTTCCTGATCGCGGCCGGCGCGGGAAACGACATTTCAATCAATATCAATCAAGCGGACCTGCGCAGTTATGATCGCGCTGCGGACGATCTTCTGATCACTCTGGCCGATGGCCGGGTGCTGGTCGTCGAAGGCTATTTCGCCGACGGTGCGGACAATCGGTTGTTCGTCAGCTCCCATGGCACGCTGAACCAGGTCAGCTTTGTCGAAGCCGACGGCGGCGCGCTTTATGCCCAGTACGGCCCGACAGAAACATGGGGCAAATGGAGCCCGTCAGACGAGCTGATCTTCGTCGAGGATCCGACCGTTGTGGCAGAGGCCGCGTATGGCGATGATGAGGTCTCCATGCTTGGCGCCGGGCTTCTCGGCGGGGCGGCGGGCCTTGGCACTCTGGGCGCCGCGGGCGCCGGTCTTGCCGGGCTCGGTCTCATCGGCCTTGCGGACGGAGGCGATGGGGGAGACGGCGGGACTGGCGGAGACGGCGGAGACGGTGGCACCGCGCCCGCCGTTCCGACGGTTGACGACGCCAATGGCAATTTCAACATCGGCGGCAGCGACGATCCCAGTCTGACGATCACCGGCACCGGCGAGCCGGGCGACACCGTCGAAGTCACGATCGACGGCTCCACCGTGACCACGGTCATTGACCCCGAGGGCACGTGGGAAGTGGTCTTCGACGGCGACGAATTCCCCACCGATGGCGTTTATGAAGACGTGGTCGTGACGGTCACGCATCCCGATGGCACCACCACGGACCTCGACGGTCCGAGCTATGCCATCGACACCACCCCGCCGATGATCGACATCTCCTCGGGCACCGTGTCGCTGGGGGATCTGTTCAACGGCGAGGAATACGATGAAAGCGGCGTCATCCTCACAGGCACAGGTGAGCCGGGCGCGAGCCTGACGATCACCGTTGGCACATACGAAGAAACCGTGGTCATCGACGCCAGCGGCACCTGGTCGTTCACGCTTGACGAAACCGTCTTCCCCGAAGGCGAGTACACCAGCGGCATCACCCTTACGGCCACTGACGCCTTTGGCAACAGCACCGTGCTGACCGACGACGTTCAGGTCGACACTGTCGGCCTTGTCAGCCTCGACAACGCGCCGCTCACCGGCGACGATCTGATTTCTCAGGGCGAATACTCCGCAGGTCTGACGCTGACCGGGACATCGCAGGCGGGCTCCTCTGTCGCAGTCACCGTCGAGGGGGTCACCCATACCACCGTCGCCGATGCGGACGGCGCTTGGAGCGTGACCTTTGCAAGCGGCGAGCTGCCCGCAGGCACCTACAGCACCAGCGCGGAAATCGTGGCCACGGACGCGGCGGGCAACATCGCCTCCACAACCCACGCCTTCGAAATCGACACGGAGGTCGCCCTGACGCTCGACACCGCGTCTGTCGGCGGCGACGGCACCGTCAATGCCGCCGAACGCGCCGCAGGCGTGACCCTCACCGGCACCACCGAAGCCGGTTCCACGGTCGAGGTTTCGGTCTCCGGCACCACGCTCACCGCCACCGTCGCAGCGGATGGCAGCTGGCAGGTCGCGATTCCCGCCGGGCTGATCCCCGAAGGCGAGACCAGCCTGGCCGTCTCCGCCACCGCGACCGATGGGGCGGGCAACGTCACCACCACCTCCGGCAGCATCGCGGTCGACACCGATGTTTCCGTCTCCATGAACACGGCCACCGTTGGCGGCGATGGGACGGTCAATGCGGGCGAACGCGCCGCCGATGTGCTGCTGACCGGTAGCGCCGAAGCGGGCTCCACCGTCGAAGTCATGGTCTCCGGCACGGCGCTGACCGCGCAGGTCAGCGCCGATGGCAGCTGGCAGGTCACCATCCCGGCGACCCTGATCCCCGAAGGTGAGACAAGCCTGGCAGTCGCCGCAACGGCAACCGACGCGGCAGGCAACAGCACCACCACCTCCGGCAGCATCGCCGTTGATACCGAAACCGCCGTGACCGTGCAGACCGCCGGTGTCGAGGGTGACGGCGTGGTCAACGCAACCGAACACAGCGATGGTGTCACCCTGACCGGCACCGCCGAACCCGGTGCCAGCGTCATGGTCACTCTTGGCGCGGTCACCAGGCCCGCCACCGTGGCCGCCGATGGCAGCTGGACGGTGACTTACAGCGCTGCCGAGATCCCGACCGGCGAGCGCACGCTTCCGGTTACCGCCGTCTCCACCGATTCCGCTGGCAACACTGCAACGGCGACGGGCGATCTCGATGTCGACACGCTGGTGCGCAACTTTGCCATGACCTCCACTCCCGGGGGCGCCGATGGGGTGCTGAACGCGGAAGAGGCGGCGCAGGGCCTGACCCTGACCGGCACCACCGAACCGGGTGCGACGGTGCTCGTCACGCTGGATGGCGTCGCGCTTCCGGCCACGGTCGATGCGAACGGCAACTGGACCGTGTCCTATACGGCGGGGCAACTGCCCTCCGGCGAGGGCACCGTCTCGCTCAGCGCCACCTCCACCGACGCGGCGGGCAACAGCGAGACGCTGACCCAATCGGTGCAGATCGACACCGAGGCCGGCATCCTGACAATCAGCCCGGCCCCGGTTGAAGGTGACGACATCGTCAACTTTGCCGAGGCTTCGGACGGCGTTGTGCTCACCGGCACCTCCAACCCCGGCGAAATGGTTACCGTTACCATGAACGGCGTCAGCCACACGGTGCAGACCGGTGCCAACGGCATCTGGACCGCGCCTTTCGCCGCCGGTGAAATTGCCCCGGGCACCTACACCGCCCAGATCACCGCGACGATCACCGACAGCGCGGGCAACACGCTGACCCGTACGGACAGCGTCCGCGTCGACACACAGGTCGACAACTTCGCCACCTCCACCGATCCGATCGAAGGCGACGGCATCATCAACGAGGTCGAGGCCTCCGACGGCGTCACCCTGTCCGGCACCACCGAAGTCGGCGCCTCCGTGCAGCTTGTCTTCGAGGGCATGACCTATGTCTCAACCGTGGATGCGAGCGGCAACTGGACTGTTGACCTGCCGGCAAGCGCCATGCTCTCTGGCGAGACCTCGGCCCCGGCACAGGTGTTGACCACCGATCAGGCGGGAAACACTGCCGAAACCGAGCTGACCCTTGTTTTCGATACGGAGGTCAACACGCTGACCACCTCGCCGGAGCCGATCACCGCCGATGGCGTGGTCAACGCCGCCGAGGCCGCGCAGGGCATCACGCTCTCCGGTACGGTCGAAATCGGGTCGAGCGTCATGGTCACCTTCGGCGGCATGGTGCACGAGGCTCTGGTGGACAACGCGGGCAACTGGACCCTTGCGGTGCCGCCGGACTCCATCCCCACCGGCACGCTCAACGCCACCGCGCTGATCGAGGCCACGGACCCGGCGGGCAACGTCGACAGCACCACGCAGGTCATCGCCATCGACACGGAGGCCCCTGAAGCGCTGGGCTGGGAAGGCTATGGCCGCAACCACGATGGCGTTGACCAGATCCGCACCGAGATCACCGACGACACCGTGCAGATCGGCATGGTCACCGGACCGAACGGCGCGCCCGAAGTGGTGTCTGTCGCGCTCGATGGCTCCTATGATGTGAACGGCCTTGACGTGACCTTCCACGAATTCGCCGACGAAGTGCCGGACGGATCGCACCTCGTGCTCACCTCCACGGACGCGGCGGGCAACGTTTCGGGCAACTACCTTGTCACCGACGATCCGCTGACAAACGAGGTCACCATGACCGACGCACTGGCCAACACGCTCTCCGCGTACCAGGTCGAGAGCATCGATTTGACCTTTGCCGAGGACAGCCACCTGACCATCACAGAGGCGCAGATCGTCGCCCTTTCGAGCAACTCCGACACCCTCGTGGTGCACGGCGGCAGCGACGACAGCGTGACGATTACCGGCGCGACGCAAACCGGCACAACGATGCTGGAAGGCGAGACGTTCAACACCTACACGCTTGGCGATGCGACGATCCTGATCGACGATGACATCACCAACGTAAACGGCCTTGTTTAAGTACCAGTAACGTCCGGAGGGCCGGCCGAACCGGCCCCCGGATCCCGATATAACCATAACGCGCCGATACGGGGGCACGACTATGAGAACGAGCAGGCGGAGCCTGGGCTTGATCATCGCGGCAGCGATGTTGCCCGGATGCACATCAGATATGGGCGGCGACGGGGTGGTGAGCCGCTTTGTCGGCGGCGCGCCCAAAGCCGAGGCCCCCGTGGCCGCGGCCAGCCCCGCTGCGCTCAAACCACAAAGCCGATCCGCCGAGGTCAAGGGCGCCGAAGGCTCTGCCATCATCAGCGCGCTGCAGGCCCGTCCCTCCGTCCTGCTCTCCGGCACCCCCTACAGCCGCGTGGCCGATGCGGTCATCGCCTCCGACGCGCGCGTCGCGGAGGCCGAGCTGCGCGTCGCGCAGATGCGGGCGCAGGCGGCAAAGTACAACTGGATGCCGCGCATCGGGCCGCGTGTCTCGCTGACCTCGCTGGGTGATTTCGTCGCCGATCTGGTGATCAACCAGGTGCTCTTCGACAACGGCCGCAAGGTCGCCGAACGCGATCTGGCCAAGGCCAACGTCGAGCTGGCCGCGGTCACCCTTGTCGAGGATGGCAACAAAAGGGTCTTCGACGCGCTCGCGCTTTACGTAAGAGCCGAGGAAAACCGTGAGCTGTCGGCGCATCTCGACCGCGCGCTCAAGGACATGGCCCATTTCGAATGGGTCATGCAGGAGCGCGTGAACGGCGGGGTCTCGGACATGTCGGACCTCAACGTGCTGCAACAGAAGCTCGCCGCCATGCGCGCCCGCTCCAGCGAGGCGCGGGAAGCCACCGGCACCGCCATGGCCGAGCTCAACGCCATGTCCGGGCGCAGCCTGTCGGACCTGCGCGGCGTCGGCGGTCTGAAGGCGGCCACGCCTGCCGAAGCGCTGGGTGTGATCCGCGCCCGCGCTGAACGCGAACGCACCCTCGCGGAGGCTCGCATCTCCCGCGCCTCGCATCTGCCGGGACTGGCCGCCAATGCGGACTCCAACGGCAATTACGGTGTCGAAGTGACCACCGACCAACTCTTCTCCCTTGGCACCATGGCAGAGTTCAAAGCCATCGAAGCGGTGCGTGAAACCGCCGACCGCAAGGTCGCCGAGGCTCGCGAAGTGGCGGAACGCCGGATAGAAGCGCAATCGCGCCAGTCCCAGGCCTTCCGGCGGCAGGCCGAAGAGGCCGCGACCCTGACCGCCCGCGCCAAGAGCAACCTCGATCTGTTCCGCGCCCAGTACGAGGGCGGACAACGGCAGGTCATGGACGTGGTCGGCACCTACGAGACCTACGCCCAGGCGCTGGAGACGGAGATCGAGCTGAAGTACAAGGCTGCCCGCGCCGAGCTTGAGCTGGCGCGCCTCAAGGGCGCTCTGGCAGAAGGCGCAAGCATTTGACGACACATCCGGGTGCCTCCCTCGCGGGCAAGGCCCGCGCCATGCTCCGCGCCGTGCCGACACCCGCGCTGGCCGCCAATGCCGCCCGACGCGCGCCGCGTCATTCCAAACGGGCCAGGAACCGCGCCGATCTGATCGCCGTCCTCGCCGCCCGCCTTGGGGTGGAAGCCAAGACACCCGACATTCTCGACGCCCTGACGCAGAACGCCGGCTGCGACGACAGCTACGATGCCTTTGCCCTGAGCGCCGGGGCCAGGGCCGCCGGGCTGATTGCCGACAGCAGATCCGTCAGCGCCCTGACCCGCGATCTCTGGCCCGCCCTCGCGATCATGCAGAACGGGCAGGCCGTGCTCGTGCTCTCGCAGGACGACCGGGGCCTGTCGATCTATGATCCCGAAGCGCCGGACCGCCGCAGTGACGTCGCCCTGTCCGAGTTTCAGCCCTACTTCACCGGCGAGGTGATCCACGCCGAAGCGCCCGTTCAGACGCTCTCGGAAACCCATGCCGCACTGAATGACAAGGCGCATTGGTTCTGGGGCGAGTTTGCCCGCTTCAAACGGCATTTTCTCGAAGTCGCGCTTGGCTCCTTTGTCGCCAACCTGCTCGCCGTCTCCGTGGCGCTCTTCTCGTTGCAGGTCTACGACCGCGTCATCCCGCATCAATCCGAAGCCACGCTCTGGGTGCTTGCCGCCGGGGCCGTGCTTGCGCTCCTGCTTGAAGCCTTCCTCAAGATCGCCCGCTCCCAGCTTCTCGATGGTGCCGGGCGGCAGATCGAGATCGGCGTACAGAAGACCCTGATGGACCGGCTCCTTGGCATGCGCTCCGACACGCCGGGGCGCTCGCCCTCGCAGCTTTTCTCCTCGATGCGCGAATTCAGCTCCGTGCGCGAGTTCTTCACCGCCTCCACCGTGGGCGCGCTGGCCGATATTCCGTTCATCTTTGTCTTCCTGCTGCTGGTCTGGTCCATCGCGGGCAGCGTGGTCTGGGTGTTGATCGCCGGCGGCATCCTCATGGTCGTCCCGGGCTTCTTCCTGCAAAAGCGCATGATGCGCCTGACCCGCGAAATGCAGGGGGCCTCCTCCAGGCAATCCCGCCTGCTGCAGGAAACCGTGGTCGAACTCGACACCATCAAGACCCAGCGCGGCGAAGACCGCTTCCGCCGCCTCTGGGACGAACTCACCGCTGTTCAGTCGCTCAAATCCTCGCAGCAACGCCGCCTTGCCTCGGTCCTCACGTTCTGGAGCCAGGGCATACAGCAGGGCACCTATATCTGCGCGGTCATCACCGGCACCTACCTTGTCTTCGCGGGTGAATTTACCGTTGGCTCGATTATCGCCACCGGCATCCTGACCTCGCGCACCCTTGCGCCGCTGACACAGCTCTCGGGCATCCTCGCCCGCTGGGGCAACGTCAAATCGGCACTCGATGGGCTCGACGGGCTGGCCTATACCGCGCAGGACCGCGACAGCAACCGCACCTACCTGCGCCGTGAAAAGCTGCAGGGCCGGTTTGAACTGCGCGACGCGGCCTACCACTACGACCCCGAAGGCGCGGCACAGCTCGACCTCAAGACACTGGCCATTCAGCCGGGGCAGGTGGTTGCCGTTCTGGGTACAAACGGCTCGGGCAAATCGACCCTGCTCAAGCTGCTCACGGGTCTCTATGCCCCGACCCATGGCAAGGTGCTGATCGACGGCACCGAGATGAGCCAGGTCGACCCGCGCGATCTGCGCCGCGCCATCGGCTACCTTGGGCAGGACGTGCGCCTGTTCCAGGGCACGCTACGCGACAACCTGAACCTGTCGATGCTGGAACGCAGCGACGACCGCCTGTTCGAAGCGCTCGATTTCGCGGGCCTTGGGCAATTCGTCAAAGGCCACCCGAAGGGGCTCGACCTCGACATCCGCGACGGCGGCGAGGGGCTTTCGGTCGGGCAACGGCAATCCATCGGCTGGGCGCGGCTCTGGCTGCAGGACCCGGACGTCTGCCTGCTCGACGAGCCGACGGCCGCGCTCGACCAGACGCTGGAAAAGACGCTGATCTCCCGCCTCGATGGCTGGCTCGAAGGCCGCACGGCGGTGATCGCGACGCATCGGGTGCCGATCCTGTCGCTCGCCTCGCGCACGCTGATCCTGGCCAACGGCCGCATGGCGATCGACGGGCCGCGCGATCAGGTGCTCGACCATCTGCGCACCGCAGGGCAGGGGGCCGCCTGATATGAGCAGCAACAGCACCAATCTCTCGGCGCAACTCGCGCGCGACCTCAAGGGGCCGTCCTTGACGATCTGGCTCTGCGCCGCGACGGTCTGGGTGTTCATCATCTGGGCCAGTTACGCGTGGGTCGATGAAATCGTGCGCGGCGAGGGCGAAATCATCTCCTCCTCGCGCCCGCAGATCATCCAGAACCTTGAAGGCGGCATCCTCGCCGAACTTCTGGTAAAGGAGGGCGACGAAGTCCTGCGCGGCGACGTGCTCGCCCGCCTGCAGGGCACACAATTCAAATCCTCGGTCGAAGACCTGCGCGATCAGATCACCGCGCTGGAGATCCGCCGCCTACGGCTCGAAGCGGAACTGGCGGGGGCGTCACACTTCGACGCGCCCGCGTCGCTGGCCGTGCGCTCGCCGGAGCTCGTGCAATCGGAACAATCGTTGCTGCAGGCGCGGCAATCCGACTACCTCTCGCGCAAAGCCGGTGCGCAAAGCGTGCTGGCCCAGGCGCAGAACGAACGCGATCTGATGGAGAACCTTCTGGACAAGAAGGTTGTCGCTCTGATCGAAGTGACCCGCGCGCGCAAGGCCCACGCCGACGCCAAGAAAATGTACGACGAGATCGTGACGCAAACCGAACTCGGCCGCGCCGAGGAGTATTCCGAAACGCTCAAGGAACTGGCGACGCTCCGGCAAAACCTCAAGGCCAGCCAGGATCAGCTCAACCGCACCGTCCTGACATCGCCCATGCACGGCATCGTCAACACGCTCTCTGTCACCACCATCGGCGGCGTCGTGCGCCCCGGCGAGGAGATCCTGCAGATCATTCCCGCCGACGAGGAACTCTTTGTCGAAGCGCAGATCAAACCCGAAGACATCGCCAACATCCGGCGTGGGCAGGAGGCGACGATCAAGCTGACCGCCTACGACTACACGATCTACGGCACGCTCAAGGGGCGCGTGGACGTGATCTCCGCCGACAGCTTCAAGGACGAACGCCGCCCGGAACTGGAGCCGCACTACAAGGTGACGATCCGCGTCGACATGGACTCGCTCACCGACCGCCAGGCCTCGATCGAAATCCGACCCGGCATGCAGGCCCAGGCGGAGCTGCACACCGGCGAGAAGACGGTGCTGCAATACATGCTCAAACCGCTCTACAAGAGCCGCGAAGCCTTCCGCGAGCCGTAACAAGGCGGAGCCGCTGGCGCGGCACAGGCTGTCTCGTCCTTTCGCCTCCGGCGACGTCCTCGGGCGGGCGCCCGGAACAGCGTGATGTGCTTTCAGGACGAAGGCGGCAATCCGGGACTACCGGGGCAGTGGTGCATTGAGACCGAAACGAAAGACGCGGGCGTGCTCGTGTGTCTTCTCGGTAAAACACCTGGGGGGCAGGGACTGACCGCCGGCGCCCCGCTGTCAGGTCTCGGTGTCCATCCAGATCGTCACCGGCCCATCGTTGGTCAGGCTCACCGCCATATCCGCACCAAAGCGTCCCGTGGCAACGTCGATCCCCTGTGCCGCGATCTGTGCGGTGAAATGTTCGTAGAGGCGTTCGCCCACCTCCGGCGGGGCGGCCGCGCTGAAGCCGGGACGGTTACCGCGCGATGTGTCTGCGGCGAGGGTGAACTGGCTGACGATCAGCGCGGCCCCGCCGGTGTCGCGCAACCCGCGGTTCATCCGGCCTTCGTCGTCCTTGAAGATGCGCAGCTTGGCGATCTTGGCGGCCAGTTTGTCCGCATGGGCCTCGGTGTCACCCTGCATGGCGCAGATCAGGATCAGCACACCGGCCCCAATGTCGCCGACAGTGTCGCCCGCGATCTCGACCCGGGCCGACGTGACGCGCTGAATCAGCGCCCTCACAATTCGTACTCCCAAGGCGGGTTTGCGCCCGCGCGGCTGACGGTCACAGCCGCCGCCTTCGCGCCCAGCTCCGCCGCCGGGGCCAGCGCGTCGAGACCGGCACCGCTCAAGGAGTCGCGGCTCAGCAGGCCCGCCTTGCGCAGCCCGGCGAGGAAGCCCGCGTTGAAGGTATCCCCGGCGCCGACCGTATCGACCACCGTCACTTTCTGTGCGGGAACGCGGCGGACGCCCTCGGGCGTCACGATATCCACGCCTTCCGCGCCCCGTGTCAGCAGCACCACCTTGCAGCTTTCAAGCAGCGCATCGGGCGTGGTTCCCAGCCAGTCCATGTCCTCATCTGAGATCTTCACGACATCCGCGCGCATCAGCATCCTTTCCAGCCGCGCCCGATAGCGCGCCTCGTCGGTGATGAAGCCGGGCCGGATGTTCGGATCGAGCATCACCGGCAGATCCCCGGCATTCAGGCACAGCGTGGCGTAGCTGTCCGCTTGCGGCTCGGAGACGAGGCTGATGCCGCCAAAGAACAGCGCTTCGGCGGTGCCGGATACATCGGGCAGGTCGGTTTCGCGCAGCATCCGCCCGGCGGTATTCTCGTCGTAGAAGGCGTATTGCGCGTGGCCGTCGGTCAGGGTCACGAAGGCCAGCGTCGTGGGGCGCGCGCTGCGCGGGCACAGCGAATGATCCACCTTCGAGGCCTCCAGCGTCTCTTCGAGGATTTTGCCGAAGAGGTCCGTGGACAGCCCGCCAAAGTAGCCCGACGGCGCCCCAAGACGGCCAAGCGCGATCGCCGTGTTCATCACCGCGCCGCCCGCATAGGGCGCAAAGCAGGGCTCGCCATCCGGGCTTACCCGGGGCAGCATGTCGATCAGGGCTTCGCCGCAACACAGGATCATCGGACCGTCTCCTCTTGAAATGTTTGCGCTAACTATCCTTGCCGATGCCTTTCTGGCAAGGGTCTTACTGGTTCATCGCCACGACGTAGCCCACCGCCCCGGCGACGATCAGCCCGACAATGACCGCAAAAGCGATCTTCCACGCCGAATAGGGGCGCTCGCCCTGCACCCGCCCGGTGCGCCCGTTCACCACGAACCGATAACTCTTGCCCTGATATTTGTACGCGGCAAGCCAGACCGGCAGCAGCACATGTTTGAAAGTCACCGCGCTGACCGCCGTGTCGACCGCGTGAATGCGCTGGCGGTCGCCGCCGATGTCGAATTTCACGTCCCGGCGGATCACCTGATCCATATGGGCGCGGGCCTCGTGGAAGCCTTCGTCGAGATCGACCTGATAGCCCTCGGCACGAAACCCGGCAAGATACTCGGGCCGATACGGCTCCATCGCGGCCAGATCCCATGGCTCCAGCGCATCGGTAAACCGTTTCGGCAGGGAGCGCGCGGCGAGCACGAGCACATCATCGAAAAAGCGGCTGACATGGCCGGATTTCGGCGACCACCGGATTTTCTGCACCCGCTGCGTCTCCATCTTGCCGTCGCGCATGACTTGCCGGGTCTCGTAATAGACCGTGCCGCGCTCGCCGCGATAATCGCTCTCGGTGTGCGCGTCGAAGGTCCAGTAGGGCACGTAAATGCCAGTCATCTTGCGCCCCTTGCGGGCGTACTCCTGTAACCCGTTCGGTGCGAACCACAGCGAGCCGAGCCACTCCGACATGGCATCGCGCGCGTTTGTCTCCTCAAGCGCAAACGGCAGCACCCCGCGCGGTTTGATATGCCGGTGCGCGCCGGTGTCGGTGACAAGCGGCGTGGCGCAGAACGGGCATTCGGTGGCGTGCACATCGGGGTCAAACTCGATCTGCGCGGCGCAGTTGGGACATTTGGAAACCCGCGTTTCCTCGATCTCCTGAAGCGGCAAAAGGTTGTCCATCGCGGCCTTGAAATCCAGCTCCTTGATGGAGCCTTTCCACGGGCCGCTGTCGGTGATCTCCCGCGTGTTGCCGCAGTGATCACAGATCAGCTTTCCCGCGTCGGGATCAAAGCGATAGTCGGCCCCGCACTGGTCGCAGGGAAAGCGGTGTTCCTGTGTCATTCCGGGCCTTTCGGTGACGTCCGGCGCAAACCTACCCTGTGTGGCCGCGATGCAAAAGAGGGGCGTTTCCCTGCGGCTGGATATCCCTTAGGCTGCGGCTATGACTCGTCTTTTTGCCTGCCTCTTGCTTGTCCTGGCCGCGCTGCCCGCCGCTGCGGATCCGGTGACCTACCGCTTTTCATGGAAGGGGGCAGAGGGCTATTCGATGACCGGTGCCATGTCCTTTGACAGCGCGCTGCTGGACGCGCGGGTCGTGCGCGAAGGCGACGTGTCCTGCTTCCACATCGACGGGTTTTTCGATGGCGAGCCCATTGGACGATGGGCGCTGACCATGCTGAACGAACGCACCTCCTGGCGGCTGCATTTCATTCCGCGCGAAGCGGCCTTCGTGGTCGAGGGGCGCGGCATTCCGATGCCGCAGGCCTGGAACATGAACGGTGCGGGGGATGATTGCGGCGAGGGGGGCTTTGGCTTCAACCTCGGCAATCTCGGGCAGGACTTCTGCCGCAACGACGAGCCGCTCTTTGCCTCGCGCATAGATCCCTACACGCCGTTCCCGGCGGTGCGCGACGACAGTTATCAATTCCCGCCCGATGCCTGCCCGGGGCCGCCTGTCCTCGGTGCCTTGCCCGGGCCGATCACCGGCCCCGACGCGGGATAACCGCGACGCACGCGCGGGCGCTGACGCATCAGCGGCGGAAGGCATGAAGGGCGCCATCGGGCGCCCTCACAACAAATGAAACGATTGCCCTAGACCCATTTGGCCATCGGCGGCAGGCTCATCAGCACCGCATTGGCGTCATGTCCCGTGGCCAGCCCGAACTTGGTTCCCCGGTCGTAGACGAGGTTGTATTCGGCATAGAGACCACGATGCACCAGTTGCGCATCCTTCTCTGCCTCTCCAAAGGCCGTGCCCCGGCGCTTCTCGATCAGCGGCACATAGGCAGGCAGGAAAGCCCGGCCGATGTCCTGTGTCAGGGCAAAATCCGTGGCCCAGTCGCCACTGTTCTGATCGTCCATGAAGATGCCGCCGACACCGCGCGCCCGGCCCCGGTGCGGAATAAAGAAGTACTCGTCCGCCCATGCCTTCAGGCGCGGATACTTCTCTTCTCCATGCGGGTCGAGATGCGCCTTCTGCACTGCGTGGAAATGCGCTGTGTCCTCGTCATACTCCAGACAGGGGTTGAGGTCAGAGCCGCCACCGAACCACCACGCTCCCGGGGTCCAGAACATCCGCGTGTTCATATGCACCGCCGGGCAATGCGGGTTCTGCATATGCGCGACCAGCGAAATACCCGAGGCCCAGAACCGCGGGTCGGCCTCGATCCCCGGCACGCCCCGCGCCGCCATGGCCGTCTGCGCCGCCGTGCCAAGCGTGCCGTAGACGGTCGAGACATTCACCCCGACCTTCTCGAAGACCCGGCCGCCGCGCATCACGCTCATCAGCCCGCCGCCCGCATCGCTGCCATCGTCGGAGGTCCGCCTGGTTTCGGTAACCTCGAACCGGCCCGGCGCGGCATCGGCAAAAGGACCCTCGGCGTGGCTGTCTTCCAACCCTTCGAACGCCGTGACAATGTCATCGCGAAGCTGACGGAACCACGCGCTCGCCTGCTGTTTTTCGTCCACCATGGCGTCTGTCATGTCACCCTCCCGAAAGGTCTCAGTATCAAATCAATGCGCTGGCGCCGCAACCGGGTCCAACAGGGTGCGCCCGCCGTCGACGGTCATCACCTGTCCGGTCATGAAACCGGCGGCATCGGACGCGAGAAACTGCACGGTCTCGGCCAACTCGCTCGGCGCGGCAATGCGGCCCAGCGGCGTGTGCTCCTCGATGTCCCGGCGGTACTCCGAATGCTCCTTGAGAGTCTGCTTGAGACTGGAGGACATGACAGAGCCAAAGCCGACGCCGTTCACCCGGATACGCTCCGGCGCCAGCGCCACGGCAAGGCTGCGCGTCATCTGGTCCAGCGCCGCACAGGCCACCGAATACCCGAGCAGCTCCGGATGCGAGTGCCGCGCTGCGATCGAAGACAGGTTCACGATGGCGCCCACCGGTCCGCTGTCCTGTCCTTCCGCCTGCTTGATCATCCGCTTGGCCACCACCTGGCTCAGCCGCAGCGAGATCATCAGGTTCTGGTTGATCATCTGTTCGACCGATCCGTCGTCGAGATCGAGCGGATCGGAAACCACCATCTGCCGCGAGCCATTAACCAGGACATCCACCCGGTCATAGGCATCGAGCGTCGCCGACAGCAGGTTGGCCAGCGTCAGCCGCTCCCGCAGGTCACCGACGAAATACTGCATGTTGCTCTCGTCCGAGAGGTTCTCGCCGCATTCCTTGACGAGCCGTGTCTCGTCCATGTCCGCGAACATCACATTGGCACCCTTGTTGACGAAATGCCGTGCAATGGCGAGACCGACGCCATTGGCGGCGCCCGTCACGATGGCGGTCTTGCCTTCGATGCTGAAACTCATCGCAAATCCCTCTTCCCGGGGTGGTTACCGACGCTGACGCACCGGGCGCGCAGCGTGCAGGATCTTGAACTTCGACGTGCCCGCCACTTCCGCATGATCGCGGAACAGCGTGGCCAAAGTGGTCTCGTAGGGCAAATGACGGTTGGCCACCATCCAAAGATGCCCGTTCGGCGCCAGCATACGCGCCGCCGCCGCCATGAAGGCCTGGCCAAGCTTGGGGTCCGCCTTGCGCCCGACGTGAAAGGGCGGGTTCATCACCACCGCATCGAGGCTGCGCTCGGGCTTCCACGTGGTGGCATCCTCCCAATGAAAGACGGCCCGTGGATCGGTCACATTGATCTTGGCGCAATCCAGCGCGGTCAGCTCCGCTTCCACCAGATGCAGCCGCGTCACCGCCGCGCGGTTCAGGACCTCCCGCGAGAGCCAGCCCCAGCCTGCGCCAAGATCGGCAACCGCGCCCTTGAGCGTGTCCGGCAGAGCCGCCGCCAGCGCTTCGGAGGCCGGATCCGCGCCATCCGCAGAGAACACGCCCGGCGCCGTCATGTCGCCCGCAGCGGTGCGGGCCATCGCTGGCCGAGCCCAGTCCTGCAAGCTGTCGTGCGATTGAAACCAGACGCATTTGCCATGCGCCTTGGAGACCTGGCCCTGGATCGAAACCTTGGCTTTCAACGCCTTGATGATGGATTCGATACCGTCTGTCTTGGCGCCATTCACCACGATCGGCGCGCCCCCGGCCGCCGCCTCGGCCCTTGCGATCAACGCTTCGGCCAGATCGCGGGCGCGGGGCAGGGTGACGATGATCGCCGAATACGGGCCCTGAAGCGCCGTGCGCAGCACCACGCCCTGGTGCGTCCAGGCGGCCACCTCCGGCGCAAAGGTCTGGATGATTTCACAGCGCGCCGCAGGCAGCGGCAGGCCATCCTCGGCCTGCGCCCCAAGCAGCGCAATCAAGCCATCGTCCGGCAGGACAAGCCCGCCTTTCTCAATGGCAAATCGGAGGCGTTCAGCGCTCATGACGACAGGGCGGGCGCCCTATTCCTTTTCCATGGTGCATTGCAGCGGATGCTGATGGCGGCGCGCGAAATCCATCACCTGGCCGACCTTGGTCTCGGCAATTTCATGGCTGAAAACGCCGACAACGGCGACGCCCTTCTTGTGCACGGTCAGCATGACTTCAAAGGCCTGCGCATGGGTCATACCGAAAAACCGCTCCAGCACATGCACCACGAATTCCATCGGTGTGAAATCGTCGTTGAGAAGCAGCACCTTGTACAAGGGCGGCTTCTTGGTCTTGGGCCGGGTGTCCAACGCGACACCCATGTCCGCCCCGTCATCGCCGGGGCGGTCTGGATTGCCCGCCATGGCACGGGGCTTGAGGATCTCTGCCGTCTTCATCACGTTCGCCAAGCTTTTGCATTCCATCATCAGAGGCCTCTATATAACGTCTTGGTCCGCCGCGAAAAGGGTCCGGATAAAATGGGGCGCAGAATGGTGAAAATATTACGAACAATTGCCTTCGATGCGGATGATACGCTCTGGCACAACGAACGCTTCTTTCACCTCACACAGCAGCGATTCGCCGATCTTCTTGCCGACTATGTGCCCCGTGATCATCTCGATGCGCACCTTCTGGAAGCCGAAAAGCGAAACATCGGCCATTATGGATTCGGCGTCAAAGGCTTTACCCTGTCGATGATCGAAACCGCCATCGAGGTCACGGACGGGCACGTCCCGGCCTCGGTGATCTCCGAATTGCTCCACGCCGGGCGCGAGATGCTGGACCATCCCATGGAACTTCTGCCACACGCCCGCGATGCGGTGGAGGCCGTCGCGCAAAGCCACCACGTGCTGCTCATCACCAAGGGCGACCTGCTGCACCAGGAACGCAAACTGGCGCAATCCGGCCTTGGCGATCTTTTCGACGGGGTGGAAATCGTCTCGGACAAACAACCGGCCACCTATGCGCGCATCTTCGCCCGGACGCCGGGCGGGCCGGAGGCGGCGATGATGATCGGCAACTCGATGAAATCCGATGTCATCCCGCCCATCACCGTCGGGGCCTGGGGCGTGCACGTCCCGCACGATCTGGCCTGGGATCTGGAGCACGCCGACCCGCCGGAGGCGGCGCGCTTCCGCGAATTGCCCGATCTCTCCGGGCTGCCGGATCTGGTCGCGGCTCTGGGCTGACCCCGCCCACCCTCGCACCCCCGCGCGCGGCAGCCCCCAAGACTCACCGCGCCGAACCGGGACACAAACCGCCGCCACAGTCTTGCCACATTCCGCCACAGTCTTGCCACAATCGCCTCTGTTGGGGATCTCCCACCGCGACCCCCAACATATGCTTAACAGCCGTTAACTAAAATCACGGTTAATCAATGCATTGGAGGCTTCTCTTGAAGCGCCTCCCGTGCTAGCCTTGCTGCAATCAAAAACAGTCCACCGGAAAAATCCGGGGACGCGAGGCAGTATATAGGCGGAACATGCAGACGGGACGTCGCAGGCAGTCAGGCCGTATTGGCCTGTACGTAATCACTATGGTTTGGCTCATTCTCCTGGTGCCGCTGAGCGCCATGGCAGCGCCCTATGCGGCGCTGGTGATGGATGCGCGGTCGGGCAAGGTCCTGCACGCGGACAATGCCGACACGCGGCTGCATCCGGCCTCGCTGACCAAGATGATGACACTCTACATCGCCTTCGAAGCGGTGCAGAACGGTGAGATCACCATGGATACGAAGGTGCGAATCTCGCGCAACGCCGCGTCCGAGCCGCCCTCCAAACTGGGCCTGCGCGAAGGCCAGACCATAGCCTTGCGCTACCTCGTCCGGGCGGCGGCGGTGAAATCCGCCAACGACGCCGCCACCGCCATCGGCGAGTCGATCGCAGGCTCCGAAGCGGCCTTCGCCCGCCGGATGAACCGCACCGCCAAGGCGCTGGGCATGACACGAACCACATTCAGGAACGCCCATGGCCTGACCGAGGAGGGCCACCTCTCCACCGCCCGCGACATGTCGATCCTCGGGCGGCACGTGATCTATGACTACCCTCAGTACTACAACCTGTTCTCGCGCATCACCGCCGACGCGGGCGTGCGCACGGTCAGCCACACGAACCGCCGCCTGCTGCAAAGCTACAAAGGCGCGGATGGGATCAAGACGGGCTACACCCGCGCCGCCGGGTTCAACCTGGTGGCGTCCGCGGAACGGGGCAGGGAGCGCGTGATCGCCACGGTTTTTGGCGGGCGCTCAACCGCGTCGCGCAACGCGAAGGTGGCCGAACTGCTGGACCTCGGATTCCGCCGCACGTCGCCCAACGCGCCATTCCGGGAGCCGGGCAAACCGCCCTACCTGGGCAAGGGCAGCGATGTGGTCGTGGCCCAAAGCAGCAACCCGGCACCCGGCACCCGCGCCAAGACGATCCGTGTGGCGCGCGCCGCCGTGACCAGCAGCCTGCGCCCGCAAGCCCGCCCGATCGCCGTCACAGCCGAAGACATCGCGCCGCTGGTGGCCGGCGTCGAAGACGACATCGAGAACATGCTAAAAGAAGTGCAAACCATCGCCTCTGTCGAACCCGCTGGCGCTCCGCCGGTCACGGCGGACACCGTCGGCATCGCGCCCAGCGCCTCTGTCAAACCGGCGCGGCGTCCGGAGGGCGTACAACTCGCCGCTGCCGACTTGCGTGAAACCGCCACCCCGGCCCGCGCCGCGGAAGTGGTCACCCGGCTTTCGACATCGGGCGGACGGCACTGGGGCGTGAACATTGGTCGCTACCCAAGCCGGTTTGCCGCCGAAAAGGTGCTATTGAAAACGGCCCTGACTGAAACTGCCTCGCTCGACGGAGCGCTGCGCAAGGTGAACAAGGGCAACCGTGGCTTCGACGCGAACTTCATGGGCCTGACCCGTGACCAGGCGGACCTCGCCTGCCGCCGCCTTCAGGCCCGCCAGATCACGTGCTTCATGATCGGCCCGAGCTGACATACCCAAAGCGGTACCCGCGTCAGAAAGGTTTCGCCGCGCTTGCGCGCGTCGACCGGCGCTCGCTTCGCTCGCTTGAAAGGGGGCTCTGCCCCCTTCTGCCTTCGGCATTCATCCCCCGAGGTATTTGGTGGGCCAAAGACGCCCGAACGGCTGTCCAGCACGGCGTCTTTGGTCCCTGAAATACCTCGGGTGAGCCCCGTAGGGGCGAGGGCGGAGCCCTTCGCGCCTGCCCGAAGGGCAGGCGCGTATCTCGACGCGCATCAGCGCGGCGAAACCTCTGAAAATCATTGATCCAAAAATGACAAACCCCCGAAAGGCCGCAGCCCCGGGGGTCGTCTGAGGAACCGGATCGGTCCCTGACTTCAGTTCATGAAGCCGATCATTGCGAGCCTCAGAGGAGACCTTCGCGCTGGGCTTTCTTGCGAGCGAGCTTGCGGGCGCGGCGAATAGCCTCGGCCTTCTCACGCGCTTTCTTCTCGGACGGCTTCTCGAAATGTTGCTTGAGCTTCATCTCGCGGAACACGCCTTCGCGCTGGAGCTTCTTCTTCAGGGCGCGGAGCGCCTGATCGACGTTGTTGTCACGAACACTGACCTGCATGTGGTTGTCACCACCTTTCTAGGTTTGAGTTGCAAAAGTTGCAGGAAGTGGCCGTATAGACGTCTTCGCCCTATATGTCAAAGGCCAAGGCGGGCGATTTGTCCGCTTTTGCCGCGCACGGTGCGCGGCTAGTCTGACCGAATCGATTCACAGGAGCGCACCATGCCCGAGACCCTGCAAGACACCCTGCTCGATGCGGCCCTGATGCACGTGCCTTTCGACGGCTGGTCCGAAACCACCTTTCGCGCGGCCGTTGCCGATGCGGATGCCGACCCGGTTGTCGCCCGCAGCCTGTTTCCACGCGGCGCGGCCGACCTCGCGGTCGCTTATCATAAACGGGGGGACGCGATCATGGTCCGCCGCATCGCTGAGACCGACCTGTCGGACATGCGTTTCCGGGACAAGGTTGCCTTCGCCGTGCGCGCCCGCATCGAAGCGGTGGAAGACAAGGAGATCGTCCGCCGGGGCGCCACCCTTTCGGCGCTGCCGATGCATGCCACCGACGGGGCCAAGCTGATCTGGGGCACCGCCGATGCGATCTGGACGGCGCTTGGCGACACATCCCGCGACATCAACTGGTACACCAAGCGCGCCACGCTTTCCGGCGTCTATTCCTCGACTGTGCTCTACTGGCTCGGCGACGATTCGCCGGAGTACCAGGCGACATGGGGTTTTCTTGACCGCCGGATCGAAGATGTGATGCGCTTTGAAAAGACCAAGGCACAGGTGCAAGGCAACCCGGTGCTGTCCAAGCTCTTTGCCGGACCGGCCAAGCTGGCCGAGCGCATTCGGGCACCGCAGCGGGGGCAAGACATCCCCGGCGGCGCGTCCACGCGGCGCTGATCCGGCCACGCCGACGCACCTTGCCCATCGCGCCCGCATCCGGCACCTTGCGGAAAAATCCCGCGAGGAGATCCCCATGACCGACACCATGCGCGCCATCGAAATCACCAGGGCCGGAGGGCCGGAGGTCCTGCAGCCCTGCACGCGCCCCATCCCGCAGCCCGCCGCCGGGCAGGTGGTGATCAAGCTCGCCTATGCCGGGGTCAACCGCCCCGACGCCCTGCAACGCGCGGGCCTTTACGCCCCGCCGCCGACAGCCTCCGACCTGCCGGGGCTGGAAGGGGCAGGGGAGGTCGTCGCCCTTGGCGCGGGGGTCGACAGCCTGTCTGTCGGCGATCAGGTCTGTGCGCTTCTGCCCGGGGGCGGCTATGCCGAATTTGTCGCCACACCCGCCGCGCACTGCCTGCCGGTGCCGCAGGGGATGGATCTCAGACAGGCGGCCTGCCTGCCGGAGACCTTTTTCACCGTCTGGTCAAACGTCTTCATGCGTGGTGGGCTGAAGGCTGGTGAGCGCTTTTTGGTGCACGGCGGCTCGTCGGGCATCGGCACCACGGCGATCCAGCTGGCCAGGGCTTTCGGCGCGCGGGTCTTCATTACCGCCGGGTCGGACGACAAGTGCGCGGCCTGCACCGAACTGGGCGCGGAGCGCGCCATCAACTACCGCGAAGAGGATTTCGTCGAGGTGCTGCAGGCCGAGCGCGGTGCGGACCTGATCCTCGACATGGTCGGCGGTTCCTACCTGCCCCGCAACGTCAGGGCGCTGGCCGACGACGGGCGGCTGGTGCAGATCGCCTTCCTCACCGGGCCGAAGATCGAACTGAACTTTGCGCAGCTCATGACCCGCCGCCTGACCATCACCGGCAGCACCCTGCGCCCGCAAAGCGATCTCGCCAAGGCGCGCATCGCGGAAGAGCTGCGCAGCAAGGTCTGGCCGCTGCTGGATGCGGGAACCGTCGCCCCGGTGATGGATTCGGAGTTCGCGATGGGAGAGGCCGCCGCTGCCCATGCGCGCATGGAAAGCTCCGGCCATATCGGGAAAATCGTTCTGAAGATCGCCTGACCAAACCGGGCGGCGGGGCACAGCCCCGCCCTACGCCCCGGTCGGCCAGGCCCTCAGAGCACCGCGCGGCGATACAGGTGCCACGTGGCGTGACCGAGCACCGGCAGCGCGATCACCAGCCCGAGCAGCATCGGGATCGCTGCCAGGATCAGCAGAGCTGCCACCAAAGCGCCCCAGCTCAGGATCACGACCGGGTTCTTGCGCAGCACTGCGACCGAGGTCATCACGGCCACCGGCAGGCCAGGCGCGCGGTCGAGCAACATCGGCACCGTCACCACGGAAACCGCCAGCGTGACCAGCGCAAAGAGCGCGCCAAGGCCGCAGCCGACCACGATCAGCATCCATCCTGCCTGGCTGCCCAGCACCGCGCCGAAGAACGCCCCGAGGCTCTCCGGTGCCGCGGGTCCCATCGTCGCGCCATAAATCTCGGCCGCCGTCAGCATCCAGACCACCAGCAGTGCCGCAAGATAAACGCCAAAGATGAAGATCGCGCCAAAGGAGGGCCGCTCGACCACCTTGAGCGCCGTGTACCAATGGGTTTCCTCCCCCGCTTCGCGGCGGCGGCTGAGCTCATAGACGCCGACCGTTGCCACCGGCCCGACCAGGGCAAACCCCATGATCAGCGGAAAAAGCAGCGGGATCATCGCCATTTGAAACCCGAGCCCCATGAGGACCAGACCCATCACCGGATACAGCAGAACAAGGAACACCACATCGCTGCGGCAGGCGAGAAAATCCTCCCAGCCCTTGCCAAGCGCACGGCCAAGATCGTCCATGCTCAGGGTTTGAACACGCGGAACATGGGTGTCGTCGCTGCCGAGCCGCTCTGCGCTTTGCGTGACGTGACGGCCGGCAAGCCCCAGCGCACGGGCGCTCCAGGACAGCGGATTTCCGATGGTGTCGGGCATGAGGTTTCTCCGTATCGGCGTTGCGTTTCAGCGCCAATCAGCCCGGATCAGACGCCAGCCCAACCGGGCCTTGTGATGGCGTACTGCGGTGAATTCTAACATGCGCCGCGGCGCATGTCGCCTCACGGTTGTGCGATACCGGTGGAACCGGACGTCTTCCGGGCATAGAATGCGGAATTCGGTCCCGCGCCGACGGGCCTTGCCCCGCGCGGGAACAAACCTTGCAAAGATCACCTGCTTGCGCCTTGTGCATTTATGCACATTTCCTAAGTCCACAGATGCGTCTATCTCTTCGGCACAAACAGGAGGGCACCCCATGACTATGGTGGACATCCGCGACGCGCGGAAAGTGTACGACGGCGGCTTCGAAGCGCTGCGCGGGGTTGACCTGCAAATCCGCGAGGGCGAGATCCTCGCGCTGCTCGGTCCCAATGGCGCCGGGAAAACCACCCTGATATCAGCGATTTGCGGCATCACGCAGCCAACATCCGGCACGATTGCGGTGGGCGGGCATGATGTCGTCACCGACTACCGGGCCGCGCGCAAGCTGATCGGCCTTGTCCCGCAGGAAATCAATCTCGAACCGTTTGAAAAGGTCGCCACGACGGTCGCCTTCTCGCGCGGTCTCTTCGGCCTGCCGCGCAACGACGCCCTGATCGAGCAGATCCTGCGCAAGCTCTCGCTCTGGGACAAGCGCGACTCCAAGGTGATGGCCCTCTCCGGCGGTATGAAACGCCGCGTGCTGATCGCCAAGGCGCTCAGCCACGAGCCGCGCGTGCTCTTTCTCGATGAGCCCACCGCCGGGGTCGACGTCGAACTGCGCCGCGACATGTGGGAAATCGTCGAAGAGCTGCGCCGGGACGGTGTGACCATCATCCTCACCACCCATTACATCGAAGAGGCCGAGGCCATCGCCGACCGCGTTGGCGTCATCAACAACGGCCAGATCCTTCTGGTCGAGGAGAAGGCGAGCCTGATGGCGCGCATGGGCAAAAAGCACCTCACCGTCGAGCTGGACGCGCCGATCACAGAGATTCCCGCCAACCTTCCGGAGTTCAACCTGACCCTCGGCGAAGACGGCAAATCCCTGATCTACGCCTATGACACCGCCGCCGAGCGCACCGGCATCGCCCGTCTCATGGCCGCGCTCTCCGAAGGCGGCCTGGTTGTCCGCGACGTCTCGACCGCGCAGAACTCGCTCGAAGACATCTTCGTCGGCCTCGTCACCGACCAACAGAAACAGGAGAGCGCCGCATGAATTTCGGAGCCATCTCGGCCATTTACCGCAATGAAATGGCCCGCTTTTTCCGCACCCTCGCGCAGAGCTTCATCTCGCCGGTGATCTCCACCTCGCTCTACTTCGTGGTTTTCGGCGCCGCGATCGGCTCGCGCATCGACCAGGTCGAAGGCGTCTCCTACGGCTCGTTCATCGTGCCGGGCCTGATCATGCTCAGCGTCATCACGCAGTCGATCTCCAACGCCTCCTTCGGCATCTACTTCCCGAAGTTCATCGGCACGATCTACGAACTGCTCTCCGCCCCGATAAACTTTCTCGAAATCGTCATCGGCTATGTCGGTGCCGCCGCGACCAAGGCGCTGTTTATCGGGATCGTGATCCTCGGCACCGCCGCGCTCTTCGTCGATCTGACGATCATGCACCCCTTCGCCATGATCGCCTTCCTGATCCTCACCTGCATCAGCTTCTCGTTGCTGGGCTTCATCATCGGCATCTGGGCCGGCAATTTCGAACAGTTGCAACTGGTGCCGCTGCTGATCATCACTCCGTTGATCTTCCTCGGTGGCTCATTCTACTCGATCTCCATGCTGCCCCCGGTGTGGCAGACGATCACCCTGTTCAATCCGGTGGTCTACCTGATCTCCGGCTTCCGCTGGGCGTTCTTCGGCACTGCCGACGTGCCCATCGGCCTGTCGCTACTGGCCATCGCCGCCTTCACCGGCCTCTGCCTCGCCGTGGTCTGGTGGATCTTCAAGACCGGCTGGCGCATCCGCACCTAAGCGCGCTCCCGCCCCGCCGCCGCGAGGCTGCCAGCGCGTCTCCATGGCGTCCCGACAGGGACGCCATAACCCCTCCGTCTGCGCCTGGCGGTTCACATCCCCGCCGCGGGCTGACATGCCCCCTGCGCGTCTTTGGTCCGCAAAGACCTTTGGGCGCGCCGCAGCTGGGGGGCAAAGGCTCAAACCAAATTTTGTTCGACAAGATTTTCGCGCCATCACGCGACTGTGAGCCGGTTTTCGGACCGCGACGCGGGAAAATCCGGGGGCGATCGGCAATTCGTACCAAACTCGCCGCGAATCGTACCAAACCGGGGGCTGAGGCGTTTTTGCGCTCCTGATGCGGTTTGGCATTTTGTACCAAACTCGGAGAATTTTGTACTGTTTGCCCGCCCGGACTCACACGCTGGACCCTCGTCGCGGCGATTCCCGGGTGGATTAACGCGGCGCGCGCAGCGTTACCGCTTACACCGTGGCCGGGTGGCCGCGCCCGCCAAGCATCCAATCCATGCTCATGCCCCCGACCCACATGCAGAACAGCGCCAGCCAGGCCGTGCCCGCGAAAATGCTGCCCCCGGTGACCCCCGCGCCAATCGCGCAGCCCCCGGCAAGCATTCCGCCAAAGCCCATCAGCGCAGCGCCGATCATCGCGTTGCGCATCGGGGTCGGTCCTTCAAATCCTTGAAATTTAAGCTCTTTGTTGATCAGCGCGGCCAGGAAGGAGCCGATCACCACCCCTGGCACCAGGCCGATATCGAACTCCAGAACGGACCCGCGGTCGAGGACGAACATCAATGTATTGGCCGACGGGCCGGTAAAGGTCAGGCTCTCGATCTGCACCGGATCGAAGGCCACATGCGCCAGCGCCGTTGTCAAAGCCCAGCCAAGCGCCACGGCAAATCCGACCCCGGAGGCAAACACCAACCGCGACCAACCGATATTGTTTCGGCGCGAAAGTTCCAATGCAATCAATGCGATAACGAGTCCAATCACGAGCCCGCCCTGCTCCGGAAGATGCACTGTGGTCAGCAAATTCATATTCCGCCCCCCGCTCGTGATCCATTGCCCCGCGATCCAGTCCCGCACCGGCGCCAGCCACCCCGTCAACGACATCTGCGCCACCACCGCAAAGATCAGCCCGGACACCACGCTGCGCAGGTTGCCAGTGGCCGCCAGCACCAACAGTCGTCCAGAGCAACCCCGCGCCAGCACCATGCCCGCGCCGAACAGCAGCCCGCCGATGATCGCGCCCGACCAACTGCCCGGAACAGCCATCATGCGCGCCTCGGTTACGTCAATAATTCCAAAGAGTTGCGCCGCCTGAACCCAGACCACTGCAGTCGAGAACGTCAGCAGCCAGACGGCGACCTTGTCCTGCATCATGCCACGCGCGAACTCCACCGTCGCGGCGCGCAGGCAGAAACGCGAGCGCTGTGCCGCGACGCCAAAGGTCACACCCGCGATCAGACCAAAAAGCGCCGCCGTCGGCGCTTCGCCAATGCGCTCGATCAGAGGGATAATGTCCATGCCGCGCTCCTTCTCCCGACGGGTTGCACATACATGCGTCGTTCGGAATGCGTGTGCCTTGATCCAGATCATCAAGCCGATCCGCGACCGATGTGTCGCAATTGAGCGCTCTGAAAACGAAGCCGGCAGAGTCGCAATTCAGCCAGAAAAACAAGGCCTTTAAGCCCATCCTTGCCGATAGGATTGCAATTCGTGCGGAGGAGCCACGCCATGGACTTGATGCTCGCGCAGACCCTGGCCCATACCCTTGGGGCGCTGCCTGTCGTTGCCAATGCCGACCACGCCCCGCTTGAAGGCGGCGAGGATCCGGCGTTCGGCACGGTTCGCTGGCGCACGCTTTTCGACGCGGAGCGCAACGGCACCAATGACATGGTGTTGGGCGTCGCGGAATTCGGCCCCTACGGCACGCTCAAGGCCCACCGTCACTCGCCTTCGGAAATATACTTCGGCCTGTCCGGGTCGGGCACCGTGACCATCGACGGAATCGCCCACGATTTGACCCCGCACACCGCGCTCTACATACCGTCAGAGGCGGAGCATCACACGGTGGCCAACGGCGAAGGGCTTAAATTCCTTTATGTTTTCCCGCGCGGGGCCTTTTCCGAAGTAGACTATCGCTTCAGCCCCGACTGACTGCGGAAGCGGGGCCGGAACAGAAAGGCTCGCCAAGCCCCGTGAATGGGCGTAATGGCAAACCCATGAAAACCGTACCGCTGCACGAAGCCCGCTCCCTGCCGATCTGGCGCCGTCCGATCACGCTGCTCTTTCTTATGGCCGTGGCCATGCCGCTCAGCTTTGCCACGTGGTCGGCGCTGCTGAACAATTTCGTCATCGAGGTTGCACAGTTCGATGGTTCCGATATCGGCTGGCTTCATACGGTCCGTGAGATCCCCGGCTTTCTCGCCATTGGCGTGATCCTTGTGATCATGATCATGCGGGAGCAGGTTCTGGGTCTGTTGTCGCTTGCGCTTCTGGGCGTGGCCACCGTTGTGACCGCGTGGTTCCCGACGGTGGGCGGCTTGATGATCATCACTCTGCTGTCCTCGATCGGGTTTCACTACTACGAGACGGTCAACCAGAGCCTTCAGCTGCAGTGGCTGCCCAAGGATCGCGCGCCGCAGATGCTCGGCTGGCTTCTGGCGGCGGGGTCGGCAGCGACGCTCGTGGCCTACGTTTTGATCGTGATGACATGGCAAGCCTTTGATCTGTCTTATAACTTTGTCTATCTGGCCTCGGGTGGCGCAACGCTTGTGATCGTTGCGTATTGCGCGTTTGCCTTCCCGCAGTTCGAGAGCCCGAACCCGCAGGTCAAGAAGTTCATCCTGCGCCGGCGATACTGGCTTTACTATGCGCTGCAGTTCATGGCCGGGGCCCGCCGCCAGATCTTTGTTGTCTTTGCAGGGTTCATGATGGTCGAGCGTTTCGGGTTCGAGGTGCATCACGTCACCGGCCTGTACCTGATCAACCTCGTTGCCAACATGGCCATCGCGCCGGTGTTCGGGAAGGTCGTGGCCCGCTTTGGCGAGCGTAACGCGCTGGTGTTCGAGTATGTCGGCCTCGTGACCGTGTTCCTGCTGTATGGCGGGGTCTACTGGTTCGGCTGGGGCGTGGTGCTGGCCGCGACGCTCTACGTGATCGACCATATGTTCTTTGCCCTCGCGCTGGCGTTGAAGACCTACTTCCAGAAGATCGCCGATCCCGGTGACATCGCCCCCACCGCCGCCGTGGCCTTTACGATCAACCACATCGCGGCGGTGTTCCTTCCAGCGCTGCTTGGCTACCTTTGGCTGGTCTCGCCCGGTGCGGTCTTTGGCCTTGCGGCCGCGATGGCCTCTGTCAGCCTGGTTCTGGCCCTGATGATCCCGCGCCACCCGGAGCCGGGCAATGAGACGCGGTTTTCCGCACTGGCCCCGGCTCCTGCGGAATAAGCATTTCCCAGCCGCCTGAAACGCGCTATCGGATCGGTCAACAGACCGAAGGATGCCGATATGCCGACCACCTACACCGCCTTTACCAAACTTCCGAACAAAGATCAGGCCGAAGCGCTCGGCGAGGCGTTGGAGGATCTGGACCCGGAGCCCACCGGCGTCGGCGTGTTCGAGATCGAGGATGGCTCGGAAACCTGGGAAGTCGGCGGGTATTTTCTTGAAGAGCCGAACGACGTTGAGCTGGCGATTTTGTCGGCGGCTTACGGTGCGGCACCGTTCGTGGTCTCCAAGGTGCCCGACACCGATTGGGTCGACAAGGTCCGCCGTGAGCTGACGCCGGTCGAGGCGGGGCGCTTCTTTGTTTACGGCAGCCACGACGCTGACAAGGTGCCGGACGGCAGCGTGCCGCTGTTGATCGAGGCGGCCATGGCCTTTGGCACCGGCCATCACGGCACGACGCAGGGCTGCCTTGAGGCGCTGGACCGTCTGGCCGGGCAGGGGTTTGTCGGGCAGTCCGTGGCCGATATCGGCTGCGGGACGGCGGTTCTGGCCATGGGCGCGGCGAGCATCTGGCCGAACCCGGTGATGGCCTCCGATATCGACGAAGTCGCGGTCGAGGTCGCCGAAGCCAACGTGACGGCGAATAATCTCCGCGGAAAGGTCACCTGTGTCGAGGCGGCGGGCTTTGGCAATAACGCGCTGAAAGACGCCGCTCCCTTTGACTTGATCTTCGCCAACATCCTGAAACAGCCGCTGATCGACCTTGCGCCGGATATGGCGGCAAATCTGGTGCCGGACGGCTTCGCGATTCTGTCGGGAATCTTGACGCGGCAGGCCGATGAGGTGGTCGAGGTTTATGCACGCCATGGCATCAATCAACTAAGGCGCGACGTGATTGGTGACTGGGTGACGTTAACCTTGCAGAAATCAAAGTGATTTCAGGTCGGAGTTAGGGAAAAGTCGCGGCGTCTGCCCAAGTTTTGCCTTTTTTCAGGGGTAATTAAGGCAGATATCCGGTGGGGGCCGGACACGTCGAGGCTGCCATGGATAGCACGCTCCAAAACTTTGAAAAGCGCCAAAAGGCGCTGCGCCGCAAGCACAAGCGCATGGCCCAAGGCTATGTGAACAAGCTCGACCGTGAGAGTGGTCTGATCGTCCAGAAACCGGATAGCAAGTCCGGCGGGTTTGCCATCAGACTGCTGTTCCTGATCGTTCTTGCCTTCATGGCGTTCAAGATCTTTCTGCTGGCGGGTCTCGGCGAGCAGAAATACCTCTCCCATATTCAGAGCTTGAGCACCGGCAGTGTCGTGGAGCAGGCCGGGGCGTGGCTGATGCGCATCGATCCTGTGACCGACCGACTCGCTCCGATCTTGTCGCCCTACCTGATGTAGGGCGATCGCCTCATCCGATCCGATCACTCTCCTGATCCAGTAACCAGTTTTCTCTCAGCGCTCACACATGAAAAAGGCCGCGGTCCCATCCGGGATCGCGGCCTTGCTCTGTTCCGTGGGTGTGATCGAACGATCAGTACTTGCGTGCAACGGCGTCAATGTCGCTGCGGGTCAGGCCGATATCGTCGAGTTCGCGATCGCTCAGGCTGGACAGGCTCTTGCGCGTCAGGCGCGCATCGTTCCAGGCCGCCAGCATCGACAGGGTGTTGACAACAAAATGGCCCAGACGGTTGGCTGCGTGGGCGGTGGCATAATGGCGGTTTACGTCATAGGTGGACATCTTGGGGCTCCGGGAGGTTGGAGAGTGCGCGTTGGACTTTGCTTCTGCTCGCCAAATAGGCAGAATGAAAACTTTCGGCAAGTGACCAAAACGCAATGCTGCATTGCCAAAATCGCATAGCGCGTGAAGTGGTTAACGCACCGTAAATAAAGGGAAAAACGGACGGCTCCGGATGTCGGTTCCAGACACCAAAGGGGCGTAACCGGGCCGATCGTGTCGCCTTTGTACCAGTCGTGTCGCAAACGGCGAACCCGGCTTTTTCCTTGGCCCGTGTTCGCCTTTCGTGCTACCCGTGGCGGCAAAGCAACAATGGCGGGCAGTATGCGGATAATTGGAATCGATCCGGGGCTTCGAAACCTCGGATGGGGGGTGATCGAGGGCGAGCGCGGGCGATTCCGTCACGTGGCGAATGGCACGATTCACTCCTCCGCCGGTGAACTCGGGCCGCGCCTGCTGACCCTGCATGAGGCGCTGACCGAGGTATTTCACCGCTTTCAGCCCGACACCGCCGCCGTTGAACAGACCTTTGTCAACAAGGACGCGGTCGCGACGCTGAAGCTGGGGCAGGCGCGGGCGATCGCCCTTCTGGTCCCGGCGCAGTTCGGCCTGGAGATTGGCGAATACGCTCCGAACAAGGTCAAGAAGACCGTGGTGGGCGCGGGACATGCGGACAAGACGCAGATCCAGTACATGGTCAAATTGCAACTGCCCTCCGTGACGCTCGACAGCGCGGACTCGGCGGACGCTCTGGCGATTGCGCTTTGCCACGGGCATTATCACGGGGCGCAGAAACTGAAGGTACGGGCATGATCGGACGGATCGCGGGACGGATCGAATACAAGGGGCTGGACAGCGTGCTGATCGACGTGCGCGGGGTCGGCTATGTGGTGCATTGCTCTGACCGGACCATGGCGAGCCTGCCGGGGGTCGGCGAGGCGGTGGCGCTCTGGACCGACCTTCTGGTGCGCGAGGATCTGTTGCAGCTCTTCGGCTTTCCGACGCTCGTGGAAAAGGAATGGCATCGCCTGCTGATGAGTGTGCAGGGTGTCGGCGCGAAAGCATCGCTCGCAATCCTCGGCACATTAGGTCCGGATGGCGTGAGCCGGGCCATCGCTCTGGGCGATTGGAACGCGGTGAAGGCGGCCAAGGGCATCGGTCCGAAAACGGCGCAGCGCGTGGTAAACGAACTCAAGGACAAGGCGCCCACGGTCATGGCCATGGGGGCAGCGGGGCAAAGCGTGCCGTCGTTTGACGAAGAAGTCATTGAAACGGTTGCGTTAGCCGCTCCGAAGCCCGTGGCGAAGGCGCCGCCCAAGGCAAACGCCTCCGCGCAGGCCGAAGCGCTCTCGGCGCTGAGCAACCTTGGCTATGCACCAGGAGAGGCGGCTGGCGCCGTGGCGCAAGCAGCGGGCGAGGCACCGGATGCCGACACGGCGGATCTGATCCGCGCGGCGCTCAAGCTTCTGGCACCCAAGGGATAACCGATGAGCGAGCCGGACCCGACCCTGCGCCCCGAGGCCCAGCCCGAGGACTTTGACCGCGCGCTGCGCCCGCAAATGCTGGAGGATTTCGTCGGGCAGGCGGAGGCGCGGTCGAACCTGCGGATTTTCATCCAGTCCGCGAAAACGCGCGGCGAGGCGATGGACCACACGCTGTTCCACGGCCCGCCGGGCCTCGGCAAGACGACGTTGGCGCAGATCATGTCGCGCGAGCTGGGGGTCGGGTTTCGCATGACCTCCGGTCCGGTGCTGGCCAAGGCGGGGGATCTGGCGGCGATCCTGACCAATCTGGAACGCAATGACGTGCTGTTCATTGACGAGATCCACCGTCTGAACCCGGCAGTCGAGGAGGTGCTCTATCCGGCGATGGAGGACTTCGAACTGGACCTTGTGATCGGCGAAGGACCGGCGGCGCGGACCGTGCGGATCGAATTGCAGCCTTTCACGCTGGTCGGGGCCACGACCCGGCTTGGCCTGCTGACGACACCGCTGCGCGACCGGTTCGGGATTCCGACACGTCTGAACTTCTATACCATCGACGAGCTGGAGATCATTGTTTCGGGCAATGCGCGAAAGCTGGGCGTGACGGTGCAGGGGGATGGTGCGCTGGAGATCGCTCGCCGCTCGCGGGGCACCCCGCGCATTGCCGGACGGCTGCTGCGCCGGGTGGTGGATTTTGCGGTTGTCGAGGGCGGCGGCGTGGTGACACAGGACCTCGCTGATGGCGCGCTGACGCGATTGGGCGTGGACAGTCTCGGCCTTGATGGGGCGGACCGACGGTATCTCAAGCTGATTGCCGAGAATTACGCCGGGGGGCCGGTCGGGATAGAAACACTTTCTGCGGCACTCTCCGAGAGCCGCGATGCGCTTGAAGAGGTGGTGGAACCCTACCTGCTGCAACAGGGGCTGATCCAGCGCACGCCGCGCGGACGAATGCTTGCGCAAAAGGCCTGGACTCATCTCGGGATGGCAGCCCCGCGTGCGCCCGGACAATCGGATCTGTTCGAAAAATAGCGCGGGCGAGGCTGGCCAAGGCGGGCCGCCAGCGGCATAAGCGGCGCGATTGCCGGAACGGGTCCAATCCGCGGGCCCTGCAAGGCGTATGTTTGAACGAGCAAAATCAGGGGGCCGTGCCATGTCCGAGAGCCTGACACCCGAGCAGATCGAAGCGCTGTTCACCCGCAGCGACGGTCGGTTTGTCTTTGCGCGCTGGGGGCGGCCCATCGTGCCCATCGTCTTTGGCGTCGAGGACAAGACGCTGGAGGTGGTCAAAGGCGCCTTCGAAGCGGTCTGTGTGCTGTCCGGACACAAGATGGCGGAGACGGACCCGGAGCTGGGCGCCAACTGCATGGTCTTCTTCTTTCGCGACTGGGGCGAGCTGCTGGAGCTGCCGGATCTGGGCCGGATGATTGACGGGCTGGCGCAGACGGTGGATCGGCTAAAGGCGGAGGACGCCAATCAATACAGGCACTTCCGCTTCGATCCCGATGGCTCCATCAAGGCGGCCTTCGTGTTCCTGCGCATGGATGATGCGCTTTTGGCGATGGAGGCGGAGACGCTGGCGCTGGGGCAAGTGGTGCAGACAATTCTGCTGTGGTCCGACCGCGCATTCCGCGACAACGCGCCGCTCGGTCGGCTGAACGGCGGTCAGGTCATCCTGCGCCCGGAAATCGCCGAGGTGATCCGTGCGGCCTATGACGCGAGCTTGCCGGTTGCGGCCAGCGAGGCGTCCTTTGCCTATCGCTTGTTTGCACGGGTCGTGTCGCGATCCTGAGCGGCGGATGACCCGGCTGCAATTGGCGGTCGTGTCAGCAATAAAAAGGGGCGCCGCGTCAGCGCCCCTTTGTCTTGTTCAGTGAACCATGCCGACGATTTCGTAGGTTCGTTTGAGGATCGGCTCCGCGATGGCGCGGGCACGTGCGGAGCCACGGGCGAGGATCGCGTCGATCTCGTCGGGCGCTTCCATCAGCCGGGCCATTTCCGTCGAGATGGGCGATAGCTTCTCGACTGCTAGGTCCGAGAGCATCGGCTTGAACTCGGAGAACTGCTTGCCGCCTACGTCGCGCAGCACATCGTCCACGCTCATGTCCGCGAGGGCCGCGTAGATATTGACGAGGTTGCGCGCCTCGGGCCGCTCGTCCAGCCCCTTGGCCTCGGAGGGCAGGGCGTCCGGATCGGTGCGGGCCTTGCGGATCTTGCTCGCAATGGCGTCCGCGTCATCGGTCATGTTGATCCGGGCCATATCCGACGGGTCGGATTTGGACATTTTCTTTGAGCCATCACGCAGGGACATGACACGGGTCGCCGCCCCTTCGATCACCGGCTCGGTCACCGGGAAGAAATCGACGCCAAAGTCATGGTTGAACTTGATTGCAATGTCGCGGGTCAGCTCGACGTGCTGCTTCTGATCCTCCCCGACGGGCACATGCGTTGCGTGGTAGATCAGGATGTCGGCGGCCATGAGCGCGGGATAGGCAAACAGGCCGAGCGAGGCATTCTGCTGGTTCTTGCCCGCCTTGTCTTTCCACTGGGTCATGCGCTGCATCCAGCCCATGCGGGCGACGCAATTGAAGATCCACGCAAGCTGCGTATGCTCTGGCACCTGGCTTTGGTTGAACAGGATCGAATCCTCGGGGTCTATCCCCGAAGCGATGTAGCCGGCGCACAGCTCACGCGTGGCGCGGCGCAGGTTTTCCGGATCTTGCCAGACGGTGATCGCGTGCAGGTCGACCATGCAATAGATGGTCTGAAAGCCTTGTCCCTGCATCCCGGCGAACCGCTTCATGGCACCGAGATAGTTCCCCAGGGTCAGCCCGCCCGACGGCTGGATGCCCGAGAAAACGCGTTTGGTGAAGGCAGATGAGGTCTGACCCTCCGACATGGTGCTTCTCCGTCTGGAAGTTTTGCTTGGGAGGGCTTACCCATGGGCCGTGATCGCGTCAAGGAACCAGCCATGAACCACCCGCACAATGAAAGCCCGGTAAACCCTTTGCCGCCCGTGGTGGCGGCTCTGGCGCTCGTCATCGTGGGGATCGAGCTGGCCTTTACCATGGGCGCGCGCGGATTGCTGAGCGGACCGGCGGCCGTGGGATGGCGGGCGGACTGGGTGGAGCGCTTCGCTTTCTCCGACCGGGTCTTTGAATGGATGCGGGAAACCGGAACATGGCCGGCGGAGCATCTGATCCGGTTTGTTTCTTATCCGTTTTTGCACTGGAATTTCACGCAGGCGCTCTTTGCCGCCGTGATTCTGCTGGCGATGGGCAAGATCGTGGCCGAAGCCATGGGCGCGTGGCGTATGCTGGCCTTGTTCTTTGTCGGCAGCATTGGCGGGGCGCTTTCCTATGCGCTGATCCTGAACGATCCGATGCCGCTTGTGGGGGCATTCCCGGGGGATTATGCGCTGATCGGCGGATTTACCTATCTGCTCTGGCTCAAGCTCGGTCAGGCCGGCGCCAATCAGGTCCGGGCCTTTTCGATGATCGGCGTGCTGATGGGGTTGCAGCTGTTGTTTGGCCTGCTGTTTGGCGCGAGCAATCTGTGGGTGGCCGATCTCGCCGGATTTTTTACCGGTTTTGCACTTTCGGCCCTGTTGATCCCCGGCGGCTTCCGGCGCCTGCTGGAGCGTATTCGCCGCCCGTAATCCTCAGAACATGTCGTCGGGCAGGAGCGGAACCGTGCGGCCGAACGCCCGTCCGGCTTCCAGCGGGAAGGGCAGAAGGTAGCCTTCGCGCTTTTCGGGGGGGCTTTGCGCCGCTTTTTCTGCCGAGGCCCGCCATGTCTCGGCGCGCGCCAATGGCTTGTCTTCGGCCCCCGGTTCCATCCAATAGGTCCCCAGCCGCGAGAGCAACCCGGCGGCAAAGGCCTTGTCTTGAATCATCACCGAGGCCTCGCTGTCCCAACGCAACGAACGTCCGTTGAGATTGGCAGAGCCGATGATCGTCCGTTCGCCGTCGATAATCGTCACCTTGGAATGAACGTAGATCGGCCCGGCGCCGGCCAATTTCGGTCCGTCGTCCTGCGCGGTTTTCGGCTGCGCCGGCGAGAGGAACACGGCGCGATCGCCAAAGGCGGCCTTCAGACGGTCGATGGCTTTGATTTGCAGCCCATGCGCGTGACGGGCGTCCCAGCCGTGATCGCCGTCGAACAGGACCCGGTCCGGGGCGGCCGGAATGACAACCACCAGCTGCAGGTCTTGTGCGGTCTTGGAGGCGGCGATCATTGCGTCGACCAGCGGCGCGTGCCGCAGGAACTGGGTTTCGATGTAGATATGATCCCGTGCCGAGGCGAAGAATTTGGTCAACACCATTTCATGGTCGGTGGCCAACGGACGCGGGGCAAGGCGCGCGGCGCCCGGACACGGGGCAGAGAATGTGCGGATCAGCTTCAAGTTGGAGCGGCTCTGCGGCCGTGTGGCGGTGTCATACCGCTCTGCAGGGGCCGCCAGAGATGCCGCGCCGCAGTCGATCGCGGCATTCCAGCATTCGGAGAAATGCCCTTGCAGGGCGCCGGCGAAGTCCGTGTCGGTGAGTTCGACGGAAATATCGTGCCATGTCTCTTCCGGCGCTTGATCGTGCTCGGCGTCGTCATAGCGCCGTTCGTTCACGTCCAACCCACCAATGATGCAATGGCTGTCATCGGCGATGGCGAACTTCTGATGAATCGTCGCCGGGCGCAGGATTGGTCCGGCCTTGAGGATCGCGCGCTGGATCGGGGTGTGCCGGGTGCTGTCCTCATCGCGCAGCTGTTGCAGCGCGCGGTTGATGCGTCCACGCATGAGAACCCGCCAAAACGATCCGGCGCGCTGTCCGTGCGGGGCGCAGAGAATCTGAGCGTCGCCGTGGACCACATCGGCAAATCCTGACGATGCAGCCCAGGCCTTGCGGTGCAGCTCGGACGTGAACAGCGGGTCGAAATCCGCCAGCAGCATGCGGATCTTCACCCCGCGGCGTGAGGTCCATGCAATCAGGTCGCCCCAAGTGCGAAGGCCGCGCTCGCGCAGTTCCGGGGCGCGCAGGCGGGTGTCCGGGTCGAGAATGCGGAACGACAGCATCAACTCCCGTTCTGCCCCCGCCACGAGCCGTTCGAGCGCCGGAAAACCTTCGGCGGCGGTGATCAGCGCTGTGGGGCTCATATCAGGTCAGTTTCCATTATTCTTGCGTCGGCGCAGAAGCCCACGGATTTCAGACATGCGGAACGCACCGAGTAGGTGTCCCGCCACGCCATAGGACAGAATTCCAATGGCGATCAGCAAGCTCAACGCAAGTCCCCGCACCCAAGGTTCCAAAAGGAGTGAGGAGAGTGCCATCTGGGAGGCCCAAAGGACGGCTCCCATCACCGCCGAGGCCAGGCAGATTCGCCAGACCCGGCGATAGAAGCGCGCATCGAAGCGCGCGACATCCCCCATTTTGCGCGAGCCGAGGAACAATTGCACCGCCATGCTCCAGCCTGCGACAGTGGTTGCGATGGCCGGGGCGATCCAGCCGATAACGGGGGCAAGGCCGATGGCGATACCGGCGTTGAGGATCATTGAAACGACAGCGTAGTTAAACGGCGTCCGCGTGTCTTCGCGGGCGAAAAACAGCGGTTGGAACACTTTTTGCAGGACAAAGGCGGGCAGCCCGAGGCCGTAGATCGCGACGGCCAGCGCAATGGCGGCGCTGTCGGCGCTGCCGGTGGCTCCGCGCTGAAACAGAACCGAAACCAGTGGCACAGGGATCACTATCAGCGCGACGGAGGCAGGGATGGTCAGGGCAAGGGACAATTCCCCCGACCGAGACAACGCCGCGCGCCCGCCTTCGTCATCCTTTGCCTTAAGCTTGCGCGACAGGTCGGGCAGAAGCACGACAGTGACGGCGATGCCCACAACGCCCAGCGGCAGCTGATACAACCGGTCTGCAGCATAGAGCCAGCCCACGGCCTTCTCGAAACCCGAGGCCACGAATTGCCCGACAAGCAGGTTTATCTGCATCACCCCCCCGGCCAGCGCTGCGGGAATGGCCGTGCGGACAAGCCGGCGCATGTCCGGAGTCAGGCGTGGTCGCCCGGGACGGACCCGAATGCCCGCCCGGTCCGCCGCGACCCAAACCACGAGCAGTTGCGCCACACCCGCGAAGGGAATGGCCCAGATGAGCCAGAAAACCGCCTCGCCGCCGGCGTAGGCGCCGAAAACCATGAAGCCGATGACAAACACGTTCAAGAGCAGCGGCGCGGCGGCAGCAGCGGCAAAATGACCGGTGGCATTGAGCGCGCCGGAGAACAGGGCCGCCAGCGAAATCAACAGGATATAGGGAAAGACGATGCGCCCGTAGCCGACGGTCAGGTCAAACCGCGCATCCCCGGCAAATCCGCCCGCCGTGGCATACACGAGGGCCGGCATGAAGATCAGCGCCAGCGCGGTCAGGATCAGCAGAACAAAGGCCAACCCGCTGAGCGCGTCGCGGGCGAAGATCATGGGATCTTCCTCGCCTTCGTATTTCTTGGAGAACATCGGCACGAAGGCCGCGTTGAACGCCCCTTCGGCAAAGAACCGGCGGAACATGTTGGGCAGGCGGAAGGCCGCGACAAAGGCGTCCATGACCGGGCCGGGGCCAATGAAGGCAAGGATCATGATTTCACGCACGACCCCAAGGACACGGCTCATCAATGTCCAGAAGCCGACGGTGAGAACGCCGGAAATGAGGCGGATAGGTTTCATGACTGCCCGGATTGTTGTTTGTGCGCTGGTTTAGCGGATTGTACCGGGGCGGGGAAGATGAGGAATTATTCGCCTTAAAGGAGATCTGTGCTAGCGTCAGGCGCATTGGCAACAAGAGAATTCCATGCGCGACGTGATAAGCCGCCCCAAATGTATCTGGTGCCGAAAGGACATCAAAGCGAAGGCGGCGGTCTGCACCGAATGCGGGATGCACCAAAGCCGGTTCTATGAACGAGCCAAACAGACACTCACACTGGCCACGGTGGCGGGGCTGTTGTTTTCCGCAGCGACCTTTGTCCTGCCTCGGGTCCTGGCTGAATACCATGCACGCTTCAGCGCGCCGTCGGTCACCGTTCTGTCACTTCGCAGTGAACGGGACGCGCTGCTTCGCAACAGTGGGCCGATGGTGGTCTTTGTCTCTCATGTGCTGATGCGCTCCGATGCCTACGGGGTCGCGACGGTGGTTCCGGTCAACCGCGAATTGGCCCCGGGAGAGAGCGCCTTGGTCGACACCGAGGGGCTTTATTCGAAACGGGTGGAGAAATCCGAGGTTCTTGACGGCTGGCAGGTTTCCCTGAGCGCACCGGCGCCGCTTTACGAGCATTTCGACAGGCGTGATGTTCAGCCGTTCTTCTTTGCGAGCGGCGACTACGAATATGAGGCCTTGCTGGCCGAGCAACAGGCGCTTGCCCACCGGCTAGGAATATCCGTGGGGACCACGGCACAGGCTGCGCTGTGTACGGTCTATTTTTCAACCCGCTTGCAGGGAGAAAACAGCGCCGCCTTCGATTGCGTTCTGGCTGCGGGAACGAAGGGCGATATGGATGCGGTCCGCAGCAGCATCATGGGCGCGACGAAAGCGCCAGAAGGAGACGCGGAATGAAACATATGATCGGAATGATCAGTGCAATATTGGCCTGCCCGGCCGTGACCGTGGCGGGCGGCCATCAGGCACCGGAGGACATGCTGCAGCCCTATCTCTTACCGGACTTGAACCCGGACGCGGTCGAGCTGATCAGCCCGCCCGTGACGCTTCCCTTTGGCGGGCTACTGCGCGAGGATCCCTATGCCCCGCTGATGAAGGCCTACCCTGATCTTGATCTCAACGGTGCAAAACTGTCGCCGGGAATGTGGATGCACCCCTCAGTGCGCGATGTGCAGCCGAATGCCACGACCAATGTCCGCGTCGTTTGCTATATTGTTGATGGAGAGCGTGTCTGCTACGTGGTCTCGTCGCAGGAAAGCATAGAGGACGGGACCCCGCTTCTGGAAGAAATGGGGCGCCACCCTTATCAGCGGTGAGCCGTCTTTTAAGGGCCTGTAAGCTCCTGTCTGACCGTCTTCAGCCCCGGGCCCGCTCCGATCCCTGATCTATAGCCTCGCGCAACTTTTTCTCTATCTGGTCGCGCTTGACCTTGGAGTGCAGTTTCAACCCGAACATATCCTTGACATAGAAGGTGTCGACGACCTGCTCGCCATAGGTCGCGATGACCGCTGAAGCGATGTAGATGTTCTGATAGGCCAAGGTGCGCGTCAGATCATATAGCAGGCCGGGGCGGTCGCGCGTGTCGACCTCGATGATCGTGAAGATCTCCGACCCTTCGTTGTCGAAGGTGATATGGGTCGGCACACGGAAGGCCTTTTCCCGTTTCTTGAGCTTGTCCTTGGGCTTCATCGCCTCGGTCGCGACGACCTCGCCCAACAACGTCTTGCGGATCATGTCCCGCAGCCGCGGAATGCGGTTGTCTTCGTAGGGGTGGCCGTCGGCATCCTGGATCCAGAAGGCAGCGGTGGCATAGCCATCCTTGGTGGTGAAGGTGCGCGCATCCACGACATTCGCCCCCACCAGTGCCAACGCCCCGGCCAGCCGCGAGAATATCCCGGGATGATCCTGCAATGCGAAACAAGCGCGGGTGGCGTCGCGGTCGGTGTCGGGGTGAATGTCGATCCGGATGTCATCCTCGTCGATGCCGCGCAGCAGATTCGCAAAGACCACATGGGCGGTGAAATGCAGGCCCTGCCAATAGGGCGGATAATGCCGGGAGGTTTCACTGCGCAGATCGGCACCGGACCAGTCCGGCAGCTTCTCGCGCAGCAGCTTCTTGGCCTCTGTGCCGCGCATTTCGCGGTTGAGATCTTCCATCCCGCCTTCAAGCGCTCGCCGGGTCTGCCGATACAGCGCGCGCAGCAGCGCCGCTTTCCAGTTGTTCCATGTCGTCGGTCCGACGCCGCGAATGTCGCAGACGGTCAGAACGCAAAGCAGGTCCAGCCGCTCTTTTGTCTTCACCGCCTTGGCAAAATCGCGCACGGTGCGCGGATCGGCGATGTCGCGTTTCTGCGCCATGTCGGACATGAGCAGGTGATGCCGCACCAGCCATTCGACCGTCTCGGCCTCCTTTTTGGACAGGCCCAGGCGCGGGGCAACCTTGCGGGCGATCTGGGCTCCGAGAATCGAATGATCCTCGTCCCGGCCCTTGCCGATGTCATGCAGCAACAGTGCCACATAGAGAACCCTGCGGTTCACGCCCGCTTCGAGGATCTTCGACGCCACAGGCAGTTCTTCGTCGAGATGGCGGTGCTCGATCTCTGACAGATGCCAGATGCATTGGATCGTGTGTTCGTCCACCGTGTAGTGGTGGTACATGTTGAACTGCATCATCGCCACGATCGGCGCGAATTCGGGAATGAAAGCGGCCAGAACGCCAAGCTCGTTCATCCGGCGCAGCGCGCGTTCGGGGTTGCCGTGTTTCAGCAACAACCCGAGAAACAGCTTCTGCGCCTCCCGGCTCTCCTGCATTTCGTTGTCGATCAGGTCGAGATTGTCCTTGATCAATCGCATGGCATCCGGGTGGATCAGCAGCCCGGTGCGCAGCGCCTCTTCAAAGACGCGCAGAATGTTCAGCTTGTTTTCGAGAAAGGCCGTGTCGTTGGTGATGGCAAGGCGATTGTTCACCACCGTATAGCCGTCCTTGACCTTTGGTGCGCGTTTGAAAATGCGTTGGAAAAGCGGGGCACCCTTTGTGTGTGTGGCCTCCAGCGAGGTCAGCAGGATGCGGGTCAGATCGCCGACTTCCGTGGCCTGACGAAAGAAGTCCTGCATGAACCATTCGACGGCCCGCCGTCCGCCGCGGTCATTGTAGCCCATGCGTGCCGCGACATCGACCTGCATGTCGAAGGTCAACAGTTCGTTGGCCCGCCCGGCCGCGAGGTGAAGATGACAGCGAACGGCCCAGAGGAACCGTTCCGCCTTGCAGAAACTTTCGTATTCATCCGGCAGGAAAACGCCCTTTTGCACCAATTCGGACAGATCGTCGGTGTGGTGCACGTATTTGATGATCCAGTACAGCGACTGCAGATCGCGCAGGCCGCCCTTGCCCTCCTTGACGTTGGGCTCGACCATGTAGCGCTGGCCTTGCTTGAGGTGCCGCGCGTCGCGCTCCTCCAGCTTGGCCTCGACAAAATCGCGTTCGCTGCCTTCGAACAGATCACTCCAAAGCCGGCGGTCAAGCTCCTGCGCCAACGGCGCATGGCCGGTCAGGTAGCGATGTTCCAACATCGCGGTTCGGATCGTGTAATCCTCAGCCCCTAGGCGCAGGCAATCCTTCACCGTGCGCGACGAATGCCCGACTTTCAGCCGCAGGTCCCACAGGATGTAGAGCATCGATTCGATGACGCTCTCGGCCCAGGGCGTGATCTTGTAAGGTGTGAGGAAGAGCAGATCGACGTCCGAAAACGGCGCCATTTCGCCCCGCCCATACCCGCCGACGGCCATGACGGACAGCCGCTCGCCCTCCGTCGGGTTGGGCAAGCGGTGCAGAATCTGTGTCGCGACTTCGAAGGTCAGCTTGACCATGCCATCGGTCAGCCATGTGTAGGCGCGGGTGGTGCGCCGGGCACCAAAGGGCTCGGCTTCGAAGGCGGCGGCAATAACGGCACGCCCGGCCTTTTGCGCCTCGGACAGGGTTTGCACGACGATCTTGCGCACCGCAGGCTCGTCCGCATCGGACGGCAACGCGGCAAACAGGCGTTCGCGCAGGGACGGAAGGTCGAATATGTCGGATGCCGGAGCGATCAGATCGTCCGGCATCCTGTCAGTCAGAAGCTCGGGGGACGGCTTAGAAGCCTGGGCCGCCGAAGCTGTTTGGGGCAGGGTCAAGGATCACCACCTGTTGATTGCGTATCGTCGCGACGGCCAGCCCACGCTGGTTCGTGCCGTCCGGCATCAGGCGGAATACACCACTTACACCGTTAAAACCAGTTGAACGCGTCAGCGCATTTCCGGTCAGTGCGTCGCCGCGCCCTTGGCTTGCCAACGCGCCGATCGCAGCGATCCCGTCATAGGCGAGACCGGCCAGCGGATGCGGCGCGGCGCCATAGGCGGCGGCGTAGCGGTTGTTGAAGCTTTCCTGCTGGGCGCGATTCGGTAGGGTGAACCATGCGCCTTCCGCCCCCGGCAAATCGTAGAGATCAGGCCGCACGTCCCAGCGCGTCAAACCGATGTACTGGGTCGAGGCCGGGTCGGCACCGTTCGCGGGGAGCATGTTGAGCAGCATCGGCATGGCCGCGTTGGTGGCTTCGGTGGTGATGAAAACGGAGTCCACACCGGCCTGCTGGATCACGCCGCCGGCAGCCTGCGCCGTGGCCGACACGCCTTCGACGGAGAGGGTGTAGCCTTCCGCGCTGACCACCCGGATCCCCGCGGATGTGGCGGCCTGCTCGATAGCGGCCTTGCCGAACTGGCCGGGCACATCGTTGGAATGGACGATGACGACGCTTTTCTTGCCTTGCCGCTTGCCGTATTGCATCAGCCGCTGCGCGGTGTTTGCGAAGCTCGTCCCAAGGACGAAGACGTTGCCGCCGGCGATCGAGGGATTGTTCGAAAAGCTCAGCACATTCACGCCTTCGTCGGTCACGGCGAGACCCGCAGCGTTGGCCGCTTCACCGAACAACGGGCCCAGGATAACGCGCGCGCCTTCGTCCACGGCGCGCTGGGCTTGAGCGGCTGCGGTGCCGGTGTTGCCAGCGGTGTCATAGACCTTGAGGTCGATGGTGACGCCGTTCAGCTCGGAAATGGCCAGCCGCGTCGCATTTTCCAGCGCCTGAGCCACGGGACCGGCGCCGGGATCGGATTTGGGAACCAGAAGCGCAACCTGAATGGGTTTATTTGGGTCGATCTTCGGGCCGCCGGAATTGCCGCCGCCGACCGACGACATCATGGAAGCGTCACACGCGACCAGCCCGAAGGCAGCAAAGGCGAAGGCGGCCGGGCGGACCGCCTTGCGAACGGTGGTCAAAAAAGCAAACATGGATGGCGAACTCCCTCGTTTATTGGCGCGGGCGTGGAGCGCAAGCGCAGGTTGCCTGCGACTATAAACCAGCCAAGTGAGGGGTCCAGTGACGATTACGGGGAAAAGCGGGCGATTGTCGACCGGGCTCTACATGGTGGCGACGCCCATCGGAAACGCGCGGGACATCACCCTGAGAACGCTGGACATTCTGCGCGACGCGGATGTTCTCGCTGCGGAGGATACACGCAGCCTTCGGCGACTTCTTGAGATTCACGGTGTGCCGCTGGGCGAACGTCCGCTGATCGCTTACCACGACCACAATGGCGCGCGGGCAAGACCGCGCCTGCTGGCCGCGCTGGAGGCCGGTCAATCGGTGGCCTATGCCTCGGAGGCGGGCACGCCGATGATTTCCGATCCCGGCTTTGACCTGATGCGGGCCGCGCAGGAGGCCGGATATCCCACCACCAGCGCTCCTGGTGCCTCTGCCGTCGTCACAGCGCTGACGCTGGCCGGTCTGCCGACGGATCGGTTTCTCTTTGCCGGATTTCTGCCGAATGCATCCGGCGCACGAAAGAAAGCGCTCGGCGAACTTGGGCCGCTTCCCGCGACGCTGGTTTTCTACGAATCGCCGAAGCGCCTCGGCGCCATGCTGTCCGATGCGGCCCAGGTCATGGGCGACGCGCGGGATGCGGCGGTCTGTCGCGAATTGACCAAGAAATTCGAGGAAGTGCGGCGCGGCACGCTCGCGGAACTGGCGGCCTTCTATGGCGAGACGCAGGCCAAGGGCGAGATCGTCGTACTGATCTCCAAGGGGGAGGCCCCGGTCGTTAGTGAAACGGTAATCGAAGACGCGATAAAAGAGGCCTTGGAAACAATGTCCGTCCGCGACGCCGCCGACAGCGTCTCGGCCCGGCTTGGTGTCAAACGGCGGCCTGTTTACCAACTGGCCATGCAAATGGCCAAGGCGTAGGCGGCAACGCAGAAAGGTGTGCTTTTGTCCTTTGCCCGGGGTGCAGATCAGCGGACTGCGGCGGACCCTCCGTCGCTGAGGTCGCGCGGTCAGACCAACCATCACGCAGGACAGGCGGCGGAGCATAGCGTGTCCCGCGATTATGAACGGCGCGGATATCCGGAACTGTGCCGGCGGTGGCGTGGCAAGGGCGGCGAGATCGACCTGATCTTCCGCAACGGAGAGGGGCTGGTGTTTGTCGAGGTCAAATCCAGCGCGACCTTGGAAAAGGCGGCCCGCAGCCTCTCGGCGCATCAGATCGCCCGGCTGCACCGCTCTGCCGAGGAATTTCTCGGCACACAGCCACGCGGCACGCTCACAGAGATGCGCTTTGATGTGGCATTGGTGAATCGCCGGGGCGAGATTTCGATCATCGAGAATGCCATAGGGGACATTTAAGCGGCATTGAACCTGCCACCGCGTTGCGCCATCTATTGAGTGCAACCGGGGAGTAGCTATGAAGATCGCCTTTCAAATGGACCCGATCACCGGGGTCGATATCAATGCCGACAGCTCGTTCCGTATCGCCGAAGAGGCGCAGGCGCGGGGCCATGAGCTGTTCTACTATGGCCCGGATCATCTGGCCTACGAGGAGGGACGGATCACCGCGCGCGGGCACTGGATGACCGTCCAGCGCGTGGCGGGCACCCCTGCCATCCTTGGCGAGGAGGTCAAGATCGACCTTGCGGATGTTGATGTGGTCTGGCTGCGGCAGGACCCGCCCTTCGACATGCACTACATCACCTCGACCCATCTGCTCGATAGGCTCAAGGGGCAGACCCTGGTGGTGAACGATCCGTTCTGGGTCCGTAATTTCCCGGAAAAGCTGCTGGTCCTGAATTTTCCCGATCTGACGCCGCCGACCACCGTCGCCCGCGATCTCAAGACGATCCGCGAATTCAAGGCCAAGCATGGGGATGTCATTCTCAAGCCGCTCTACGGCAATGGTGGCGCGGGCGTTTTCCGCCTCGATGCCAATGACAAGAACCTCTCGTCGCTGCACGAGCTTTTCACCGGGTTCAGCCGCGAGCCGCTGATCGTGCAGAAATATCTGCCGGATGTGACGGCGGGCGATAAACGCGTGATCCTTGTCGATGGCGAGCCGGTGGGCGTGATCAACCGTGTCCCGGCGGCGGGGGAGGTGCGCTCGAACATGCACGTCGGCGGGCGCCCGGAGAAGATCGCGCTCACCGACCGCGATCGCGAAATCTGCGCTGCCATCGGGCCAACGCTGCGCGACCACGGTCAGATCTTCGTCGGGATCGACGTCATTGGCCAGTACCTGACGGAAATCAACGTCACCTCGCCGACCGGCATTCAGGAGCTGGAACGCTTCGACGGGATCAACGTCGCCGAGAAGATCTGGCAGGCCATCGAGGCAAAGCTGGGGTGAGCTGGCAGGGGCGGCTGCTCGACCGGTCGTTGCGGCTGGTCGTCAAGCCTCGGCTGCGCCGCGTTGTCGCGATTCCCGAGGCGCGTCGCGCATTCCGGCGCGCCGCACTTGCCTTCCGTCCCACGCCGTTCACCCGCAACCTGTTGCGTCCCGGCGGTTTGCACTGGATCGGTTCCGGCCCGGCACAGGCCGGTCGAGTCATCCTCTATTTTCACGGCGGTGGCTATATCGTCGGCAGCCCCCAAACGCATGAAGCGATGTTGGCGCGGCTGGCGCTCCTGAGCCGGGTGGAGGTCTGCGCGCCCGCTTATCGCCTGGCGCCGGAGACGCCCTTTCCCGGCGCGTTCGACGATGCCCTTCGGGCTTGGGATCATCTCCGGACGTTGGGCTACGCGCGGCAAGACATCGTGATCGGGGGCGACTCCGCCGGGGGCGGGCTGGCGCTCGCCCTGCTTGCCGAGCTGTGCCAGAGCGGGCAGGCGCCCGCCGGTGCCTTCGCGTTTTCGCCGTGGACGGATCTTGCGCTGACCGGGCCAAGCCTTTTGGACAATAGCGAGGCAGACGCCGTATTGCCCGGCGAACGGATCGAAGAACTCCGGGATCATTATCTGCAAGGGCAGGACCCGCGTGACCCCCGTGGGTCGCCGCTCCATGCTGCGTTTCCGGACTGTCCCCCGGTCTTGCTGCAGTGTTCAGACAGCGAAATACTGCGCGATGACAGCCTGCGCATGGCGGCGCATCTGAAGACCGAAGGCGGCGCTGTCACGCTGGAGATTGAACCGGCGTTGCCGCATGTCTGGCACCTGTTCGACGGATGGCTGCCCGAGGCGCGGCAAAGCCTGTCCCGGGTTGCGTCCTTCGCTCAGGCCTCTTTCGAAATCGTGAGGCGGTAGCTCAGGGCCTCCGCGAGATGCGGGCGGCGAATGGCGTCTGATCCGTCCAGATCCGCGATGGTCCGGGCCACGCGCAACGTGCGGTGATAGCCGCGGGCCGAGAGGCCGAACCGCTTTGCGGCCTTCTGCATCAGCTCGGTGCACTCTGTATCAAGCGCGGTCATATCCTCCAGAACCTGACCCTCCGCATCGGCATTGGTCCGGATTTTTCCGCCGTCGCCGAACCGGGCGGTCTGTCTTTGGCGCGCTGCGGCCACCCGCGCCGCAACGTCGGCGGAGCTGTCGCCTGAGGCAGGCAGGTCGAGATCGGAATAGGACACCGGCGGCACCTCGATCCGCAGGTCGAAGCGGTCCATCAGCGGGCCGGAAATGCGACCGAGGTAGTCCTCTCCGCAATTCGGTGCCCGCGAACAGGCCCGTGCCGGATCGCTGAGATAGCCGCATCGGCAAGGGTTGGCCGCAGCCATGAGCATGAAGCGGCAGGGGTAGCGGATGTGCGCATTGGCGCGGGCAATCATGACCTCTCCGGTTTCGACGGGCTGGCGCAGCGTTTCAAGCGTGCTGCGGGCGAATTCGGGAAATTCGTCGAGAAACAGCACGCCGTTGTGCGCGAGGCTGATTTCCCCGGGGCGAACGGTGCGCCCACCGCCCACGATGGCGGGCATGGATGCGGTGTGGTGTGGTTCGCGGAAAGGACGCGCGCGGGAAATGCCGCCCTCGTCCAGCAGTCCCGCCAACGAGTGGATCATCGAGGTTTCCAGAGCTTCGATAGGCGTCAAGGGCGGCAGAATACCGGGCAAGCGTTTGGCCAACATGGATTTTCCAGAGCCCGGTGTGCCGACCATCAGCATGTGATGACGCCCGGCTGCGGCGATCTCCATGGCCCGTTTGGCCCGCTCCTGCCCCTTCACGTCACGCAGGTCGCGCGCCCCGCGATCATCCGTCACCTCACCCGGCGTGGCGGGCGGAATGACACGTTGGCCGGTGAAGTGCTGCACCACTTCCAGCAATGTCCCGGCGGCGAGCACGTTGCAGGCCTCCACCCAAGCCGCCTCGGCGCCCGAGGCGCTGGGGCAGAGCAAGGCCCGGTCATCCTGCGCCGCGCACATTGCTGCGGGCAGGGCGCCGATCACCGGCACGAGGCTGCCATCAAGCGACAGCTCGCCCAAAGCCACCGTCTGGGCCACCGCATCGGCGGGGATCACGTCCAGCGCGGCAAGCAGGCCAAGCGCAATCGGCAGATCAAAGTGTGAGCCTTCCTTGGGCATATCGGCGGGTGAGAGGTTGACCGTGATGCGCTTTGACGGCAGCGCGATCGCCATGGACGACAGCGCAGTACGCACCCGGTCGCGGGCCTCGGATACGGCTTTGTCCGGCAGGCCGACAATCGCAAAAGCGGGCAGGCCGGGTGTCACGGCACATTGAACTTCGACGGGGCGGGCCTCGACCCCCTCGAAGGCAACCGTGTAAGCATGTGAAACCAACGAACGCCTCTCCGGATCGGCACTTAATTCAGCGAATTTGACGGAAAGGTGGTTATGAATCTCTTAACGCGCCGCGAGAAGCGCTGGGGTGTGCTTCGCGGTGCGCTGTGCTCGCCCGCGTTGGTCTGCCAGAGCCAAAGGCAAGTTTTTCCGGAACCTTTTGCACGCTGCGCACGTTGCCCCTCAGAAGACTGAACGCTGATCACGGGGATCCACTTTGTTGATAAGCCGTTTTGTGGCGTCTGGATTGCGACGCCGAAGCGGCACCTGCAAAATTTCGATCACAAGTGATCCGGTTGCCTCTGGCGTCCGTATTCAAGAGCAAAATTGACCTGCAGATGGGCGAAACGAAAGACGGGGAACGACGATGGCACTAGATGGAATGAACGACCAGACGCTGTCCCGCAAGGCGATGAAGGCTGAGCTGCTGGACGCCGAGACCGAGCGCGCACTCGCCTATGCGTGGCGCGACGAACGGGACGAACAGGCGCTTCACAGGCTGATCACCGCCTACATGCGGCTTGCGATCTCCATGGCATCGAAGTTCCGCCGTTACGGTGCCCCGATGAATGACCTGATCCAGGAGGCGGGCCTTGGCCTCATGAAAGCGGCGGATAAATTCGATCCGGATCGCGGCGTGCGGTTTTCGACCTACGCAGTCTGGTGGATCAAGGCGAGCATTCAGGACTACGTGATGCGCAACTGGTCCATGGTACGGACCGGGTCTACCTCCTCACAGAAATCCCTGTTCTTCAACATGCGCCGCGTACAGGCCCAGATCGAACGCGAGGCCAGTGCCTCGGGCGAAACGCTCGATCGCCATCAGATGCGCGAAATGATTTCCAAGGAGATCGGTGTGCCACTGCACGACGTTGAGATGATGGAAGGGCGTTTGTCCGGCTCTGATTTTTCGCTCAATGCAACGCAATCTGTCGAAGATGAAGGCCGCGAATGGATCGACACGCTCGAAGATGACAGCGCGCAGGCGGACGAGTTGGTTGAGAACACCCACGACCGCGAGCAATTGCGCGAATGGCTGCTCGTCGCGATGAACGGCTTGAATGAGCGTGAGCGCTTTATCGTGCGAGAGCGCAAGCTGCGCGACAGCTCTCGCACCTTGGAGAGCCTCGGCAACGAGTTGGGCCTGTCTAAGGAGCGTGTGCGCCAGCTGGAAGCCGCGGCATTCATCAAGATGCGCAAGTCGCTCGAAACGCAGTCTGGCGAAGTGCAGCATTTCCTCGCATGATGCGCGGATGAAAGCGATCTTCCTTGCAATACTCGTTATGGCCTCGGCGGTTTCCGCCGGGGCTGATTTGTCCGGGGATGTGGTCTTTCTCGGCGAACAGCACGACAATCCGGACCATCATGCCAGACAGGCGGAATGGGTGGCGCAGATTGCACCGCGCGCCCTGGTTTTTGAAATGCTGACCGAGGCTCAGGCGGCCCGCGCCCGATCCTCTGATCGCAGCGATGCCGTCAAGCTCGGCACGGTGTTGCAGTGGGAAGAGAGCGGCTGGCCGGAGTTTGACTGGTACTTCCCGATCTTCGCCGCCGCGCCAGAGGCCCGTATTTACGGAGCAGCGGTGCCAAGGGAGCAGGCGCGGGGGCTAATGGATGCGGATGTGGCCAGCGTGTTCGGCGCGGACGCGCAGGACTTCGGGTTGACCCTGGCGCTTCCGCCCGATCAGCAGGACGCTCGCGAGGCGCTGCAACTCTCCGCTCACTGTGATGCGCTGCCGAAAGAAATGCTTCCTGTTATGGTTCAAATTCAACGGCTTCGGGATGCCTCACTCGCCCGCGCCGCCTTGGCGGCCTGGCGGGAGACCGGTGGCCCGGTGGTCGTGATAACCGGCAATGGCCATGCCCGCAAAGATTGGGGCGCGCCCGCCGCGCTCGCTCTGGCGGCGCCGGAGCTTACCATTGCTGCGCTGGGTCAGGGGGAGGACGGCGTTGTTCCGAACGGACAGTTCGACCGGATCGCTTTTTCTCCCGCCGCTGAGCGCGAGGATCCGTGCGTGGCCTTCCGGCAGCAGCGCGGCAATTGAGTTTCCCGCCCTGAGCGCCTAACACTTGGCAAACCTGATGCCCAAGGAGCGCCTCATGCTGGACGGCAAACGCATTCTGCTGATCGTTGGGGGCGGTATTGCCGCCTACAAATGCCTTGAATTGATCCGGCGCCTGCGCGAGCGTGGGGCTTCTGTCACGCCGGTCATGACACGGGCCGCCGAAGAGTTTGTCACACCGCTCAGCCTGTCGGCTTTGGCCGGGGAGGCGGTCCACAGAGATCTCTTCGACCTCACCAAAGAAGCGGAAATGGGGCATATCCAGCTCAGCCGCGTTGCGGATCTGGTGGTCGTGGCTCCTGCGACTGCGGACTTGATGGCCAAGATGGCCGCGGGGCTGGCCAACGATCTTGCTTCGACCTTGCTCATGGCGACGGATACGCCGGTGATGATCGTCCCTGCAATGAACGTGCGCATGTGGGAGCACCCGGCCACACAGAGAAACCTGAAGGTTTTGCACGGAGATGGCATCACCGTTGTCGGACCGGACAGCGGCGATATGGCCTGCGGAGAGTTCGGACCCGGGCGTATGTCGGACCCCATGACCATTCTCGCAGCCATTGAGGGTGCCCTGTCCGAGGGGCCGTTGAAGGGCAGGCGGATTGTGATCACATCCGGGCCGACCCATGAGCCGATAGATCCGGTGCGGTACATCGCGAACCGGTCGTCGGGCGCTCAGGGCACGGCGATCGCGGCGGCGCTGCGGGATTTGGGCGCTGAGGTCGTCTTTGTCAGCGGTCCGGCAGATGTGGCGCGTCCGACGGGCGTGGAGGTGGTCAACGTGGAAACAGCGCGCGAAATGCGCGACGCCGTTCTGAGCGCTTTGCCTGCGGATGCCGGCGTCTTTGCGGCCGCTGTTGCAGATTGGCGCGTGGCCCGGGAAAGTGATAAGAAAATCAAGAAGAAAGCAGGCGCCTTGCCGGTTCTGGAGTTTGCCGAGAACCCCGACATCCTTGCCGAGGTCTCGCAGATGGCAACCGGTCGGCCCCGGTTGGTCGTGGGGTTTGCCGCCGAGACGGATGATGTGATCACAAATGCCACGGCGAAACGGGATCGAAAGGGGTGCGACTGGATTGTCGCAAACGATGTCAGCCCGTCCACAGGGATCATGGGCGGGTTGGAAAACGCGGTCGTGGTCATTTCGGATACGGGCGCTGAGGAATGGCCGCGGATGAGCAAGGCCGACGTGGCGAAACGCCTGGCGCAGCGCATCGCGCAGGCCTTGACCGGGCGTTGAGGCACCTTTCAATGATTGCGGGCTGATCGCTCTGCGGTCTGTGGTCCGAAAACCTGATAAATATCAATGGGAACCGCCATGGAACACTGTGAGATTGCCTTTGTCTGGGAGGCGGATGCGGATCGCTCACTGGGAGTTCCGAACTACGCTACGCCCGGGGCGGCGGGCGCGGATGTGCGGGCCAATCTGCCGGATCGCGGCACCGTGACACTGACGCCGGGCGCGCGTGCCCTGGTGCCAACGGGGCTTCGGCTGGCAATCCCGGATGGCTTCGAGGTTCAGCTGCGGCCACGGTCGGGGCTAGCGTTGAAACATGGGATCACCTTGCCGAATGCGCCGGGCACGATAGATGCGGATTATCGCGGTCCGCTGGGTGTGATCGTGATGAATGCCGGGGAGGATGATTTTGTGATCACACACGGAGACCGCATCGCGCAAATGGTGGTGGCACCGGTGGTTCAGGCGCGGTTCGCCGCCACGGATGTGCTGCCGGACACGCCGCGCGGTTCAGGCGGGTTCGGGTCAACGGGGCGGCGTTGATGACCTTGATTTTTCTTTTGATTGCAGCGCTTTGGTTCGTGGGTCATTTGATGGGCGCACCGGTTCGGGCGCGGCTGGTCATGATGGGAATCCTGTATGTGGGGCTCGTGGTTGGGCATCTGGTCCTGCCAGAGGGCAACGGTCTGCGTCAGGCGACGGGCGGGTCGGCGGCGGGATGGCTTATCCTTGGCGGTTTGATTGGCCTTGGTCTGGTTTATGCTTTTGCGGTCAAGAGGTTGAAGGCTGCGTCCGAGCGGCGCGAGCAGGGTAATACTCCCGCGAAGGCGGGGGTCTTCGAGGATGGCGAGCTTGATCGCTATGCGCGTCATATCGTGCTGCGTGAGCTGGGCGGGCCGGGGCAGAAAAAACTCAAGCAAGCCAGGATCCTGGTGATCGGAGCCGGGGGGCTTGGCTCGCCTGCGTTGCTCTATCTCGCGGCGGCGGGTGTTGGCCGGGTCGGGGTGATCGACGATGACGTGGTGGATAGCGGAAACCTGCAGAGGCAGGTGATTCATGAGGATCAAGATATTGGAAAACCGAAGGTTTTTTCCGCCCAGGAGCGCATGTTGGCGGTTAACCCGTTCATTGATGTCAGGCCGTACAAGCGTCGGCTGACCGAGGACGTCGCGGCGGATCTGATCGACGACTATGATATTGTGCTCGACGGGACGGACAATTTCGAGACGCGATATCTGGCAAATCGGGTGTGCGTGACGCAGGGCAAGCCGCTGATTTCCGGCGCTCTGAGCCAATGGGAAGGGCAGGTGTCGGTGTTCGATCCGGGGGCTTCAGGCCCTTGTTATCAGTGTATTTTTCCCGAAGCTCCGGCGCCCGGTCTGGCGCCGAGCTGTGCCGAGGCTGGTGTGCTCGGGCCGTTGCCGGGCGTTGTGGGAAGCATGATGGCGGTGGAGGCTGTGAAGCAGGTCACCGGCGCCGGGCAGGTGCTGCGCGGTGAGATGCTGATCTATGACGCGCTGTGGGGCGAGACGCGCAAGATCGGACTGAAAGCGCGGACGGATTGTCCGGTTTGCGGTGGTCGCGGAGCCAGTGGCGCAGAGGGGCCCTGACGGAGCAACTATGCAGCGTGCGCTGCGTTAAACCCCGGCGGTCAAGGGATTCGTAACATGCGTTCGGTACAAAAGGCGCCGAGTTTGGTACAAAATGCCCGGCCGATGTGGGGCGGCGCCATGGCCCGCCGGAGCCGTTTGGTACGATTCTCGCCGAGTTTTGTACGAAAGTCTCCGGGATCGGCCCCGGCATTGATGGTGTGCCGAAAAACCGACTCACGTTCGCGTGAGATGGAAAAATATTTTTGCCCGACAATCGGCGGGTCACGTGCTTTGCGCGTTGAAGGGCGCGTGCGCGGGACATAGCTTTTGATCAAAGCGTTCCGGACTGTGGCGGCGGTGTCTGACGATGAAACATCCGCGGCCTTTCCCCGCCGAAGCCGGAACGGCAACATCGACTGGAGACCAGAGAATGACCAACCCCTTGCTTGCCGAATGGGACACGCCGTTTGGCCTCGCGCCGTTCGACCGGATTTCCGATGACGATTACGCCCCCGCGCTTGAAATCGCATTGAAGGAACACATGGCGGAAATCGAGGCGATTGCGGACAATCCGGAGCCGCCGACCTTTGCCAATACCATCGAGGCGATGGAGGGCGCGGGCGAGGCGCTCGATAAGGTACTCGGCACATTTTACAATGTGTCCGGCGCGGACAGCAACGACGCGCGGCAGGCGATGCAGCGGGATTTTTCGCCCAAGTTGTCGGCGCACAGTTCGGCGATTTATTCCAACGAGGCGCTGTTTGCGCGCGTGCGGGATCTTTGGGAGCGGAAGGACGCGTTGGGCCTGAGCGAGGAAGAGGCGCGGGTGCTGATGCTGACGCATCGCGGTTTCGTGCGCGCGGGGGCCGCGCTGACCGGCGAGGCGGCGGAGCGCATGAAAGAGGTGAAGGCGCGGCTCGCGGTTCTGGGAACCAGCTTCACGCAAAACCTGCTGAAGGATGAGGCCGCCTGGATGATGGATCTGGGCGAGGCGGATCTGAATGGTCTGCCGGTTTTTGTGGTCGATGCGGCGCGATCGGCCGGAGAGGCGGCGGGGCGGCCGGGGCCGGTTGTGACGCTGTCGCGCTCTTTGATCGTGCCGTTCTTGCAGTTCTCGCCGGATCGGGCGCTGCGCGAGAAGGCTTGGCGGGCGTGGACGGCGCGGGGCGAGAATGGCGGCGAAACCGACAATCGCGCGGCGGCGGCAGAGACGCTCAAGCTGCGCGAGGAACGGGCAAAGCTGCTCGGCTATCCGGATTTCGCGCATTACAAGCTGGAAACGGAGATGGCCGGAACGCCGGAGGCGGTGCGCGGCCTGCTGATGGACGTCTGGGGTCCGGCGAAGGCGGCGGCGCTGTCGGACGCGGCAGAGATGGAAGCGATGCTCATGGCGGACGGGCTTTCCGCGCCGCTGGAGCCGTGGGACTGGCGCTATTATGCGGAGAAGCGGCGCAAGGCCCTGCACGATCTCGATGAGGCGGAACTGAAGCCGTATCTGCAGCTTGACCGGATGATCGAGGCGGCGTTTTCCTGTGCGCAGCGGCTCTTTGGATTGGAATTCGCGCCGCTGGATGTGCCGCTCTACCATCCCGATTGCCGGGCCTGGCAGGTGACGCGGAACGGCGAGCATGTGGCGGTTTTCATTGGCGATTATTTCGCCCGCGCGTCGAAGCGGTCGGGGGCGTGGTGCTCGGCCTTCCAAAGTCAGGCGAAGCGGCCGGTCGCGAAGGCGCCGATCGTTGTGAACGTGTGCAACTTTGCCAAACCCTCGGCGGGGAAACCGGCGTTGCTGTCTTATGACGATGCGCGGACCTTGTTCCATGAGTTCGGCCATGCGCTGCATCAGATGCTGTCGGATGTTGAGTTCGGATCGGTGTCCGGGACCTCCGTGGCGCGGGATTTCGTGGAATTGCCGTCGCAGCTCTATGAGCACTGGCTGGAAGTGCCGGAGGTGCTGTCGGAGTTTGCCACCCATGCGGAGACCGGCGAGGTGATGCCGGAGGCGCTGCTGGAGAAGGTGCTGAAGGCGGCGACGTTCGACATGGGGTTCCAGACGGTGGAATACGTGGCCTCCGCCTTGGTGGATCTTGAATTCCACAGCGGCCCGGCGCCGGCTGATCCGATGCAGAAGCAGGCCGAGGTGCTTGAGGGGATTGGGATGCCGCATGCGATCACCATGCGCCACGCGACGCCGCATTTCGCGCATGTCTTTGCCGGGGATGGATATTCCTCGGGCTATTACAGCTACATGTGGTCCGAGGTGATGGATGCGGATGCCTTTGCCGCCTTTGAGGAGGCGGGCGGCCCGTTCGATCCGGAGATGGCAAAGCGGCTTGAAGGATTCATCCTGTCGAAGGGCGGATCGGAGGAGGCGGCGGATCTCTACATGCAGTTCCGCGGGAAGATGCCGCAGGTGGATGCGCTGCTCAAAGGGCGCGGGCTGGCGGCCTGAGGAGCGGACGGTGGGTCGGCGCTCGTCCTTGCGGACATCGCCCCGCCCGCCGTCCCATTGGCCTCAGAACGGCTGACGGGTGAGGGTGAAGCCGCGCTCGGCCAGCAGGTTCAGCACGCCGAATTCGCCGGAGAGGTGCCCGGCGCCGAAGGCGGCGACGACCGGGCCGTCGGTGTCGGCGAGCGCCTGTTCGATCACCGGAATCCAGGCGGTGTTTCGATTTTTCAGGAGCGATTGCTCGATGTCGGCCTGCTCGGCGTCCATTGCGGCCTGCGTCATGCCGTCGAGCGGGGGCATGAGAACCATGGGCGCGAGCCATGAGGCGGCGTGCTGTTCCTCGGCGTAGGCTGTGAGGAGGGTTTCCAACATATCCTCGCCCTGATCGGGCTGGTTGATCGAAGCGAGCAGCCAGTGCAGCTGCTCTTCGCGCGGCGTATCCGCGAAGATGCGGATGGCGCTGTCAAAGGGTTCGAGCGCGGCGGTTGGGGTGCCGGCGGCTTGGGCGGCGTCTTCGAGCTGATAATCGAGGCCGTTTTGTTCCTGGATATCAACCATCAGGCAGGGCGGCAGGCCGAGGATCGTGGAGAGATACCATGGCTCGAATTTGGCGGCCATGAAGCCGGGAATCCCGCGTGCGGATGTGGCTTCCGCGAGGCGCTGCCAGTCGTCTTCGGGTAGCAGTTCGGGCAGGGTGGCGCCTTCGAGCAGCATCAGGCCCGGTTCGGTGACGAGCAGGTTTTGCATTTTCGCGCGGTCGCGCTCGGGCAGTTCGAGAAGGAGGAGCGCGGCCTCTTCGACCAGCGGGCGCAGCCGGGCTACGGGGCCAGACAGGCGCGGATCGTTGATGTGGACTGTGCCGATGAGGTGCAGTCTCTCGCCAGCTTTTTCGGCCAGCCAGTGGTTGCCGACCGGGTAGGGGCGTCCGTCGAGGCGCGCGGCGAGCCGATCGCTTTGCTCTGCGGTCATGGTGGCGCGCAGGTCCTGTCCCTCGCAGGCGGCGTGCAGCGGGGTGGCGAGGGCGAGGGCGATCAGGGCGGGGAACAGGCGGAGCATCTTGGACTTTCGCGTTGGAATGGGCAAAGGTTGCCCCCGGGTATCTTGGGAGAAACAGGCGAGGATGCGGCGGGAAAGCGAACTTTATGCACCCCTTAAGAGGTATCTTGAGGGTCAGGGCTATGAGGTCAAGGGCGAGGTCGGCGCGGCGGACATCGTGGCGCGGCGGGGCGACGAGGAGCCGGTGATCGTCGAGCTGAAGTTGCGAATCACGCTGTCGCTCTATCATCAGGCGGCGGCCCGGATGACGCTGTCGGACCTCGTTTATATCGCGGTGCCCCGGCCCGGCGGGGCCTCCGCCCGACGGGTGATGAAAGACAACAAGGCGCTGTGTCGCCGCATCGGGCTGGGGTTCATTACGGTGCGCGAGGATGGTCTTGTCGAGGTGCATTGCGATCCCGGAGGCGCCGCGCCCCGGCGTAATGGCAAAAAGCGGGACCGGTTGTTGCGGGAGTTCGAGCGGTTGCGCGGCGATCCGAACGATGGCGGCGCGACGCGGTACGGAATCGTGACGGGCTATCGGCAGGATGCGCTGGCCTGTGCGACCTATTTGGCGAGCGTGGGGGCCGAGAAGGGCTCGATCGTGGCAAAGGCGACGGGGGTGGCGAAGGCGACGGAGATCATGCGGCGCAACGCCTACGGCTGGTTCGAAAAGGTCGAAACCGGGGTCTATGCCCTGACGGAGACGGGCCGCAAGGGGCTGGCGGATTGGGGGCACAGTCTGGAGACGCCGGAGCGCGAGACGGGCTGAGCGGCCTTTGGATGGCGGCCTTCGGGTGCGCCAGGGCCCGCAGGGTCAGGTAGTGCGGGCCTTTCGCGCGCTCTGGCGTTCGCGGTGGAGGGTGTAGAGGCCGGAGGCGACGATGATCGCGCAGCCGATCAGGGTCCAGCGGTCCGGCAGATCGCCAAAAACCATGAAGCCATAGAAGGTGCCCCAGAGGATCAGCGAATAGTGTAGTGGCGCGAGGACCACGGCCTGGGCGATGTCGAGCGCGCGGATCACGAGCACCTCGCCCACGGCAGCGCAGGACGCGAGGCCGAAGATCAACGCCCAGACTTGCCAGCCCTGCGGGGTTTGCCAGACAAAGGGAACGAGGCAGGAGAGCAGGAGCGTGGCGCTGATCGAGGTATAGGCGACCGTGGTCAGCGGGCTGTCGCCGCCGCTGAGCCAGCGCGAGAGAATCTGGCGCGTGGCAAAGAGGCTGGCGGCAACGACGACCAGAAGGATGGCCGGGTGAAAGACGCCAAGGCCGGGGCGAATGACGATCAGCATCCCGAGAAAGCCAATGGCGACGGCGATCCAGCGCCGCATGCCGACCGGTTCGCGCAGGATCAGCGCCCCCAGCACGGTCACGATGAAGGGCGCGACAAAGGAGACGGCGACGGCATCGGCAAGCGGTACATGGCCGATGGCGATGATGAAGAAGGTGGCCGAGCCCGCGGCAGCGATGCCCCGGCTGACCTGCAGGATCGGGTTTTTCGTGCGCAGGGCGCGGCCGCGGTTGAAGGCGAGCGCCACAGCCACGCCAAGAAACAGGCCGAACATGCGAAACCAGGTGATCTGCAGGGCGGGCAGGCTTTCGGTGAGCACCTTGGCCTGAATGTCCCCGGCGGCGAAGCAGAAGAACCCAAGCGCCATCAGGACGATGCCGCGCATGTTGTTCGGCTCCAAGGGGGCGGGCCCGTTGTTCACGGGGCTTGCGGGCTGAATGGGCATCACGGGTGTCCGGTCTTGTCGTTGCGCGGGTCAGCGGACCTCAGGCCCATCCCGCCAAGGGCCGGCACCGCAGGACACCCGCCGCGCCGAGTGCTTGACAAGGCGGCGGGTGGGTCTGCAACGCTCGGAAACGCCGGGCGGGGATCGGAGCAGAGGGCGGGGCGGCAGGGCGTCGGGCCTGCCAGAGCTGTCATGCGGCCGGTCTCGCGCCGGGGCGGCGGTCAGGCGGGAAAAGGGAATGTATCCTGACCTTATCCTGCGCAAATGCCGCGCGGGCGTCAAGGCGAAAGCCGGGGTCTAGGCTTAGGGCAGCGCAGGGCCGAGCCGTTTTTCGAAGAAGACGTCGGGGTAGGGATCATCGTTGAAACGGTCGATTTCGGTCCATTGCCATTTGCGGTACATGGCGATGGCCTCTGTCAGGATGGAATTGCTGTCGAGCCTGAGAACGTCATGCCCGAGCGCCAGCGCGCGCGTTTCGAGGGCTTCCATGAGGCGGCGTGCGAGGCCGAGGCCGCGCGCCTCCGGCGAGACCCAGAGGCGCTTGACCTCGGCATAGCCCTTGTCCGTGCCCTTGAGACCGACGCAGCCAAGCAATGTCTCGCCGCGCGCGGCGATCAGAAAGCTGCCGCGTGGGGGCATCATCGCGGTGGCTTCCGGATCGGCGGAGAGATGGACGTCAAAGCCGGTTTCGAACCGGCGTGCCAGCTCGGCGTAATACTGTTCGAGGCAGGCAATGGCGCGTGGATCGGTGGGCGCGGTTTCGATCAGGGTAAGGGAGGGCGTGTCTGACATGGCGACTGTTCCTTGGGGCGCGTCTTCTTTGCCAGAGGCGCGGGCTGGTCGCAAGATCGGCGGTTTCCCGCGTCCCGGGGTTTCAATAGGCGCTGCGGGTAACCACCTGTGACGGGGACGGCGCAGGGCGATGAATTTTTTCGAAACTGCGCTGTTGACTCGTCGGCTTCCGGTGCCTAGCTAAGCGTCGTTAGCACTCGACCACGATGAGTGCTAACGCCTCTCGGAAGAGGGGCGTAAGAACACTAACTTTGAGCAAGGAGACTCGAAGATGGCATTTAAACCGCTTCATGATCGCGTGCTGGTTCGCCGCGTTGAGAGTGACGAAAAGACCAAGGGTGGTCTGATCATTCCCGATAGCGCCAAGGAAAAGCCGGCAGAAGGCGAAATCGTTGCTTGCGGCGAAGGCGCGCGCAAGGACAGCGGTGAGCTGATCGCGATGGCCGTGAAAGAGGGCGACAAGGTGCTCTTCGGCAAGTGGTCCGGCACCGAGGTGACCGTGGGCGGCGAAGAGCTGCTGATCATGAAAGAGAGCGACATCCTCGGCATTATCGCCTGAGGAGCCGCGGTGGGCCCGGTGCCCGCCGACGCACTCTGCTAAACGCAATTCCATTCAGGAGAACATGATATGTCTGCAAAAGACGTTAAGTTCGATACCGACGCCCGCAACAAGATGCTTCGTGGCGTCAACATCCTCGCCGACGCGGTGAAGGTGACCCTCGGCCCGAAAGGCCGGAACGTGGTTCTGGACAAGTCCTTCGGCGCACCGCGCATCACCAAGGACGGTGTCTCGGTTGCCAAAGAGATCGAGCTGGAAGACAAGTTCGAGAACATGGGCGCCCAGATGGTGAAGGAAGTCGCTTCCCGCACCAACGACGAAGCCGGTGACGGCACCACCACCGCGACGGTTCTGGCTCAGGCCATCGTCAAGGAAGGCATGAAGGCGGTTGCCGCCGGCATGAACCCGATGGACCTCAAGCGCGGCATCGACGCGGCGACCTCCAAGGTTGTTCAGGCCATCAAGGACGCAGCCCGCACCGTCGAAAACTCCGACGAAGTCGCCCAGGTTGGCACCATCTCCGCGAACGGTGAGGCCGAGATCGGTCGTCAGATCGCCGACGCGATGCAGAAGGTCGGCAACGAGGGTGTCATCACCGTCGAAGAGAACAAAGGCCTCGAAACCGAGACCGATGTCGTCGAAGGCATGCAGTTCGACCGTGGCTACCTGAGCCCCTACTTCGTCACCAACCCGGACAAGATGATTGCCGAGCTGGACGACTGTATGATCCTGCTGCACGAGAAAAAGCTTTCGTCGCTGCAGCCGCTGGTTCCGCTGCTGGAGCAGGTGATCCAGTCGCAAAAGCCGCTGCTGATCATCGCGGAAGACGTCGAAGGCGAAGCGCTGGCGACCCTCGTGGTCAACAAGCTGCGCGGCGGCCTGAAGATCGCAGCCGTGAAGGCACCGGGCTTTGGTGATCGTCGCAAGGCCATGCTGCAGGACATCGCGATCCTGACCGGCGGCCAGGTGATCTCCGAGGATCTCGGCATGAAGCTTGAGAATGTCTCCATGGACATGCTCGGCACCGCCAAGACCGTGACCATCACCAAGGACGAGACGACCATCGTCGACGGCCATGGCGACAAGGCAGAGATCCAGGCGCGCGTTTCCCAGATCCGCACCCAGATCGAAGAGACCACCTCCGATTACGACCGTGAGAAGCTACAGGAACGCGTTGCCAAACTGGCAGGCGGTGTTGCCGTGATCCGCGTCGGTGGCATGACCGAAGTGGAAGTGAAAGAGCGCAAGGACCGTGTGGACGATGCTCTGAACGCGACCCGCGCAGCCGTGCAGGAAGGCGTTGTCGTCGGCGGCGGTGTTGCCCTGGTTCAGGGTGCCAAGGCGCTTGACGGTCTGACCGGTGAGAATGCCGATCAGGATCGTGGCATCGCGATCATCCGCGCCGCTCTGGAAGCGCCGCTGCGTCAGATCGCAACCAACGCAGGCGTCGACGGCTCCGTCGTGGCAGGCAAGGTGCGCGAATCCGACGACCTGAAGTTCGGTTACAACGCGCAGACCGGCGAATATGGCGACATGTTCAAGTTCGGCGTCATCGACCCGGCGAAGGTTGTCCGCACCGCTCTGGAAGACGCGTCCTCCGTTGCTGGCCTGCTGATCACCACCGAAGCGATGGTGGCCGACAAGCCTTCGAAAGAAGGTGCCGGTGGCGGCATGCCCGACATGGGCGGCATGGGCGGCATGGGCGGCATGATGTAATCAGCCCCCGCACCCTTGCGGAAATACTGACGACTGTCAGGACAAAGGCGCCCTCGGGCGCCTTTGTTGCGTTTCGGAGGGTGGAATGCCCGCGGGACCGGCGGGCAGGGCGGCGGGCTGGCGTGTGTCGCGCTGCGGTCGCGTGCGGGGAAGTGGCGCGGAACCGGGTCCGAGGCTTGCCCGCCGCGCCGGATTGCGGTTTCACGGGGGCATGAAGCCGTTGAACACACATTTCGAGTCGCCCCACTGGCGCCATGGCAGGCGCGTGGCGGGCGTAGATGAGGTCGGCCGGGGGCCGCTGGCCGGTCCGGTCGTGGCCGCCGCCGTGGTGCTGAACCCCGAAGCCTTTCCCGAGGGTCTGCGCGATTCCAAGACCCTGAGCGGCAAACGCCGCGAGGCGATGACCCTGCTGATCCGGCAGCAGGCAGAGGTGGGCATCGGGATGGCCACGGTCGAGGAGATCGACGCCATCAATATTCTCCAGGCGACCTATCTCGCCATGCAACGCGCGATTGAAAACCTGCCTCACCCGCCCGACCATTTGTTGATCGACGGCAACCGCCTTCCGGCGGTTCTGCCCTGTCCGGCGACCCCGATCGTGAGGGGCGACAGCAAATCACCCTCCATCGCGGCGGCCTCAATTGTGGCCAAAACATGGCGCGATAATGTCATGAAAGAGATCGCGACACAGTTTCCAGGATATGGTTGGGAAACAAACGCGGGTTACCCCACCAAGTGTCACAAAGATGCACTTCGAAATCTGGGGGTGACCCCACACCATAGACGTTCGTTCAAACCGGTCCACAATATCTTGTATCAAGATAATTTCTCAAGCGACTGATTAAAAAAGGAAATTGACGGCGAATCGGTTAGGATTCAATTTCAAAGCCAATCTACGAGAGCGCAAAAAGCGCCGGGACAGAGGCAGAGAATGACGAAGATGACCAAGCTGAAGAGCGCGCAGGCGCTCCCCCTCAACACGATTCTGGATGGCGACTGTATCGAGATGATGAACAGTCTGCCGGAGGCGTCGGTGGACCTGATCTTTGCGGATCCGCCGTACAATCTTCAGCTGAAAGGCGATCTTCACCGACCGGACAATTCCCGTGTCGACGCGGTGGATGACCACTGGGACCAGTTTTCGAGTTTTGCCGCCTACGACAGATTCACCCAGGACTGGCTCAAGGCGGCGCGCCGATTGCTCAAGCCCGACGGGGCAATTTGGGTCATCGGCTCCTATCACAACATCTTTCGGGTTGGGGCCGCGCTTCAGAATGAAGGCTACTGGATCCTGAACGATGTGGTCTGGCGCAAGGCAAACCCCATGCCGAACTTCCGTGGCAAGCGGTTCACCAACGCCCATGAGACGATGATCTGGGCGTCCAAGAGCGAAGGCGCAAAGTACACGTTCAACTACGAAGCCTTGAAAGCGCTGAACGAAGGCATCCAGATGCGCTCGGACTGGGTCCTGCCGATCTGCAACGGCCATGAGCGGCTGAAGGACCAGAACGGCGAAAAGGCGCATCCGACGCAGAAGCCGATCAGCCTGCTGCATCGGGTTCTGGTGGGCAGCACGAAGCCCGGCGACGTGGTGCTCGATCCGTTCTTTGGCACCGGCACGACCGGTGCCGTGGCCAAGATGCTGGGCCGCGACTGGATCGGGATCGAGCGCGAGGCAGCCTATCGCACGGTGGCACAGAAGCGGATTGCAGATATCCGTCCCTTCGACAAATCTTGCCTTGAGGTCACCCAGTCCAAACGCGCCGCGCCGCGCGTGCCGTTCGGGCAGCTGGTCGAGCGCGGCATGCTGAGCCCGGGCGAGCAGCTTTGGAGCATGAATGGCCGTCACCGGGTCAAGGTCCGTGCCGACGGGACACTGATCGGCGACGACGTGAAGGGCAGCATCCACCAGGTGGGCGCGGCGCTGGAGAACGCGCCGAGCTGCAACGGCTGGACCTACTGGTGCTTCAAGCGTGACGGCAAGACGGTTCCGATCGACGTGCTGCGCCAGCAGATTCGCGCGGAGATGGAAGAGCGTCCGAGCTAAGGCGCGCGCCCTTCCGGGTTTTCAGAAATTCAAGAACACCGCCGGTGCCTCGTGAGTGTCATCCGAGGCGCCAACTTTCCCCGCCTGCGTGTCAGGCGGGGCTTTTTCGTTTTGGTGCGTGGTGCGCTTACCAGTCGATATAGTCCTCGAAGTCCTTCATCACGCGGGTCCACATCTTGAAATTGTCGACGAAGTTCTTCTCGGAGACGCCGTAATCGACGTTCACATCCATTTGCAGGAACGGGTCCATTTCATCGTCGAGATAAACGGTCGCATAGCGTTTGGTGGCATTCCATTCATTGGATTGGGCATAGGCCATGCCATCGGTCATATCATATGCGGTCTGGTATTGAATGGTGCGGCATTCGACGTTGTCGCTGCAATCATAAAAGAAGATCTGGAAACCGGTGCCTTCGTATTTGACGGAAATCTTCGGATCTCCCACCGAATCGCGGCCCAGTTCGACTGCGTAGCCTTCGGAGCGCAGCAGATCGTAGAGCCGGGCCGGATTCGACGCATCGACATCGGCAAAAGCAGGCGCGGCAAGGAGCGCCGCGAACGTGAGAACAATGGGTTTCATGGCTGGACCTCGCCTGATCAGAATGTACGCACCATGCTAACGGCAACAGGGTGGTGCGGCAACGCTGGCCCGACCGGGGTCCTGTGTCGAAAAGCGGTTTCCTCTGCGGGATTGACGTTCTACAGGTTCGTCATGGATTTACGCGCGCTTTTCATGGGACTGGCCTTTGCGGTCATGTGGTCCTCCGCCTTCACCTCGGCCCGGATCATCGTGGCGGCAGCGCCGCCGTTGTCGGCGCTGGCCTTGCGGTTCCTGATTTCCGGCCTGCTGGCCGTGATCATTGCGCGGGCCTTGGGGCAGACGTGGCGCCTGACGCGCGGCCAGTGGCGGGCAACGGTGATTTTCGGGATTTGCCAGAACGCGTTGTATCTGGGGCTGAATTTTGTCGCCATGCAGACCGTCGAAGCCTCGCTGGCGGCGATCATCGCCTCGACCATGCCGCTCCTTGTGGCGCTGGCTGGCTGGCTTGTCCTCGGGGATCGTCTGAGGCCGCTGAGCGCGCTTGGCCTGCTGGCCGGTGTGGCGGGGGTTGCCTTGATCATGGGCGCGCGTTTTGGCGGCGGTTTCGATGCCTATGGCGTGGCGCTCTGTGTGGTCGGTGTGGTGGCGTTGACGGTGGCGACCTTGTCGATGCGTGGCGCGACGTCCGGGGGCAACATGTTGATGGTCGTGGGCCTGCAAATGTTGATTGGCAGCGCCGCATTGATGCCGTTCGCCGCATTCGAGACCCTGGAGGTGCAATGGTCGCTCACGCTGATCGTGGCCTTTGTGTACACGACTCTGGTGCCGGGCCTTGCGGCGACATTGGTGTGGTTTGTTCTGGTCAACCGAATTGGCGCGGTACGCGCGGCAACCTTCCATTTTCTCAATCCTTTCTTTGGGGTAGCCATCGCCGCGGTAATGCTGGGAGAGGCGCTTCGGCCACTCGACATGGTCGGTGTCGCCATTATCGCAGCCGGAATCCTTGCGGTTCAGCTGTCGAAAATTCCCGAGCGAAAACCGGTTTAAAAAAGTCAGAATTTTATTGATCGGAAGTAGCGGCGGGCGAGGTATTATTAACCTGCGCGACCGATAAAGCACCGGGAACAACGCGTGGTGGAAACCACGGTTGCTAATCTGACGTGAGGTGCGACATGAGTCGGTTTTTGAGTAAGTTTTCGGTGCGGATTCAGCTTTTGTTGTCCGCGCTTGTTCTGATGGTCGCGCTTGTCGTGGTGTCCGCGATGGCCCTGCTTGTCGAGCGTCAGCTCAGCAGGAGTGGAGAGAACCTGCGGGCGATGTTTGACAAGGGCGCCATGCTCCAATCGCTGGAAGTGTCGATCTCATCGGCGGAAACGAAGGTTCTGCGCTATCTCTCCGATCCAGAAGCGCGCTGGAACCCGGTCGACGCTGCGATGGAGGAGGTCGCTGCGACGCTCGAAAGCGTGCCCAACCTGAGCTGGGCAAACACGCCCACCGGCCAGGAATTGCTCCAGATTGGAGATGGGCTTCGCCTTGTCACCGCGCTTGGTGCACGAGCCGGGGCGGCGACGACACAGGACGAGCGCGCGGCGATTGCTGATGAGGCGGATCGGGCTTTGCGCACAGCGATGTTCAAGCTTGGCTCAATCGTGCGGCGCACGGAGGTGGAAGCGGCGGAAATCGAGCAGTCCATGCAGTCTGTGATGCAAGATGCCGCCATGTGGCAGCTTGTCGTCAGTGCCGTCGCCGTGTTGATCGGGGCCGTGGTGACGATTTTCAGCGGTCATATCCTGGCAAAGCCGATCCGCACCTTGACCGAGTCCGTGAAAACGCTGGCGGATGAGGATTTCACCAGCGAGATCGCGGGCACCGAACGCCGCGATGAGATCGGCGCAATTGCCCGCAGCCTCGCGGCCCTGCGCGACAAATTGTCGAAGGCGGAGGACGCCGCACAACGCGAGCGAAAAGACAACGAAAGCCGGATTGCATTGTTCGATGAGCTTGGTCTGGCCATGACCGCGCTCAAGGAGGGCAAACTGGATCAGGAAATACGCACCGAAAACTGGAGTGATCTTGGCGCGGACTATGTTAAACTCTGCAATGACTTCAATGCACTGTCTGGTGGGTTGCGGGCGCTTGTCGGGGAATTGCGTCAAAGCGGCGCCATGGTTAATGCCAATTCGCGTGACCTGTCGCGGATGTCTGTAGAAATGTCCAGCCGCTCTGAATTGCAGGCCGCGACGCTTGAAGAAAGCGCCGCCGCGCTCGAAGAACTGGCGCAGAGTGTCCAGTCCGCCGCTGAGCGAGCCAGGAGTGCCGATGAAAAGGTCGTAACGGGCCGTGAGCGTGCTGAGCGCGGCGGCGAGGTGATGGCGCGGGCGCAATCGGCCATGGGGTCCATCGCCAAGTCGTCTGAACAGATCACCCAGATCATCGGGGTCATCGACGATATCGCCTTTCAGACCAATCTCCTGGCGCTGAACGCGGGGGTTGAAGCCGCACGGGCTGGCGATTCGGGTCGCGGCTTTGCCGTGGTGGCGTCGGAAGTGCGTTCGCTGGCGCAGCGTGCGTCGATCTCGGCAAGCGAGATCAAGGAACTGGTTTCCAACAGTTCCGCACAGGTATCGGCGGGGGAACGGCTTGTCGAAGAGACGTCAGTGACGCTCAAGGACATCGTCGAGAGCGTGAATGAGGTGTCGGTCCTTGTCGCGGATATTTCGGCCTCTGCGCAGGAGCAGGCGCAAGGCGTTCAGGAGATCAACGTCGGCGTTGCCGAGCTTGACAAGGCCACGCAGCAAAACGCCGCGATGGTCAACGACACGACAGAGGCCAGCCGCGAGTTGAGCGCGGAGGCGGAGCGCCTGTCGTCGATCCTGGCGCGATTCTCCGGGGCCGATCCGGCACAGCCGGCCACGCCTGCGCGGTCGCCGGAGGCTGAAATCAAAGGCGATACAGGCGAGCAAGCAATGTCGGTGGTGGATGACACACCGGTCCGGGACCGTCCGGTCAGCGCTCTGGGGTCCAGCGATCTGGAGGTCGAGCCGGAGCCATTGGAGGCGGTCCCAGGCACTTGGGAGGAGGCCGCAATCCTCCCGCCCGAGCCCGCGCCACAACGACCAAGGAGCGTCAATGAAGCGCCCGGACTCTGGAGCGATTTCTAGGATCGCTGGCCCGGCCGGGTCAGGCCGGGCCGATCCTGCCACCGGAGTTGCCGATCTGACCACGATGCAGCAGAAGGTGATCGAGGATCACGCAGGCCAACATGGCTTCGCCAACCGGGACCGCGCGGATGCCGACGCAGGGATCGTGTCGGCCCTTGGTGATGATTTCGGTTTGCTGGCCGGATTTGGTGATCGTCTGTCGGGTTTTCAGAATCGAGGAAGTCGGCTTTACGGCAAAGCGTACAACGATGTCCTGCCCGGTCGAGATGCCGCCCAGAATGCCACCCGCATGATTCGAGCTGTAGACCGGCTTGCCATCGTTGCCCATGAAGATCTCGTCGGCGTTGTCTTCGCCGGTGAGCATCGCCGCCGCCATGCCTTCGCCGATTTCGACGCCCTTGACGGCGTTGATCGACATCATCGCGGCCGCGAGGTCGGTGTCGAGCTTACCGTAGACCGGTGCGCCGAGACCGGCAGGCACCCCCCGGGCAACCACTTCGATGATCGCGCCCACGGAATTTCCGGACTTGCGTAACTGTTCAAGGTAGGCGGCCCAGGTTTCCGCGGTCTGTGCCGAGGGCACCCAGAACGGATTTTCGTTGATCTGGGCGAGGTCCCGGTCACCCTCGATGCCATGCGGCCCCATCTGGGTCATGTAGCCTTGAATTTCGATGCCCGGCGCGAGATGGTCCAGCGCCGCCCGCGCAAGCCCCCCTGCCGCGACGCGGGCCGCGGTTTCCCGCGCCGAGGACCGTCCGCCGCCCCGGTAGTCACGAATGCCGTATTTCTGCCAGTAGGTGATATCGGCATGACCAGGGCGGAATTTTTCGGCGATGTCGCCGTAATCCTTGGAGCGCTGGTCGGAGTTTTCGATCATCAGCTGGACCGGTGTGCCGGTTGTCTTGCCTTCGAAGACGCCGGAGAGGATACGCACGGCATCCGGCTCGCGCCGCTGTGTGGTGTATTTGTTCTGACCGGGTTTGCGCTTGTCCAGCCAGTGCTGGATCATGGCCTCGTCGATGGTGACCCCCGGCGGGCAGCCGTCGATTGTGGCGCCAAGCGCGGGTCCGTGGCTTTCTCCCCAGGTGGTGACGCGGAAGAGATGTCCGAAACTGTTGAGGCTCATGCGGGGTCTCCTTTGCGCATCTGTTAGGCCAGCGGGGTCCTGCCCTCAAGCCATTTCCCGCTTGAACCGTCGTGGATGCGGCCCTAGTTTGCGCCTTACCTCGGGGTGGTAGAGCCTGATCTGCCTGAGATTTGCGTAATCGCATCAACCCGTTGAACCTGAACCGGTTAACACCGGCGGAGGGAAGGTCGGGACACAGCCGCACATGGCCCCTTATCTTGCCTTTCGCCGCAGATAGGAGACGCGCCATGAAGGCCCTCACATTTGCAGCGGGATTGTTTGCAGCCAGCGCGGCGCTGGCGGACACGCCCGTTCTCACCGTCTATGCCCCTGATTACTTTGCCTCCGAATGGGGGCCGGGTCCGAAGATCGAAGAGCTGTTCGAAGCGCGCTGCGGCTGCGATCTGCAGTTCAAGCCTGGCGATCTGCTGCCCCGCCTGCTGCTCGAAGGCGCGCGAACGGAGGCGGATGTGGTCATCGGCCTCAATACCGATGTGACCCGAAAGGCCCGTGAAAGCGGTTTGTTTGCGCCGCATGGTGTGGACTTGTCGCCGCTGACGCTGCCGATCGACTGGAGCGATGATGTGTTCCTGCCGTTCAACTACGGCCACACGGCGTTCGTCTATGACACTACGAGGATCGACACCCCGCCGGCGTCGTTCGAGGATCTGCTGAACGCGCCGGACGATCTGCGGCTGGTTATTCAGGACCCGCGTTCGTCGATTTCCGGGCTGGCGCTGGTTCTGTGGGTTCAGGCGGTCTATGGCGACAAAGCCAAGGAGGCCTGGACCAGGCTGGCACCGAAGATCGTCACGGTGACGCGCGGCTGGTCCGAGAGCTACGGCCTCTTTACCGATGGCGAGGCCGACATGGTGCTCAGCTATACCACCTCGCCCGCCTATCACATCATTGCCGAGGGCGACGAGACCAAGAAGGCGGCGATCTTCCCCGAAGGCCACTACTTCATGGTGGAATTGGCGGCAAAGCTGGCGGGCAGCGACGAACCGGAATTGGCGCAGGACTTCATGGATTTCATCCTGACGGAGGCGTTCCAGAGCATGATCGCGACGGGCAACTGGTCGATCCCGGCGGCCTTGTCCAGGGACAAGTGGCCGGAGGGCTTCCAGAAGCTCGACCTGCCGGAAAAGGTGCTTTTCTACTCCGAAGATGAGGCTGCGGCCCTGCGGGACGAAGCGATCGAGGCATGGCGCAGCGCGCTGTCACAATAACCGCCGGGTCGGCTCTGGCGCTCCTGACGCTGGGGCCGATTGCCGTGGTCCTGATTCGGGCGGAGGGTTTTGGTGCCCTGCGGCCCGGTGATCTGGCCGCGCTGCGGTTCACCCTGTGGCAGGCGCTTTTGTCCGGGCTTTTCAGCTGCGTATTCGCAGTTCCGGTCGCGCGGGCGCTTGCGCGGCGACGGTTTGCCGGGCGCGGGGTTCTGGTTGCGCTGCTTGGGGCGCCCTTCATTCTTCCGGTGATCGTGGCGGTGATGGGGCTGCTTGCGGTGTTCGGTGGTGCCGGGTTGGTCAATGCGGCCCTTGCTGCGCTGGGTTTGCCGCGCTTTGATATATACGGGCTGCACGGGGTTGTGCTGGCCCATGTCTTCTTCAATCTGCCGCTGGCGACACGGATGCTGCTGCAAGGCTGGCTGGCCATCCCGTCCGAACGTTTGCGGCTGGCCGCCTCGCTTGGCCTGACCCCCTGGGCGCAGTTCCGGGTGTTGGAGTGGCCGCTCCTGCTGCGCATCCTGCCGGGCGCCTTTGCGGTGATCTTCGTGATCTGTCTGACGTCTTTTGCGGTGGCTTTGACGCTGGGCGGCGGGCCGCGCGCGACGACGGTGGAGCTGGCGATCTACCAGGCGATGCGCTTCGATTTCGACCTTGGACGCGCGGCATTGCTCGCCGGGATGCAATTGGCATTGGCGTTGACGGCCGGGATGGTGGCGTGGCGGGTGTCACTGGGCGCGGGCTTTGGTGCGGGGCTCGACCGGGTGCAGCCGCGCTGGGACGGGCAGGGATTGCTGGCGCGGCTCTGGGATGGCCTCTGGATCGGCCTTGTGGCGGTTTTCCTGCTGTTGCCGCTGGCCCTGGTGGTCTGGCGGGGGGCGCCGGGGCTGCTGATGCTTGGGCCCGACACATTTCGTGCAGCCGGGCATTCCTTGGTTGTTGCGCTTTGCTCGACCGCGCTTTGCCTGATCTGGGCGCTGCCACTGGCGACGCGGCGCGGCGAGTTGCTGGCGCTCTCGGCGATCGCGATCTCGCCGCTGGTTCTGGGCACCGGGTTGTTTCTCATCCTGCGCCCTTTCGTGAACCCGTTCAGCATGGCCTTGCCGGTGACGGGGCTGGTTAACGCGCTGATGGCGCTGCCCTTCGCCCTGCGGATCCTGCGACCGGAGGCGGAAGAGATTCGTGCGGATTACGGGCGGTTGGCGGCGACTGTCGGGCTGACGCCCGGGGCCTGGGCGCGACTGGTTCTGCTGCCGCGTCTGCGCAGGCCGCTTGGATTCGCGGCGGGGCTGACAGCAGCGTTGGCGATGGGCGATCTCGGGGTGATTGCGCTCTTTGCCGATCCGGACCGCGCGACCTTGCCGCTGCAGGTCTATCGCCTCATGGGGTCCTACCAGATGGAAGCGGCGGCTGGGGCCTCGCTGCTGCTGCTGTGCCTCAGCCTCGGGCTATTCTGGCTGATGGACAGGGGAGGGCGCGTGGGTGCTTGAGTTGACCGGGATGCGCGTGGCGCAGAATGGCTTTTCGCTGGCGGGCGATTTGCGGCTGGACGCGGGACGGCGGGTGGCGGTGATTGGCCCGTCGGGCGCGGGCAAATCGACGCTGCTCGATGTGATTGCCGGATTTCGTGCGCCGCAGGCGGGCGCGCTCCGCTGGCAGGGGACGGATATCGGCGCGCTCCCGCCGCAGGCGCGGCCGGTGTCGATGCTCTTTCAGGATCAGAACCTGTTTCCGCATTTGACGTTGGAGCGGAACCTTGGATTGGCGCTGCGCCCCGATGGCGGGCGGTTGAGCGCTGCGCAGGCGGGCCTTGTGGCGGACGCCCTGCGCCGCATGGGGCTTGATGACCTTGGCGGACGCAGGCCCGGGGCGTTGTCGGGCGGGCAACAGGCGCGCGGGGCACTCGCACGGGTGCTTCTGCAGGCGCGGCCGATCATCCTGCTCGACGAGCCATTTGCGGCGCTGGGGCCTGCGCTCCGGACAGAAATGCTGGAGGAGGTCGAAGCGGTTGCCGGTGCTGCGGAGGCCCTCGTCTTGCTGGTCAGCCACGACCCCTCGGACGCGCGGCGCTTTGCGCAGGAGGTGGTCTATGTCGATGAGGGGCGCGTGCATGCGCCGGTGGACACGCAGAGCCTGTTTGCCAACCCGCCAGAGGCGCTGAGAGCCTATCTTGGCTCGGGTGCGGGGTAGCCCGACCGACAGGCTGTCTCGCGCGATGGTCGTCATGTGACAGCACCGCAAGAGACTTCGGAGCAAAGAAAAAGCCCCGCCGGCATGGCGGGGCTTTGTTATTTTTCCACAGGTGGCTGTGTCAGCTTCAGGCCTGCTTGGCGCCCTTCTTGACGGGCTTCCAGATGCGCTTGTTGGTCAGGTACAGCAGCACAGAGAGAACCACCAGGAACAGAACGGCGGTGAAGCCGGCCTGCTTGCGGGCCATCATCTTGGGCTCTGCGGTCCACATCAGGAAGGCCGCGACGTCCTGCGCCTCGTGGTGCAGTTCGTTCGAGTGGCCGTCGGCATACTCCACATCCTCGCCGTAGAGCGGCGGGGCCATCGAAATCCAGCCGCCCGGAAAGGCGGTGTTTTCGTACAGCGTCACACCGGCCTGGTCGATGGTCTCGCCAGTGTATCCGGTCAGCAGGGAGGCGATGTACTCGGGGCCACCGATTCCGTTGACAAACTGGTTGATGCCGAGACCGTAGGGACCGTGGAAACCGGCCCGGGCTTTCGCCATCAGCGACAGGTCCGGGGCGCCCACGGCGGTGTTGGTCGGGAAGTTATCCGCCGGTTTGGCCGGGCGGAAGTCATCCAGTTCGGCATCGAACACTTCGAAGTTCTGTTCCGCATAAGCGCGGACTTCAGCGTCAGAGTACCCGAGGCCGCCCTCTTCCGCCATGGAGCGGAAGGGCACGAATTTCAGGCCGTGACAGGCGGAGCAAACCTCGGTGTAGACTTGGAGGCCGCGCTGCAGCTGGTTCTGATCATAGGTGCCGAAGGGACCTTCGAACGAAAAGTCGAAGTCTTCGATGTGACCCTCGGCTCCGGCGGCAAATGCGCCACCGGTCGAGAGTGTCAGGGCCGTCAGGGCCGAGAGGGTGAGTTTCTTGAACATCTCAAGCGGTCCTTTCGAATTACTCAGCCGGGGTGCCGGCTGCGTCACCCTTGGCCTTGCCATAGTGATTGTTGAAGTCTTCCTCGATCGTGTCGGGCGTTGGCAGCGGCTTCTCGATCACGCCCATGAGGGGCAGGATGACGAGGAAGTACGCAAACCAGTAGGCCGAGGCGATGAGCGAGAAGGACGCGTAGGGCTCTTCGGCGGGCATGGCACCGAGCCACATCAGCACCATGAAGTCGACGCACAGCAGCCAGAACCACCACTTCAGCATCGGGCGGTAGCGCGCCGAGCGGACGGAGGAGGTGTCGAGCCACGGCGCCAGCGCCATGACGGCGATCGCACCGAACATCGCCAGCACGCCGAAGAACTTGGCGTCGATGATGCCGCCGGTCACGAAGGACGCGATCTGCACGACCCAGACTTCGGAGGTGAAGGCCCGCAGGATCGCGTAGAACGGCAGGAAGTACCATTCCGGCACGATATGCGCGGGCGTCGCCAGCGGGTTGGCTTCGATGTAGTTGTCCGGGTGGCCAAGGTAGTTCGGCATGAAGCCAACGATGGCAAAGAAGACAACCAGAACCACGACGAGAGCAAAGAAGTCCTTGATCACGAAGTAGGGCCAGAAGGGCAGGGTGTCTTTCTCGGCATCTGCTTTCGACGTGCGGCGCACTTCGACACCGGTCGGGTTGTTGTTGCCCGTGGTGTGGAACGCCCAGATGTGGATGGCCACGAGGGCGGCAATCACGAAGGGCAGCAGGTAGTGCAGCGAGAAGAAGCGGTTCAGCGTGGCGTTATCCACGGCCGGTCCGCCGAGCAGCCAGGTCTGGATCGGCTCACCGATGAGCGGGATCGCCCCGAACAGGCCGGTAATCACGGTCGCGCCCCAGAAGGACATCTGACCCCAGGGCAGAACGTAGCCCATGAAGGCGGTGCCCATCATCGCCAGGTAGATCAGCATGCCGATGATCCACGTCACCTCGCGAGGGGCCTTGTAGGAGCCGTAGTAGAGACCGCGGAAGATGTGCAGATAGACGGCAACAAAGAAGAGCGACGCACCGTTGGCGTGCAGGTAGCGGATCATGTAGCCACCGTTCACGTCGCGCATGATGTGCTCGACGGAGGCAAAGGCGTAATCCACGTGCGGGGTGTAGTGCATCACCAGAACCACACCGGTGACGATCATGTGCACCAGGCAGTAGGCAAGGACGATCCCCCAGATCCACATCCAGTTGAGGTTCTTGGGGGTGGGGATCATGATGGTGTCGTAGGCAAGCCCGAGGATCGGGAGGCGCTTGTGAAGCCACTTCTCGCCACCGGTCTTGGGTTCGTAATGGTCGTGTGGAATACCGGACATATGCGCGTTTCCTTATCCCAGCAGAATTGTGGTTTCGTCAGCGAACTCGGCCTTCGGCACCGGAAGGTTGCGCGGCGCGGGCCCTTTGCGGATCCGGCCGGCGGTGTCGTAGTGAGAGCCGTGGCACGGGCAGAACCAGCCGTCGTAATCGCCGGCGCCATCGCCGAGCGGCACGCAGCCGAGGTGCGTACACACACCCATCATGACAAGCCATTCGCCGGCTTCGTCAAGCGTGCGGTTTTCGTCCGTGGCGGGGGCCGCGGCGTCGAGGTTCGCGTTTTCGGCGTTCTGGTCGACGAGGTCGGCCAGAGCGACCGCGCGAGCCTCTTCGATCTCGGTTTCGGTGCGGCGTCGGATGAAGACAGGCTTGCCCAGCCACTTCACTGTCAGCTGCGTTCCGGTCGAGACGCCCGAGACGTCGACGCGGATGGACGCAAGCGCCCGGACGTCTGCCGAGGGGTTCATCTGGTTCACCAGGGGCCAGACGGCCGCGCCCGCGGCAACGGCCCCGGCGCCTGCTGTGGCATAGTAGAGAAAGTCTCTACGGGTGCCTTGGTGATCTTCTGCGTGTGACACGAGATTCGCTCCATTGCTTCGGGGCCTTGATTGGCCGCAATACAACCAAAGGCCGCGCCGAAAACGCAGCCGTTCCGCGGCGGTACTTAGCGAGCCAGGCGTGAGGCGTCCAGCACACAAAAGCCTTGCAATGCAATAAGCGCGGATGTGTCGCGGTTGAAACGCCCCTCCTGCGATGATTATCTACCCGTCGAGACATTGCGAAGGCGCCAACATGAGACACCTGATTCTATCCACAGCCGCCGGTGCGGCCCTGCTCGCGGCGCTGGACAGTCCGGCTGCGGCGGAGATCGAGCTGTCTTTGTACACCGGTTGGCAGACCCTGCCGCACAGCCGCCTGTCCGGAGAGCTGCCGAACAACGCGGGCAGCTATGACGAACTGGTTGGCTGGGACGGGAAATCGTTCCAGATGCCCCCGTATTACGGCGCGCGCGCGACGTGGTGGCGCAGCGAGACCCTTGGGTTCGGTGTCGAATACACGCACACCAAGGCCTATGCGCCGGATGACGTGAAATCCACGCTGGGCTTTTCGCGGCTTGAATTCTCGGACGGGCACAACGTGCTGACCGCCAACGTCATGCGGCGCTGGCCTGACCGGTGGGGCGATATCACGCCTTACGTCGGGGGCGGCCTCGGCATTGCCTTTCCGCATGTGGACGCAAAGCACAACACCGGCAGCCGGACCTATGGCTTTCAGGTCACCGGTCCGGCGATGCGCTTGACCGCGGGCGCGAGCTATCCGATTTCCGAGCGCTTTTCGGTCTTTGGGGAGTATCAGTTCACCTATTCGTCGAACGAAGGCGAGTTCGAGGATGGCGGGACGTTCAAGACGGATATCAAGACCAACGCGCTGAACATCGGTCTTTCACTGAACTTCTGAGCGGCAGGCGGGGTATAACCCCGCCCTACACGCTGTCTCGCGGAACCTCAGGCAGGTTTTGTGGCGATCATCGATTCGCGTGCGGAGAAGGTCTCGAACCATGCGGCGAGCGCATCACGCCCAGTGCGCCATCCGCGCGCGTCATGGCGCAGGTCGATGTAGCCAAGCGCACAGCCCACGGCCATCTGTCCCATATCGAGCGGACCGTTGAGGTGGCTCATCCAACGGGTCTCCAGCGCGTCGAGCGCTCGGGCCGCCTTGGACCATTGTGCCTCGACCCAATCGGTGGAGATCATGTCCGGGCTGCGGAAGCGCGCTTCGTAAGTCATGGCGAGCGCAGCCTCCATGATGCCGTCACCGGTGGCTTCGAGCGTAAGAACCTCCCACAGGCGGCTTTCAGGGTAGAGGCCGCTGCCTGCCTTTGCGTCGAGATAGCGACAGATGACCCGGCTGTCGTAGAGGGCCGGACCGTGGTCGCGCACCAGCGCCGGGATCTTACCGATGGGATTTGCGGCGAGAACAGCCGGGTCCGAGGCGAGCGGCGTGGTTGCCACATCGACCAGCGTGACCTGGTCCAGAAGGCCGGTTTCGTGCAGGGTGACGACGGTCTTGCGCACGAAGGGCGAGGCATCGGATTTGATCAGTTGCATGGGTCTGTCCTGTGTCGGTTTCTGGCGCGAGCCTAGGCTGGCGTCGTGGACGGCGCAAGCGGGAGGGTGATGGCCCTGGATTGGCGCCGCGCCGGGGGGCGGGCCGTCGTTTTTTCGAGTATTTTCAAAGAGAAGAAGCAGGGGCGCGCGCGTTAGCTCGCCTTTGGGTGTGTGGCTTCGTAGACTTTCATCAGATGGACCTGATCGACGGAGGTATAGGCCTGCGTGGTCGAGAGCGAGGCGTGGCCTAGCAGTTCCTGAATGGCGCGCAGATCGCCGCCGGCGGAGAGCAGGTGCGTGGCGAAGCTGTGGCGCATGGCGTGTGGCGTGGCGGTGGCGGGCAGGCCAAGCTGCATGCGGGCTTGCTCGGTGACCTTCTGGATCAGGCGCGGGTTGAGCGCGCCGCCGCGCGCACCGCGAAACACCGGCAGGTCCGGGGCCATGGAATGCGGACAGAGCGACAGGTAGGTGCCCACGGCGCGGCGCGCGATGGGCAGCACGGGGACGATGCGCTCTTTTTTGCCTTTGCCGAGAATGCGAAGCGACTCGCCCAGCGGCAGATCGCGTCCCTTCAGGCCGAGCGCCTCCGAGATGCGCAGGCCGCAGCCGTATAGCAAGGTGATCACGGCGGCGTCACGCGCGCCGATCCAGCCTTGGGTGGACTGCATTTCCACCGTGTCGATCATCGCGCGGGCGGCGTCTTCGGTCAGTGGTCGGGGCAGCTTTTTCTGGAACTTCGGCGCGCGCGCGGAGAGCACGGCAGTGGGCTCGAAGCCTTCGCGCTCGGAGAGCCATCGGTAGAAGGTCTTCACTGCCGAGAGCTTGCGGGCCATCGAGCGCGAGGCGACACCGGTGCCGCGCAGATGTGCCATCCATGCCCGCATGTCCGAAGTGGTGATGCGGGCGAGGGGAGCGAGCCCCTGCGGCTCGGCGTGATGCGCGGTCAGGAAGGCGATGAAATCAATCACGTCGCCCTGATAGGCGGTGATGGTGTTGGGTGAGGCGTCCTTGAGCGCCTTGGTCTGGCCAAGCCAGGTGGCCAGCGCGTCGCGGGCGGCGGGAGAGATGTCGAGCGTCATGGGGCCACGTCTCGCACCCGCGGCGGGATGCGTCCTGTTTCACGTTGCGAAACCCGTGGCAGCGGGTGGATGGGTCAGTTCAGCCAGCGGCGCATGGCGCGCTCGAAGACGCCGCCGAAAAAGGCAAGCAGATCCGTGCCTTGCTGCGGTGTGAACATATGCGGATCCTCGGACCCCATGACCAGAAGGCCGGGCAGGCGACCGGGGCCGAAGTCCAGCTTGAGGCAGGCCTCGGAGCGAATCCAATCGGCTTTGTTCCCGAAAATCTGGGCGTTGCCTTGCTCGATCTGGCGCAGGGTGACCGGGCGCAGCGGTGCCTCGCGGCCCTCGGAGACATAGTCCCCGACGAAGCCCGGTTCGGCCACCGACAGCACATCGCCGAGCCGCTGCACGGCGACTTCGCCCTCGGCATTGGCGCTTTCGAGGACAAGGCGGACGCTGTCGACCCGCAGGATTTGTGCCACTTCACCGGCCAGATCGTGCAGGAAAGGTTCGAATTCGACCGGATCGAGCATGCGCAGCACGGCGCGGTGTATCTGATTGGTGCCCGCAAGGTTTTCGTAGGCGGCGGCGATGACGGAGCGGTGGGTATCCTCCAGCCGGTCCAGCCGGGTCTCCAGCCGCTCCATGGCAATGCCGCGGAGGTCGATGATGTTGCCGCCCATCGCGCGCTCGTTCGCGGCAATCAGCGCGTGCATCAGATCCTTGTCGTCGAGGATGATATCCGGTTGGGAAATGATGGTTTCCCGAATCGAATCTTCGATGCGCTGGCTGCTGCTGGTCATGGGCGTCTCAATGCTGCTCGGGCCGCCTTTCTGGGAGGCGATCGGTTTTTTGGTCCGACTTTGTTTGGCCCCGCAGTCCCTGACCTGTCAAGGAAAACGGGGCGAAATGACCAGAAACCCGTGCAGAGCGGATCGTGTGCAACGGCGTGTGCCTGTTAGGCTGCGATAGCCGCTTCGTCGAGACATTCGGCCACGAAGCGGAAGCCGGAGCCGCGCGCGGTTTCGATATCCACGGCACCGCCGGAGGCGGAGAGCTGAGCGCGCAGGTTGCACATGTACACGTCGAAGACACGCGGGTCGGGTTCGTTCTCCAGACCATAGATATGCGATAGGAGGCTTTCACGGGTGACGAGGCGACCGGGCCGCAGGGCGATGAATTCCAGCAGCTCATAAACCTTCGGGGTCAGCTTCAGGCGGACATCGCCGATATGTGCCCGGCGGTGCATCAGGTCGATACGCAGGGGGCCGTATTGCAGAACCGGACGGCCGAGTCCGTGGGCGCGGCGGGCGAGGGCCTGCAGGCGAGCCAGGGCTTCGTCATGGTCGCCGCTGGGATCAATCACCGTGTCGGCTCCGGCTGTGAGCCACTTCGCCCTCTGCTCCGAGCTGGCATTCCGGGCAATCAGCGCGATGGGCGCACGGCGGTTGGCGGCGCGCAGGCTATCGAGTGTGACCCCATCGTGGCCGAGCTGGGTCGCAGGTAGGATGATGAGATCGACCTCGCCGATTTTGGCATAGTGTTCAAGATCTTCGGGACGATCCGTCCGGGTCAGCAACGTCCCATTGGTCACCAACTCCTGTGCCAGAGTCATCATGTCCCAACTTGTTTCGGCGATCAGATAACGCATCCGCTTGCTCCTCGTAATGTTTGACGGGAGCCCTGTGGGCCGGATGACCCTTAACGGGCCACCCACATGGCATTTATGGATCGTGCCGGCCTTCTGACGGGGAAGCGCGATCAATGTCGGATAACGTTCTGTTACAGGCGGAAGAAGTAATTGCTGAATATGTCTGAATTGTGGAGCAATTCAGGCATGATCTCCGTCAAGGATCAATCGTCAGACGTGTGCGACAAGAGCGGATGCGACGCTGGTCCGCTAGCATGTGTGTGCGGCCAGCCTGACAGGAGGACAGACATGTACAAAAGTATTCTTGTTCCGATTGCCTTCGAAGCGGAGGGCAATGAGAAGGCGATTGCGGCCTTGGCCATCGCTCGGGCGCTGGCCGGGGCAGACGCCCGGATTACGTTGATCCATGTGATGGAAAAAGTGCCGAGCTATGCGATCAATTACCTGCCGGCGGATTTCTCGGCCCAGTCCAGACTGGCGATCGAGAGCGAATTGACGAGCCTGGCCAAGGGGGTACCGGGGGCGGTGACGGAGGTGGTGGATGGCCATTCGGGGCGCACCATTCTGGAATGGGCGGAGGAAAAGGGCGCCGATCTGATCGTCATTGCTTCGCACCAGCCGGGGATGCAGGACTTGCTGCTGGGCTCTACCGCGACGCAGATTGTGCGCCACGCCAGATGTGCTGTGCATGTGCTGCGTTGACATCGTGCCGGGTCTCACCACTTTGACCGTATGGATAACACACTTGATCTGAAGACCCGGACGGGGCTGCCTGAAGCCTTGCGGGTGCTGGTCGCGGATTTCCCCCGCGATGAATGGCAGGCGCACGCGAATTTCGCGGGGCTTGTGGCGTTTTGGCTGGACCGGCACATGATGTTCCGACGCCTGTCGGAGGCGCTGCGGACCGATGCGGAGGCGGCGGTGGATGGCAAGATGCGGCCGGAGCAGCTTCACCCGCGAATTTCGCGCTTTGGCGGCATGCTTGTGCAACAGCTGCACGGGCATCATCAGATCGAAGATATGCACTATTTTCCAGTGCTAAGCGCCAAGGAAACCGCCTTGCAGCGGGGTTTTGACATCCTTGATCGGGATCATCACGCGATGGACGGTCTGCTCGACCGGTTCACCCGGTCGGCCAATGGTGTCCTGCAGGGTCAGGCCGAGCCGGGGACCTTCCGCGAGGAGGTTCTTTCCTTCGAAGCCATGCTGCTCCGGCATCTGGAGGATGAGGAGGACCTCATCGTTCCGGTGATTCTCAAGCATGGGCCGGATGGTCTGCAATGAGGCTTCAGAGCGCGGTCATTTCGTCCTTGTGAAAGTCGATGTGGATGTGGTTGCCGTCCGGGTCGCGGAAGTTGACCTGTACGATGGGGAATTCGGGAACGGGGTCGATGCTGTGCTCGATCCCGTCCTCCCTGAGCAGGGCGATGAAGGCGGGCATGTCCTGAGCGCGGAAGGAAAAATGTTCCAGCGTAATGTCGCCCCCGGACTGTGGATCGCTCACAACCTCGACAAGATGCACAAAGGGCTGATCCCCGAGATACAGCCATGCGCCGCCGATGTGAAATGGCGGCCGAGCGCCCGGAAAAAGGCCGAGAATGCGACCGTACCAGTCAACCATGGCCGCAAGGTTAGTGGTGCGGATGTTGACGTGATCAAAAGCAGTGAGGGGCATAAAGTCGTCCGTTCCAGATGTGCCGGATCAGGTTAAGGCCGCGGAGACCATCGAAATCAAGGGAAAATTGGTCGGCTTGTTCCGCAGGCCGGCTGGAACGACGCGCGATCCGCAATCGGGGATGTCTTCTCAGGCTGGATACGACGATGGGCCCCCGATTGGAGGCCCACGGTCAGTTCGCAGAATGTGCAGTCTGTCAGACCCGCGCGGCGCGGCCTCGCGGACCGGCAACAAGCCACGCGATAAAGCCGAGAACCGGCAGGATCAGAATGGCAAGGGTCCAGATAATCTTGGCGACAGTGGAGGCGCCCGAGGTCAGGACCTGATAAATTGCGTAGAGATCAGCGATAAGGATCAGAAGACCGAGAAGACCATATTCCATTGTTTGAACTCCGCTCTTGTGTGTGTTGTTCGTCTGCACACACAACCCGGAGTTCACGAAATGGTTCCCGGACGTGTTGAAAGGGAGGCGCGGACCGGTTAGCCGCCGCAAGCCTCAGGAATGACGCGGTGCCAGATCGGGCAGTGTTCTTCCCAGTGCCACCACGCTTCCGTGGCGCCGATGGTATGATGGACGGCGACCCATGTGTCGCCTGATTTCTGCAGCAAAGCCTGCACGGCGGAACCGTCCATGTACTCGGGATCAATCTCACCGCGCAAGGCGCCGGGGGTGTTGTAGAGGTTGATCGGTGCGCCGCCCGGCCGCTGGGCCATCAGGCTGGCAAAGGCCGCGTCGCCGTCGCGTCGCAAATCCTGAACGACGAACTCTACAGGCGCGCCAAGCGTCCATTCGATATGCGGACGAATGGCAGACATGATCTGTCCACGGGCGGCGGTACCGCGCTGAGGCTCTTCCCAGGCAAGGGCTGGAGTGGCGAGAAGGTGGGTTGCACTCAGCACGAGTGCTATATTGCAAATTTTCGATTGTATTTCGGTCAAGCTATTCGCCTCTGAGTGGTGTGGGTCTAATAATTACGACACGATCCGGACTGTGCTTGCGAGAATGGTGCCTAGGAAAAACAAAATACTGATCAAAATTCCTAACACAAGTGCCCACCGGTACAAGCAGTAACGCAAACAAATGTCACCCAAGTATTTTCGATCATGAGGGAAAAAACTGTCATCTTTCAATTTATTGGACAAGCTCTTGGTAGGTGTGAATTCATCAAAGCCAATGGCGCGTATGCACCGCAGGCAGAGAATTATACAGAAAAAGTAAACAGAGAATACAAAAAGAGTAGGGTTTCTCCACGGGTCGTCGTCGGGCAGCTGAATGTAAATGTTTGTAGTCAAGATCGACATCAGCGAGAGGAATCCCAACAAAATTCCAGCGCGGCTCGTGATTGCCGTTCCGTGCTGGATAATCGATAGGGGCTGCCAGGTTCGGTCTGAAAGCTCGGATTCGTCGCTTGAATTCTCAGATAGCTCTAATTTTACAGTATCGAGTACCTGAATGAATATACCGGAAGCGAGTAGAAAAAAGAACCTATCAAGGACTTTGTATATACATTTAATCATATCATCTCCTGAAATCGAATGACTATGATCTGTACATTTCGAATGTTTAAGTCACCGTTTCCGCCGTTTCACTCCCCCCCTTTGGCCCGGCTTGCCGGCTGTTGAGCGCCCCTTGGCCTTTACGGCCTCGGCGGAGGCACGTTCGACGGCTTGTTGCCGCGCCAGGGGATCGTCCGAAACCGCCAGATCGACCGCCTCCAGCCGTTTGACCTCGTCCCGCAGGCGTGCGGCCTCTTCGAATTCGAGGTTTTCGGCAGCCTTGCGCATGTCGTTGCGCAGTCCATCCAGAACCGCCTTGAGATTGGAGCCGGAGAATTTGTCGTCGATCTTGGCGGTGACACGGTTCATGTCCACGTCGCCCTGATACAGCCCGGCAAGGATGTCCTCGACGTTCTTTTTGACCGTCGCCGGGGTGATGCCGTGTTCCTCATTGTAAGCAATCTGCTTTTCGCGGCGGCGGTTTGTTTCGGCTAGCGCCCGCTCCATGGAGCCGGTCATGCGGTCGGCGTACATGATGACGCGGCCCTCGGCGTTGCGCGCTGCGCGGCCGATGGTCTGGATCAGCGAGGTTTCCGAGCGCAGAAACCCTTCCTTGTCGGCGTCGAGGATTGCGACCAGCCCGCATTCGGGAATGTCGAGCCCCTCGCGCAGCAGGTTGATGCCGACGAGCACGTCGAAGGCCCCGAGGCGCAGGTCGCGGAGGATCTCGATGCGCTCGATGGTATCGATATCGGAGTGCATGTAGCGCACCTTGATGCCCTGTTCGTGCAGATATTCGGTCAGGTCCTCGGCCATGCGTTTGGTCAGGGTGGTGGCCAGCGTGCGCATGCCCCTGGCGGCGACCTTGCGGATTTCGTCCAACAGATCGTCCACCTGCATGTCGACCGGTCGGATCTCGACTTCGGGATCGAGCAGGCCGGTGGGGCGGATGACCTGTTCGGCAAAGACGCCGCCGGCTTGATCCATTTCCCATTTCGACGGGGTGGCGGAGACGAAGATGGATTGCGGGCGCATGGCGTCCCATTCCTCGAACTTCAGGGGACGGTTATCCATGCAGGACGGCAGGCGGAAGCCGTGTTCGGCCAGCGTGAATTTGCGGCGATAGTCGCCTTTGTACATGGCACCGATCTGCGGGACGGAGACGTGGGACTCATCCGCAAAGACGATGGCATTGTCAGGAATGAATTCGAAGAGCGTGGGGGGCGGCTCGCCGGGGGCGCGGCCGGTGAGGTAGCGCGAGTAGTTCTCGATGCCGTTGCAGACGCCGGTGGCCTCAAGCATCTCGATATCGAAATTGGTGCGCTGTTCGAGGCGCTGGGCTTCGAGCAGCTTGCCTTCGCCGACAAGTTGGTCGAGCCGTTGGCGCAGCTCTTTCTTGATGTGGATGACCGCCTGATTCATCGTCGGGCGGGGCGTGACATAGTGCGAATTCGCGTAGAGGCGGATGCGCTCGAAGGTGTCGGTCTTCGATCCGGTGAGCGGATCGAATTCGGTGATCGCCTCAAGCTCTTCGCCGAAGAAGGACAGCTTCCACGCGCGATCTTCGAGGTGGGCGGGCCAGACTTCGAGGCTGTCGCCGCGCACGCGGAAGCTGCCGCGCTGAAACGCCTGATCGTTGCGTCGGTATTGCTGGGCGACGAGGTCGGCCATGATCTTGCGCTGATCGTACTCGCGACCGACGAAAAGGTCCTGCGTCATGGCGCCATAGGTTTCGACCGAACCGATGCCATAGATGCAGGAGACCGAAGCCACGATGATCACGTCGTCACGTTCCAGAAGCGCGCGGGTGGCGGAGTGGCGCATTCGGTCGATCTGTTCGTTGATCTGCGATTCTTTTTCGATGTAAGTGTCCGAGCGCGCAACGTAGGCCTCGGGTTGGTAATAGTCGTAGTAGGATACGAAGTATTCGACCGCGTTGTCCGGGAAGAAGCCTTTGAACTCGCCATATAGCTGGGCGGCGAGCGTTTTGTTCGGGGCAAGGATGATGGCCGGGCGCTGGGTCTCCTCAATCACCTTGGCCATGGTGAACGTCTTGCCGGTGCCGGTCGCGCCGAGCAGGACCTGATCGCGTTCGCCCGTCTTGATGCCGCTTGCCAGTTCTTCAATCGCCGTCGGCTGATCGCCTGCCGCGTTGAATTCCGTGTGCATGACAAAGGATTTGCCCCCCTCGAGCTTTTCCCGTTCGCGCACATCCGGGGCGGCGGCGTGCAGGACTGGCATGTTTTGAGGATTGTTATTGTGCATCGGGCGTCTCCTTGAGTGCCAAATGTGGCACGGGATGCTGCGGATGCAAGGGCCACTGGTGACAGCGGCTGTCAGCATTGGTGTCGTGACCTTCAATGCAGACGCCTTATGGCGCAACACGGGGCGGGCGATGCGCGGCGCTCTCCACAGCCGATGATTTACGTGTTCATGCCGCCGAGAAAGGGCGGCACATTGGGGTTGATCCCGGCCGGGTGCGCTGACGTTGCGATCAATGGCCCGGATCTGTCGTACGGCGTCCGCTCTGCCCCTAGAGGTTGTCTACATTATAGGAGGTCGGCTATTTTTGCTACGACCGTGGCCCCTCGGCGGACCTATTATCGGTAGGCTTCGGCTAAACCTGTATCCGTTCTGCCGCATTTTGCTTGAATAGATTTTGTGACGTCGCGTAACACCTATAGCGTGTATTGTCGGGCGCGAAACCTTTTGCCAGATCAGCTGCAGATCACTTTCACCATCTCTATCCGGGAAAATCGTCATGCACAGAGGCCAAGGCACAGGCCAGACTGCACCCCATCCAGATCGCGCTCCGGCCGAGCGGGTTGAGCTCCACTTCGGATCTTTGCCAAGCGGCGCGGCCTATATCCAGCTAAAGCCGGGCGAGACAATCGACAAACAGGCCGTTGTCGCGGTGCACGAGCGGGTCGCCGAAACGCCGGGCCTGAATCTGCGGATGCCGACATTGTGGGACTTTCGTGGGTTCGATTTCGAAACCTATGACCTTGGCCGATGCCGCCGGGAGGCGCCGGGCTGCATGGCGCGGCCGGAGCGGTTGGGCGCGCTGCGGGCGTTCGTGGTCGATTCGGAAGTAGGCTACGGAATCATGCGGATGCTACAGGAAGTCGTCGCGGGGCATGGCGCAGAGGATATGGATAACCTCTATGTCACCTACGCCTTCGACGACGCGCTGGGGTGGATGGACAACCGATTGCGGCATTAGGCTCTGGACAGGTTGATTGCTGCTCGGCATCGGTGCGCGGTTTTCGTTTGCTGTAGTTAACCGTCTGGGCCCGACGATTTGAACAAATGACGCGGATGGAACGCTTGCTCCCGATGCGCAAATCTATGATAACCGGCCTTGATATATGAGTTCCGGCAGTCCGCCCACGCGGATCGCACAGATGGAGACCCAGCATGCGCGCACGTATTTTTCAGCCGTCCAAGACCGCCATGTCCTCCGGACAGGGCAAGACGAAGGTGTGGATCCTGGAATTCGCTCCGGCCAGCGCCCGCGAGGTCGATCCGCTGATGGGCTGGACGTCGAGCAATGACACGCAAAGCCAGGTGCGCCTGCGGTTCGACAGTAAGGACGCCGCCGAGGCCTACGCCCGGGAGCATGGCATCGATGCGCAGGTCATGGAGCCGAACAAGCGTCGCCCGAACGTGCGGCCGCGCGGCTATGCCGAGAACTTCGCGGTGGATCGCAAGGGCGCGTGGACGCACTGAGCGTGTTGAGGCACTGGTAGCCGTTGCCTCGCGAGATCTCGGAAGTATAAGCAAAATCAATTCGCTATTTTCCGGTCACTCGGAAGTGCGAGAAGATATCCCGCGAAGATCGGGCGATCTGTCAGCGCACCACGTGAACCGGCGATAACAATCCTGCCGAAGGGGATTTGATCGAGGAAGATCGCGGGGAGCAGGCGATGTCCGGCTGGAGATCCGGCTCTGATATCAACTTAAGTCGCTGAGGTGCCGAATTTTCTGAATGGCGACCCCTGAGGTCAGGCCGTCCAGAGTATCCGTGAAAGTGTCCTCGAACCGTCCGGTGCGCTCCAGCTCCGGAAGCGTTGCTCCGGAAGCGATAGGTGCGTGCCTCACGATATGATCGCGCCGGATGTCGCGGATCGGGCCTGGAGCCATGGCTTCACTGCGGCGGTCAAGCCAATCGAAAGGCGGCGCATCCGGGGAACGGTTGTTGGAGAACCAAGTGCCTGATGCGGTCGCTGACCCGGCTTGTGATCTTGACGGGACTGTACTCGACGAGAGCACGCGAAATTATTCCGTTCTTCTGGTTTCGTGGACCGCACCGCGCGTTTCAGCGATACCGGAAACCGCTATCAGAACGACCGCGCCCATTCAGTATTTGGAAGCATCGCAGGCTTGAGGGGCAATCTATTGGGGCAAGTCGACCTCGCGGGGTCTTTGGCCCGAGTCCCATGTAACGTCACCCGGGTTGTCACGTGAGAAACACGTGGCGTCATACGGCGCATGACCAACGCTGATTGCTTGCGCCGGGGATTGGTTCTGCAGTAGTTCTCCGTGGATTTTCCGACCTTCGGTGCGCAAGGGCTTGTCAGGCGGGCAAGCCATCGCGTCCACTCCTCGGGAATTCGGATTCAGCATCGGCGGCTATTCCGGCCGCGCGTCTTTTGGACGATCAGCGCGAAGGCAGGCGGCCCTATGAGCATCACCCATCTCGTCACCCATTCCGGCGGGTTTCACGCGGACGAGCTGTTGTCGTCGGTGATCCTGACGCGGCTTTATCCGGACGCGGCACTCGTGCGCAGCCGGGATCCGGCGTGGATCTCGCCGGGAGAGGGCCGGATCATCTATGACGTGGGCCGGGCCTATGAGGCGGAAGCCGCGATTTTCGATCATCACCAACGCCCGAACCCGCTGCGCGACGATGGCCAGCCGTACAGTTCCTTTGGCTTGATCTGGCGGCATTTCGGCGAGGCCTATCTGCGGTCGCAGGGCGTGCCGGAGCCGGATGTCGCGGCGGTGCATCAGAGTATTGACGCGGGCTTTGTGCTCCCCGTCGACCTGCTCGACAATGGTGCGATCGAGCCTGGGGTGGCCGGGCCGCTGGCCGGGATGACGCTGCCTGTGCTGCTGGAAACCCTGAAGCCCGCGTTCGATGACCGCAGCGCCGAGGCAGACGATGATGCCTTCATGGCGGCGCTGCCGATTGCGCGGGCCTTTGTCGAGGCGGCAGTGCGGGGCAAGGCAGCGAAGCGGCGGGCGGAGGCCATGGTGATGGCGGCGATTGCGCAGGCTGGCACGTCCAGGGTGCTTGAATTGCCGATGGGCATGCCGTTCCGCGCGGCGGTTGAAAAGGCTGCCGCCGATCACCTGCTATTCGTGGTGCACCCAAGGGACAAGGATTGGGCCCTGACGACAATCCGCAAAGGTGGCGACACCTTCGAGAGCCGCGCCGATTTGCCGGAGGCCTGGGCGGGGTTGAGCGATGAGGCGCTGGAGACGGCGTCTGGGGTGACGGGGGCGAAGTTCTGTCACAACGCACGGTTCATCGCGGTTGCGGGGACTCATGAAGCGATCCTGAAGATGGCCGCGCTGGCCGTTGCGGCGGCAGAGTGAGCCGGTGACGGTCCTGCGAACCGGTGAGGGGGCGGGCACGACGGTGCTGCTGGCCCATGGGGCCGGTGCGGCGATGGATACGCCGTTCATGACCGGCATCGCCGGGGCGCTGGCCGCGGAGGGGTTGCGCGTTGTGCGCTTCGAGTTTGCCTATATGGCTGCGCGGCGGAGCGGCGGGTCGCGGCGCCCCCCGCCGAAAGTGCATCTGCTTGAGGACGAGTTTCGGGAGGCCATCGCGGCGCTGGATTGTGATGGGCCGCTGATCATCGGTGGCAAGAGCATGGGCGGCCGGGTTGCGAGCCTGATTGCCGGGGATCTCCACGCACCAGGGCAGGTCCAGGGGCTGTTGTGCCTTGGCTATCCATTCCATCCCACGGGCAAGCCGGAGACACTGCGAACCGCGCATTTGGAAAACATGGCTTGTCCGACGTTGATCTGCCAGGGCACGCGTGATCCGTTCGGGACGCAGGCCGAGGTCGCGGGCTATGTCCTTGCCGAACAGATCACCGTGCATTGGCTGAACGATGGCGATCACGATTTCAAACCGCGCAAGCGTGTGACAGGGCTGACGCAAGAGGATCACCTCAAGGAAGCAGCGCGCGTCGCGGCGCACTGGGCCCAGGCGCTGTGACGCCCGTACTCGTTGCGTAGCGAAGCAATCGGGCTGCGCGCCGCCGGGGCGTGGGAAACACGTGACATTTTAACGCTTTGGTCTACTGTACTGAAAATGACAGGGCCAAAAGGCGGACTCTGGCCGAACGGCGGATCGCCGGTTTTACTGCAGTGCATTTGCGCTAACACGGGCCAAAACCGTTTGGGGAGGACTGGACATGGCGGCAAAGAAGACCGGACCGAAAGCCGGGGCTGAGCCTCTGGACGACGCTGCGACCAAGGCCGGCTTTGGCCCGATCCTGACCGATTTCGATCAATACCTGATGGGCGAGGGCACGCACCGCGAGTTGTGGCGGGCGCTCGGCGCGCATGTGCTCGAACATGAGGGCGTGATGGGCACGCATTTCGCGGTCTGGGCGCCGAATGCGCAGCGCGTTGCGGTTGTAGGCGACTTCAACGGCTGGGATGGCAAGGCGCATGAGATGCGGCGCGTGGGCACGACAGGATCGTGGGAAGTCTTTGTCCCTGATGTCGGCGAGGGCAATCTCTACAAATTTGAGGTGCAGGGGGCGGATGGCGCTCTGCGGCTGAAGGCGGACCCGGTCGGGTTCGGCTCGCAGCACCCGCCGGAGAAGGCCTCCGTGGTGCGCAATATCGCGGGGTATGGCTGGGCCGATGGCCATTGGATGGACACGCGGCAGGCGCGGGCCTCGCGCGAGGCGCCGATCTCGATCTACGAGGTTCATCTGGGATCGTGGCGGCGGCGCTGGGACGAGGAGGGCAGGCCGCTGTCCTACAAGGAGCTGGCGCGCGATCTTATTGGATACGTCAAGCATATGGGCTTTACCCATATCGAGCTGCTGCCGGTATCGGAATTTCCGTTTGATGGCTCATGGGGCTATCAGCCGGTCGGGCTTTTTGCACCCACGATCCGCTTTGGTCCGCCCCATGAGTTCCGCGATCTGATCGAGGCGGCGCATGACGCGGAAATCGGCGTTTTGCTGGATTGGGTGCCGGGCCATTTTCCAACCGACGATCATGGGCTGGCGCGTTTCGATGGCACGGCGCTCTATGAGCATGAAGATCCGCGCGAGGGGTTCCACCAGGACTGGAACACGCTGATTTACAACTATGGGCGCACGGAGGTGAAGAACTATCTGGTCTCCAACGCCCTGTATTGGATGGAAGAATACCATCTCGACGGGCTGCGCGTCGATGCGGTGGCCTCCATGCTCTACCGCGATTATTCCCGTCCGGAGGGGCAGTGGATCCCCAACAAGGATGGTGGGCGCGAGAATTACGAGGCGATCGAGTTCCTCAAGGAAATGAACGTCGCGGTCTATGGCGCCTTTCCCGATGCGCTGACGGTGGCGGAGGAAAGCACCTCCTTTCCCGGCGTTTCGCGTCCGGTGAATTTCGGCGGGCTGGGCTTTGGCTACAAGTGGAACATGGGCTGGATGAACGACACGCTGAGCTACATGCAGCGCGATCCGATCCATCGTAAATACCATCAGGACAATCTGACCTTCGGTATTCATTACGCCTTTTCGGAGAATTTCATCCTGCCGATCAGCCATGACGAGGTGGTGCATGGCAAGGGTTCGATGCTGGCGAAGATGCCGGGCAGCGAGGATGAGAAATTCGCCAACCTGCGGGCCTATTACGGTTTCATGTGGACGCATCCAGGCAAGAAGCTGTTGTTCATGGGCTGCGAGTTTGCGCAGCCCGAAGAGTGGAACCACAATGGCGAGCTGAACTGGGGCGCGGCGGAGACGCCGAAACATGCCGGGATGCAGCAGTTGGTGCGTGATCTCAACACGCTCTATCGGGGCACCCCCGCGCTGCATGTGAACGACTGTCAGCCGGAGGGCTTCGAGTGGCTGAACGGCGATCCGCAGCAGTCGACGCTGGGATACATCCGCTTTGGCCGGACCGGAGACGCGCCGGTGGTGGTGATGTGCAATTTTACGCCAGTCACGCGAGAGAATTTCCGCATTGGCGTGCCGCGACCGGGGCATTGGGAAGAGGTGCTGAACACCGATTCCGAGATCTACGGTGGCGGCAACCGCGGCAACCTTGGTGGTGTCGACAGCCTTGCAGAGCCTTGCGACGGCAAGAGCGCCTCGGTCACCCTGACCCTGCCGCCGCTGTCGGTGGTGGTGCTGCGGCTGCGCCAGACAGACTGACTGACTTTGGGAGGAGGGTGAGCATGGAAACGACGAGACTGACACAGAGGTCGATGGTCTTTGTTCTGGCGGGAGGCCGGGGCAGCCGTTTGAAGGAGTTGACCGACCGGCGGGTGAAACCGGCCGTCTACTTTGGCGGCAAGACGCGGATCATCGACTTTGCCCTGTCGAACGCGATGAATTCCGGCATCCGGCGGATGGCGATTGCGACGCAGTACAAGGCGCACAGTCTGATCCGGCACATGCAGCGCGGCTGGAACTTCTTCCGTGCCGAACGCAACGAATTCCTCGATATCCTGCCGGCATCGCAGCGGTCCGGCAATGAAAACTGGTATATGGGCACGGCCGATGCGGTGACCCAGAACATCGACATCGTCGACAGCTATGGCATTGATTACGTTGTTATTCTGGCGGGTGATCACATCTACAAGATGGATTACGAGATCATGCTGCGCCAGCATGTTGAGACGGGCGCGGATGTGACCATTGGATGTCTGACCGTGCCGCGCAAGGAGGCGACGGCCTTTGGCGTGATGGCGACGGATGCCGGCGGGCAGATCACATCGTTCCTCGAAAAACCGGCCGACCCGCCCGCAACGCCGGAAGACCCGAACAAGGCGCTGGCCTCGATGGGGATCTATGTCTTCAAATGGTCCTTCCTGCGCGACTTGCTGGAGAAGGACGCGGAGGATCCCAATTCGAGCCATGATTTCGGCAACGACTTGATCCCGGACATCGTGAAGAACGGCAAGGCCATGGCGCATCGCTTTGATGAAAGCTGCGTGCGGGCCGAGGGCGCTCCGGCCTATTGGAAGGATGTCGGGACGGTGGATGCGTTCTGGGAGAGCAACATCGACCTGACCGATTTCACGCCGGAACTGGATTTGTGGGACAAGAGCTGGCCGATCTGGACCTATTCCGAAAGCACCCCGCCCGCGAAATTCATCCATGACGAACGCGACCGGCGCGGGATGGCGATTTCCTCCATGGTGTCCGGCGGCTGCATCATTTCCGGGACGGAGGTGCGCAATTCGGTGATCTTTACCAATGTGCACACCAATTCCTACGCGGTGCTGGATCAGGCCGTCGTGTTGCCGCGTGTGGTGGTGAACCGCTCGGCGCGGCTCCGGCGTGTGGTGATCGACAGTGGCGTGATCATCCCGGAGGGGCTTGTTGTCGGGGAGGATCCGACTGAAGACGCCAAGTGGTTCCGCGTCACGGAGCGGGGCACGACATTGATCACGCAGGACATGCTGGACAGGAGAGCCGCAAGCCTATGAGCCGTATTCTTTCCGTCGCCTCCGAAGCCGTCCCGCTGGTAAAGACCGGCGGGCTGGCGGATGTGGTGGGTGCGTTGCCCGGGGCGCTTGCCACGCTTGGGGACGAGATGATCACGCTGCTGCCGGGCTATCCGGGGGTGATGGGAAAGCTGGAGACCGTCCGGGAGGTCGCGGCCTGGGACGATCTCTTTGGCGGGGCGGGGCGGCTGCTGTCGGCCAATGCTTCGGGGCTTGCGCTCTTGGTGGTGGAGGCACCGCATCTTTATGAGCGCGAAGGCGGGCCTTACCTGACGCCGCAGGGGCAGGACTGGCCGGACAACCCGGAACGCTTCGCGGCGCTGTGCTGGGTGGCCGCCGAAATCGCGGCGGGTCAGGCCGGGGATTGGGTGCCAGAGGTGATCCATGGCCATGACTGGCAGGCCGGGCTCGTGCCGGAGTACCTGTTTGCCCGTGAGTGCGCCGTTCCGTTCATCTTTACCGTCCACAACATCGCCTTTCATGGCAACGCGGCGGCGGAGCGCATGGCGTCCCTGCGGCTGGATGACTGGCGTTTTACGCCCGATCACTACGAATATTGGGGCCAGATTTCCGCGCTGAAGGCCGGGCTTATGGGTGCGGCGCGGATCACCACCGTGTCCCAGACCTACGCCGAAGAGCTGCTGACCGAAGAGTTCGGCATCGGCATGGATGGCGTGTTGCGGGACCGGCAAGCCGTGCTGAGCGGCATCGTCAATGGTATCGACACCGGCGTGTGGAACCCGGAGGCCGACCCGGAGATCAAGCCCTACAAGACACCGAAGGGCAAGGCGGCGAACAAGGCGGCGCTGCGTGCGGAATTCGACCTGCCGCAAGCCGACGGACCGCTGTGTATTCTCGTCTCGCGCCTAACCGAGCAGAAGGGCATCGACCTGCTGCTTGAGGCACTGCCGACACTGCTGGAGCGGGGGGGGCAACTGGCGTTGCTCGGCTCCGGTGATCCGGCTCTGGAAGGCGCAGTGCGGGACGCTGCGCTGGCGCATGAAAACGTGAGCGTGCGGATCGGCTACGACGAGGCGCTCTCGCACCGGATGATGGCCGGGGCCGATGTGATCCTTGTCCCGTCGCGCTTCGAGCCTTGCGGGCTGACGCAGCTTTACGGTCTGCGCTATGGCACGGTTCCTCTGGTGGCGCTGACCGGGGGGCTGGCCGATACGGTGATCAATGCCAGTCCCGCGGCTTTGGCGCGGGGGGTGGCCACCGGTGTGCAGTTCTTTCCCATAAACGCTCATGCCTTGGGCAATGCTGTCTCGCGGCTGTGCGATCTCTATGCACAGCCGAAGGTTTTTGCTGCAATGCAGCGAAATGCGATGAAGCAGCCCGTGGGATGGGGAACGTCTGCCGAAGCGTATCATTCTCTTTACGCAGATGTATTAGCAGGCTGAAACCATGACAGGTGCCTTTCCGATCCGCGCCGGGCGGCCATACCCCCTCGGCGCGACCTTTGATGGCGACGGCGTAAATTTCGCCGTCTTCTCTGAACATGCGACCAGGGTTGTCCTGAGCCTGTTCGATGACAACGGACGGGAGGTTCAGGTCATCCCGCTTCCGGAACGGCAGGGCCATGTCTGGCACGGCTATATATCCGGGATGCGGCCTGGCCAGCAGTACGGGTATCGGATGCACGGGCCGTACAATCCCGAAGAAGGCCACCGCTTCAATCCCTACAAGCTGCTGATCGACCCCTATGCCAAGAAGCTGACGGGTCATCCGATCTGGCATGATGCGTTGTTTGGGTATGACGTGAGCGACGACAGGGCGGATCTGAGTTTCGACAAACGCGACAGCGCGCCTTACATGCCGCGTTCCGTCGTCGTCGATCCGGCCTTTACATGGGGCACGACCCAAGCACCGCAGCGCCCGCTGGACGAGACGATCTTTTACGAGGCGCATGTGAAGGGGCTGACCCGGATGCGCAAGGATGTGCCGCAGGCGGGGACCTATCTGGCCATGGCCTCCGATCCGATGCTGGAGCATCTGACGGAGCTGGGCGTAACGGCCATCGAATTGCTGCCGGTGCAGGCCTTCATCAACGACAAGTTCCTCGTGGACAAGGGGCTGACCAATTACTGGGGCTATATGAGCTACGGGTTCTTTGCTCCTGACCCGCGTTATATGCAAAACGGCGAGATCGCCGAGTTCCAGCAGATGGTGGCACGGTTTCACAGCGCCGGGATCGAGGTCATTCTTGACGTGGTCTACAACCATACCGCCGAGGGCGACGAACGTGGCCCTACGCTGGCCTTCCGGGGGCTGGACAATGCCAGCTATTACCGGCTGGCCGACGATCCGCGCTACTATGTCAACGACACCGGTTGCGGGAACACGCTGGATTTCGACAATCCGTTTACGCTGCGCCTGGTGACCGATTCCCTGCGCTATTGGGTCGAGACGATGCATGTGGACGGCTTTCGTTTCGATTTATGCTCGACGCTGGGGCGTACGGATGGGGTTTTCGATCGTGACGGACCGTTTCTGCGTGCGGTGCGGCAGGACCCGGTGCTCAACCGCGTGAAACTGATTGCAGAGCCGTGGGATATCGGTCCGGGCGGCTATCAGCTTGGCGCGTATCCGGCGCCTTTCGCCGAGTGGAACGATACCTTCCGGGACGATGTGCGCCGGTTTTGGCGCGGGGATGACGGGACGGTGTCGGGCATAGCGGCGCGGTTGTCAGGATCGGCGCAGTTCTTTGACCATGACGGACGCGCCGCGACCTCTTCGGTCAACTTTCTGACGGCGCATGACGGCTTCACGCTGATGGATACGGTCAGCTATTCGGAGAAACACAACGAGGCCAATGGCGAGGGCAACCGCGACGGCCATTCGGACAATATCTCGGATAATATGGGTGTCGAGGGGCCGTCCGACGATCCGGACATCATCGCGGCGCGCACCCGTCGGCGGCGCAACATGATCGCGACGATGATGCTGAGCCAGGGCACGCCGATGCTGTTGGCCGGAGACGAGTTCGGCAATACGCAAGGTGGCAACAACAACGCCTATTGTCAGGACAGCGAGATCGGATGGATCGACTGGGCGGTGGCGGATCAGGCGTTCTTTGACTTCTGTCGCAAGGCGATTGCCTTTCGCAAAGCCCATCCGATCCTGCACCAGCGGCGTTTCCTGCATTCGCGCTCCCGGCTGGTGGATGGTGCGACGGACCTCTTCTGGCGCCGAGCGGATGGCAAGGCCATGGAGCAGGCGGACTGGGACGATCCGAAGGGGCGGCTTGTCATGGCGGAGCTGCGCATGGCCTCGGGCACGCCGGAATACGTGGAGCGCGAGGGTGCCTTGCTGGTTGTGCTCAACCGCGGCGTGGCGGTTGACGTGATACTGCCACAGGTGCCGAAGGGGCAGGGCTGGAAGCGGCGCTTCGACACGGCCGAGCCTGAGGCTGTGGGCGATTTTGCGGGTACATTGATCGCGGACGATGCCGTTGTCGTCTTTGTGCTTGAAGAAAAGCCCGTCGGATGAGCGCAGCTTTGACAGAGGGGCATGGCTGGCCTAATGCAGATCTTTAATAGTGATAACGATAACGGTGCCAAGCCATGAACGCATTGAACGACATGTCCGCAGAGATGTTGCGGGCGCGGATCACCCAGCACCTGACCTACACCATGGGCAAGGACAAGGCACACGCCAGCACCTATGACTGGCGCATGGCGGTGAGCCATACGGTGCGGGATATGATCGTGGACGGCTGGTTCGAAGCGACGCGGCGCACCTACGAGCAGCAGGGCAAGCGGGTCTACTACCTGTCGATGGAGTTCCTGATCGGGCGCATTCTGGAGGATGCGGTGATCAATCTCGGTCTGCACGAGCGCATCGAAGAGGTGCTGCGCGCCGAGGGTGTATCGCTGATGGATGTGGTGGAAGACGAGCCGGACGCGGCGCTGGGCAATGGCGGCCTTGGGCGGCTGGCGGCCTGTTTCCTTGAGAGCCTGTCGACGCTGGGCTGTCCGGCCTTTGGCTATGGCATCCGCTATGAACATGGGCTGTTCCGGCAGCGGTTCGAAGGCGGGCGGCAGGTGGAGACGCCGGAGGATTGGCTGAACCAGCCGCATCCCTGGGAATTCGACCGCCCCGAGGCGTCCTATACCATCCCGTTCAAGGGGCATGTCGAGACGCGCGATGGGCGCGCGGTCTGGCATCCCGGCGAGACGGTTCTGGCGCGGGCCTATGACACGCCACAGGTCGGCTGGGAGGGGGCCTGGGCCAACACCCTGCGGCTCTGGGGCGCGCATCCGACAGAATTGTTCGATCTTGAGCGGTTCAACTCCGGGGATCACACGGCGGCGGCGGCACCGGAAGCGCTGGCGCGGACCTTGAGCCGGGTTCTCTATCCCGAGGACACCACCGAAAGCGGCAAGGAGCTGCGGCTCAAGCAGGAGTACTTCCTGACAGCGGCGGCGCTGCAGGACATCCTGCGGCGGTTTCTGAGCGAATACGACGATCTCGACCTTTTGCCGCAGAAGGTCGCGATCCAGATGAATGACACGCATCCGGCGCTGGCCGGGCCCGAGCTGATCCGGCTGTTGGTGGATGAGCATGACGTGGCCTGGGCGCGGGCGAAGCGTTTGGCGCAGGGTTGTCTGAACTATACCAACCATACGCTGCTGCCGGAGGCGCTGGAAACCTGGTCCACATGGCTGATGGGCCGGGTTCTGCCGCGGCACATGCAGATCATCGAGCGCATCGACGCGGAACATCAGGCCGCAACGCAATGCGGCCCGGACCTGCGCATCGTGCATCACGATCAGGTCCATATGGGCACGCTCGCCTTTGTCATGGCCAGCCATGTGAACGGCGTGTCGGCGCTGCACAGCGATTTGATGAAAACGACGGTCTTTGCCGATCTGAACAAGGCCTATCCGGGCCGGATCCTGAACCAGACCAACGGCGTGACGCCGCGGCGCTGGCTCAAGCTGTCGAACCCGGGTTTGAGTGCGGTAATCACTGAGGCAGTTGGCTCGGGCTGGGAAAATGATCTCGACCGGCTCGCGGGGCTGCGCGAGGCGGACAGCCCTGAATTGCGCGCGAAGATCCGCGCGGCGAAGCGGGCGAACAAGGTCGCTTTCTCGAACTGGGTGCAGCAGAGCATGGGTCTGCGGCTTGACCCGGATGCGATGTTCGATGTCCAGGTCAAGCGGGTCCACGAGTACAAACGCCAACTGCTGAATGTCTTTGAGACGATTGCGCGCTGGAATGCGATCCGCAAGAACCCCGGTGCCGGTTGGGTGCCTCGGGTGAAGATCTTCGGCGGCAAGGCCGCGCCTGGCTATTTCACTGCCAAGATCATCATCCGGCTGATCAACGATGTGGCCAAGGTGGTCAACAACGATCCGGTCACCCGCGACTATCTCAAGGTGGTCTACCCGGCGAATTACAACGTTTCCATGGCGCAGCGGCTCATGCCGGCAGCGGATCTGTCAGAGCAGATTTCCACGGCGGGCAAGGAAGCGTCCGGTACGGGGAACATGAAATTCACCATGAACGGCGCGCTGACCATCGGCACGCTGGACGGGGCTAACGTGGAAATCCGCGACCATGTGGGCGCGGAGAACTTCTTTCTCTTCGGGATGACGGCAGAGGAGGTGCTGGCGCGCTACCGGGTGGCGGATCATGCGCGCAAGGCGATCCTGCAATCCCAGGACCTGCAGGATGTGTTGCAGATGCTGGCCGAGGGGCGTTTTTCGCCGGAAGAGGTCTCGCGCTATCATGGCCTGCTGGATCAGACGTGGAACCACGATCCGTTCCTTGTGGCCTCCGATTTCGTCGCCTACGGCGAATGCCAGACCTATGTGGACAGGGTGTATGCGGATCAGGACCGTTGGGACGGGATGGTATTGCAGAACATTGCCGGATCGGGGTTCTTCTCCTCCGACCGGACGATCCGGGGCTATATGGATCAGGTCTGGGGCGCGAAGAGCCTGCTGTGACGTGGGCACCGGAAACTCTGGCAGTTTCCGGCGCGATTTTCAGACAATCAAAGGTCTGCGCTTTGGGTGGCGCGCCCGGTTCGATGCCTGGGCGCGCGTTGTCATGCCGTTGCCGAGAGCTTAAGATCACCGGTGTTCTCGATATAGGCAAAACCATTGCCCGGCAGGGTCAGCATATCCCCGGTGAGATGCGCATTGCGCGGCCCGGTCAGTGCCGCCTCGCCAGAGAGCGTCAGCGTTACCGGTTCTTTGCCGAGGTTGAACACGCAGGCTATGGACTGCTCCGCCGCGCGGCGGTGAAAGGCGAGGACAGGTTCAGGCAGGTCGATGAAAACGGTCTTGCCATAGCGCAGCGCGTTGCTTGATTTGCGGAAGGCGATGGTGCCCCGGTAAAAGCTCAGAATGCTGTCGTTGCCTTGCTGGTCGACGGCCTTGGCGGCCTGCGGTGCCTTGACCGGCAGCCAGGGGGTGCCCTCTGAAAATCCTGCGTTCGGCGCATCCTTCTCCCAGACCATCGGCGTGCGACAGCCATCGCGCCCCTTGACCGCCGGCCAGAACCGCAGCGCAGGCGGGTCCGTCAATTCTTCGTAGACCAGCTCGGTTTCGGTCTGGCCCAGCTCTTCGCCCTGATAAATGCCGATAGTGCCTTCGAAGCTCATCAGCATGGCACAGGTCAGGCGGGCCATGTCCTCTTCGCTGACCGCATGCCCGGCCCAGCGGCTGACCTGCCTGGGCACGTCGTGATTGGAGAAGGACCAATAGGGATGCCCATCCGGCGCGCCTTTCTGAAACCCTTCGATGCAGGAGCGGAAATGCGCGGCGGAATAATCCGGCCCGAGCATGGCAAAGCTGTAGGCCATGTGAAGGCGGTTATGGCCAGCGGTGTATTCGCCCATGATTTCGATGGAGCGCGCCCCCATTTCTCCGACCTCGCCGACCATCATGATCTCTTCATAGCGGTCGGTCAGGCTGCGCAGCTTTTCGAGAAACCCAAGGTTTTCGGGTCTGGTCTTGTTATAGAGGTTGTGTTGCATCCCGTAGAGGTCGGTCGCCATGACCTGCGGGCGTGTCTGTGCCGGTGGGTTGGAGCGCAGCGACTGATCGTGGAAATAGTAGTTCACCGTGTCGAGCCGGAATCCATCGAGGCCGCGATCGAGCCAGAATTTGCAGGTGCGCAGGATTTCATCCACCACCGCCGGATTATGGAAGTTCAGGTCCGGCTGAGAGCCGAGGAAGTGGTGCAAGTAGTATTGGCCGCGCTGCGGTTCGAATTCCCAGGCCGGACCGCCGAAATGGCTGTGCCAGTTCGTCGGCGGGCTGCCGTCGGGGAGCGGGTCGGCCCAGACATACCAATCCGCATAGGGATTGTCCGGGCTTTTGCGGCTTTCCTTGAACCATGGGTGCAGATCGGAGGTGTGCGACAGGACCTGATCCACGATGACCTTGAGCCCAAGGCCATGGGCGGTTTCGATCAACTCGTCGAAATCCTCGATGGTGCCAAAGAGCGGGTCGATGGCGGTATAATCGGAGACGTCATAGCCCATGTCCTTCTGCGGCGAGGCGAAGATCGGAGAGAGCCAGATGCAATCCGCGCCGAGCTCCGCCACATAGGGCAGGCGGCGGGTGATCCCCCTCAGATCGCCGACACCATCGCCGTTGTCGTCCTGATAGGAGCGGGGATAGATCTGGTAGATGATCGCGTCGCGCCACCATTCTTGCATGGCGATATCCTTTCCTGTTTCGGATCACCCTACAGAAGTTACCGTTATCGAAAAGTCCGGACGATGCCGGCGGGTTGAGTTTTTCTGTTCCGCCCTCTGGGATGCTTGACCTCGCGCCAAAGATTTTGTGTTTTGGTCGATAACGGGTAGAGTGGTGCAGGAGGGCGGGGTATTGGCCCCGGTGACCACCCCCGAACAAATTCTTTTGCAGGAGCTGAATTATGCGAAGCCTCTCGATCATGACTGCTGTGGCGCTGAGCTTGGCCAGCGCGGTTTGGGCGAACAACCCCGATCCGGTACAGCAGCACAATTCCAACGCCGTGTGGTTCGAGAACTGGATTGGCCTGAGCAACGCCACCATGGTGGTGGCCGCCCCCAATGGCCGGATCAGCCAGATCCGCGCCGAAAGTGGCACCCCGGTCTACGAGCTCGATCGTGCCGATGCGCAGGACGGCGTCTATCGCTTTGAGCTGCGCGCCGCGACGGAAGAGGACGTGGAGATCGTCAACCCGATCGACAATGGTCGCGGCGAACCGCAGACCACGATGAAGAAGCCGTTCTACATGACCGGTCACTTCGTCGTCTCGCGCGGTGTGATCATCACTCCCGAAGAGGTTCGGGAAGAATAACCCGGCGGCAAAAAAAAGGTCCGGCACGCATGGGCCGGACCTTTTGTCCGGCCGGGCAGGGGGCGTCTTCGGTTTGATCTGATCCCCGGTGATTTTTGTGTTTTTCGCATTTTCCTAACGGGAGTGTCAGCATGGACACCTTTGTCTCTCCGCCATATCAAAAGCGGTTTTTCCTTGCGGTTCTGATTGTCGCGGTACTGGCTTACCTATTCTGGACGGGCTCGCGCTATCCGGCCCTCAACGAAAAGGCGATGATGTCGGGTGCGATCCAGCTTGAGGATCCGCTGAGTTTCGAGGCGAAATACCCGTTGACCGCCGCGATGGGCACGGTCGAGAAGATCTATTACTCGACGCTCAACTGGATCAACACGAACAAGAAGGGCATGACCTTTGGCCTGCTGTTCGCGGCGGCGTTCATGACGGCCATGGGCTATCTGCGGCAGCGCAGTTTCAAGAACGGCTTTGCCAATTCATTCATGGGTATGTTCATCGGCGCGCCGCTGGGTGTGTGCGCCAACTGCGTCGCGCCGATCGGCAAGGGGATGTATTCGTCGGGGATGCGAGCCGAGATGACCCTGTCGACCATGGTGGCCTCTCCGACGCTCAACATCGTGGTCTTGTCGATGCTGTTCAGCCTTCTGCCGTTCTACATGGCGGTGACCAAGATCGCGCTCAGCATCTTCGTGATCCTGATCGCCGTGCCGCTGATCTGCCGGGCCCTGCCCAGCACCCAGATAGACGCGAGCAAGATCAAACCGGTGCCCTGGGCCGTGGACGAGTTCAGCGCGGAGCGAGAGTCTATCTTCAAGGCGGCGGTGGCCGTGGTGCTCGCCTACCTCAAGAACCTTTGGTACATTCTGAAGCTGACCGTGCCCTTGATGATCCTGGCCGGGTTCCTCGGGGCGGTTGTGGGCACGCTCCTGCCGCAGGATCTGGTGATGAACCTGGGGTTCGGGATCGGCATTCTCGCGCTTGTGACGCTGTTTGGCCTGTTCATGCCGGTGCCGATTGCCTTTGACGTGGTGCTGGCCGGGGCGCTGATCGCGGCCGGCCTGTCGCATGGCTATGTGATGGCGCTGGTCTTCACGCTTGGCAGCTTCTCGATCTATTCGTTCTTCATCGTCACACAGGCGATTGGCCCGCGCGCGGCCGTCATGATGGCCGCGACCATTGCGGTGCTTGGTTTCGGGGCCGGGATCGGTGCCAACGCCTATCAGGAATGGCGCACGGAGGAGGCCCTGCGCCTGCTGACGGGCGAGGCGGATCAAGCCAGGCCTGCCCCCTACATGTGGGGGGCTGCGCAGGCGGCGGGCATGGCGGATCTGCCGCACGTCACCTCCGAGGATGCGGATCGCATCACCGTCGACGCAAAACCCTTCGTGCCGCCAAGCCCGGCGGCCGGGACCGGCTTTACCCGTATGGAGGCCAGCGAGATCGGCATCGACAAACCGGTCGAGTTCACCATGCGGGACATGTGGCCGCCGTTCTGGGAAGGCCGCAGCCTGTCTTCGGCGGATTATGATCATGACGGCGACACGGATCTTGCCGTCGCCTCGACCGAAGTCGGGCTTTACCTCTATGCCAACGACGGCAGCGGCCAGTTTGCGCGCGTAGACGTGGATCTTGGCGATCTCGCCGATATGCCGATTTTCAACGCTGTTCTGGCGGATCTGGATAATGACGGCTGGCAGGATCTGTTTTTGGCAACCTATCTTGATGGCAACTACTGGCTGCGCAATGTCGAGGGCAGCTTTGGCGCCGAGCCTGCCAAAAAGGTGCCGAACATTCCCGAAGCGCCGCTCTCCATGGCGGTGAGCCTCGCGGACATTGACAGCGATGGGTATCTGGACGTCGCTTTGGGCAATTGGGCGGCAGGCTGGTATCGGCGCATACCGGGCGAGGAATCGCGCAATGCCGTACTGTTGAACAAGACTGGCGCGCTTGATCAGGCCGAGGTGACAGCGCTGCCCGGCATTCCCGGAGAGACGCTGTCGATCCTGTTCAGCGATTTCGATGACAACGGCACACAGGACCTGATCGTCGGCAATGATTTCGATGTTCCCGATTACTTCTATCGCGGCGATGGCCAGGGTGGCCTCGACATGATCACCGAGCCGGAGGGTCTCATCCCGCACACCACGACCACGACGATGGCGGTGAAATCCGCGGATATGTTCAACGAGGGCCATTCCGGCATCTACCTTGCGCAGATCGCGGGGCGCTCTTCGGGGGTGTCGCGGACGTTGAAGATGCAGCCGCTTGGGCGGTACTGCGATGGCATCGCCGACAGCGACGCCAGGGGAGTCTGCGAGCGGAACATGGCGATCAAGACATGGTATCGCAGCGGCAACAGCTTTGATCCGACCTATGCCTCGCGCTGCGAGGAACTGGAGGGGCGGTACAAGACCGAATGCAAGGCCATGCTGATCAAGGATCTGGCGATCCAGCGCCGCGATCCGGGTCTGTGCGATCTGATTCCGGCGGATCAGCCGATCCCGGCGGCCTATTGCACGCTGCACTTCAAACCGGCGCGGCAGCCTCTGCCGGAAGAGATCGCACTGACCCATCAGCAGATCCTGCGATCCAACGTCATGCTGGAATGGCAGGACGGGAAATTTGAAGACACGGCCTCTGAACGCGGCCTTGATGTGGGCGGCTGGAGCTGGGACACGAAGATCGCCGATTTCGACCAGGACGGTCTGCAGGACATGTACATCGTCAATGGTACCTGGGTGCCCAACGAGGTCTCGCCCTCCAATCTGTTCTTCCACAACACCGGCACCGGATTCGAAGAGGCCTCGGGGCCGTTCGGTCTGGAGGATTACCTGATGACCGCTTCCGCAACGGCCTTCGACATGGACGGGGATGGCGATCTCGACATGATCACGCATCCGGTCAACGGGCCTTTGGCTGTCTTTCGCAACAACACTCAAAAGCCGGGTCTGGCGATCCGTTTGCAGGATGGTGCGGGCAACGTGGATGGCATCGGCGCGCGCGTGACTCTTGTCGGGCAAGACGGCGGAGTGCAGTCGCGCGAATTGCAGCTTGGCGGTGGCTTCATGAGCTTTGACGCGCCGGTGGCTCATTTCGGGTTGGGCGCGGCAGAGAGTGCGGCAGAAGCGCGGGTGCGCTGGCCGGATGGCGCGGTTACCGTTCTCGCCGGGCCGATCCTGCCGGGGCGGCAGTATACTGTGACCCGCCAGTAAGGCGCCGCCCTGGGGCAGGGTGATTTCAGGGTATTGCGGCCTCGGAGCACATCCGGGGCCGCGTCGCATCTGGATTGGTCACGGCATCACAAGGGTAACGCCGTCAATCTGGGAAATCCGGTCGAGATCGTCGTCATACAACTCGCTCAGCATGTCCACATAGGGCGCGTCCCAGCCAGGCATGTCGAGCTCTTCCTCGACCTCTGACGTCAGGGCGTATTTGTCCATGAAAGCCGCCATGACCTTGCGTTTCTGCGGCTCTGGCAGGTCCGGGTTTTCCTTGAGAAAGGCCCGGAACCGCCGCATCCCCTCCGGCGCGATCACGGCTGACAACATATCGAACGCCCCGGTGATCTTGCGATCGAGCGGAACGCCGGCCATCCGGCGCAGAAGCTGACCCCAGATCAGAGGCGTGTCTTCATTGGCCCAGACCGTGATCGGCACATCGGGTAGATCGGCGCGGATGCGGCGCAGGAACGACGACCAGCGCAGCTGCATCGGATCGGCGCCGTGCAAGACGGCACCGGGCTCGTCATTCGGGCTGTCCCTCAGCAGGGCCGGCAGCCAGGTGGCGAAATCGCGCAGCCCGATGTGCAACTCCAGGTCATCTTCCTCAAACAGCCCCCGGAGTGTCCGCAGGCGTCGTTCCGCCAGTCGGTAAAGAAGCCCGTCCTGCAAGGCGAGACGTGGCACACAGAGGAAATTGCGATGGCTGAGGACCAGCCGCTTCACATCGTCGGGATCTTCCGACAGGATGGCATCCAGCAGGATTTCCCGCGCCTCCGGCGTCGGGCGGCCGCTGGAGATCGAGTTGACCGCCTCCGACAGCAGGGCGCGGTAGCGCGAGGGGCCGGGAATGGCCACGCCTTCATGCCGCCACGTATCGGCGTTGCGCAAAAGGCCCTTGAGCAACCTGTCGTCATCGGTGCAATGCACGCCGAGATGAAGAATGACCTGCATCGCTCTCTCTTCTCTGCCATTGGCCGGGCGGGCCCGCGCGGCAGGGTCTTTTTACTGGCTCGGCCTTGGACTATACCCGGTCTCGCCACAAAGCAAACCTCCCGTCCGTGAAGGCCTCCCCATGAGTGTCACCGAAAGCACGCCCGCCCCCTCGCGCCCGATGCGCATAAACCCGTGGTCCGCGGGCGCTGTCGTCATCGCATTGGTGGTCGTCGCACCGATCCTGTCGGTGCTGGGCATTGCGCTGTTCCCATCCGAAAACATCTGGCCGCATCTGCTTGCGACGACGCTGCCGCGCTACCTGATGAACACCGGCATCCTGATGATTGGGGTCGGTATTCTGTCGGCCATGGTCGGCACCGGGGCGGCCTGGCTGGTGTCGCGCTACGAGTTTCCGGGGCGGCGCTGGCTGGAGTGGCTGCTGCTGTTGCCGCTGGCAATACCGGCTTATGTGGGTGCCTATGCGCTGGTGGATTTCCTCGAATATGCCGGTCCGGTGCAGAGCGCGCTGCGCGGGCTGTTCGGTTGGACCAGCGCACAGGACTATTGGTTCCCGCAGATCCGGTCCATGGGCGCGGCGATCTTCGTATTGACCGGGTCACTTTTTCCCTATGTCTACCTGCTGACGCGCGCCGCCTTTCGCGAGCAATCCGGCGCTTCCGAAGAGGTTGCACAGTCTCTTGGTACGGGCGGGTTTGGCCGGTTCTGGCGGGTGGGCTTGCCGCTTGCGCGTCCGGCCATCGCTGCTGGCATGGCCATCGCCATGATGGAAAGTGTCAATGATTTCGGCACGGTGGACTATTTCGCGGTGCAGACCCTGACGACAGGTATCTTCAGCGTCTGGCTGCAGGCCAACAACGCGGGCGGCGCTGCGCAGATCGCCAGCGTCGTGTTGTTCCTGGTGATTTTCCTTGTTCTGATTGAAAAGGCCTCGCGGCGCCGGATGCGCTTTTTCAACCTGTCGACGCGTCATCGTCCGGTCAGCCGCAAACACCTCGGCGGTGGTGCGGCATGGCTCTCGACACTGGCGTGTACGCTGCCGTTTGCCTTCGGCTTTGTCCTGCCCGCTTCTGTCATCCTCAGCCACGCGGTGGCAAATGCCGATCACTGGCGAGATTCCGAGTTGTGGCAAGCCGGGTTGCACACGCTCACGGTTGGTGGTCTGGCGGCGGTGATCACCGTCGCGGCGGGCGTTTTTCTGGTCTACGGGGTGCGCGTGTCGCGCCGGCCGCTGCCGCGCCTGCTGATGCCGGTCACAACGATTGGCTACGCGGCGCCGGGAGCCGTGCTCGGTGTCGGTATCCTTATTCCGCTTGCTGCGCTGGACAATACCATCGCGGATGCGATCTGGGGGGCGACTGGCTGGGATCCGGGCCTGTTCATGACAGGCACCTCCTTTGCCCTCATCCTGGCCTACTGCGTGCGCTTCTTTGCCATCGGGCAGGGGGCTGCGGATGCCGCCATGGGTCGCGTGTCGCCCAACCTCTCGGCGGCGGCGCGCTCGCTCGGCCGCACGCAAGGGCAAGTGCTGGCGGTGGTTTACTATCCGCTGATGCGCGCCTCCGTGGCCTCGGCGTTGCTGCTGGTGTTCGTCGATTGCGTGAAGGAGCTGCCCGCAACGTTGTTGCTACGGCCCTTCAATTACGAAACGCTCGCGACACGGGTTCACGAACAGGCATCACTGGAAAACCTTGGCGGTGCGGCCCCGGCGGCGGTGCTGGTGATCGGGGTCGGCCTTCTGGCTGTGGGGCTCTTGGCCCGCGCGAACCGCTGATTGCGATCTTTCAACGATCCAAAACTTTATCGGGGACGACCGCAGGGAAGGGGGCCGTGCCCCCAACCCGGACTGATGTCCCGGCTGGGGGGTCACCCCCGAGCCGCGACGCTGGCCTGATAGGCATCCAGTTCCGCCATCAACGCTCGCCCGACAGGCATGTCATGCCGCGCGCAGACCTCCGCCCAGACAACCCCAAAGGGCAGGTCCTTGAGTTCTTCGGTCATTATGAAGCGGGCGTTGTGGTCCAGGCGATGCTCGGCCGACTTCAACGCGTCCTGTGGCAGGAGCAGCGCACGCAGCAGCGCCTTTTGCATATTGCGTGTGCCAATGACCCAAGCCGCCGTGCGGCTGATCGTGGCGTCAAAGAAATCAAGGCCGATCCGTGTGCGCTCCAGCAGGCCGGAAAAGACAAGCTCTTGTGCCATTTGCAGAATGTCATCCGATTGCAGGATGACATGGTCGCTGTCCCAGCGCATCGGCCGCGAGACGTGCAGAAGCAATTCGTCCACCGAAAGAGCCACCGCGCTCAGCTTGTCTGCAATGTTCTCCGTGGGATGGAAGTGGCCCATGTCGAGGCAGAGCAGTGTGCCCTTGCGAATGGCATACCCGAGATAGAACTCGTGGCTGCCAACGGTGCAGGCCTCCACCCCAATGCCAAAGAGCTTGCTTTCGACCGCGTCGCGCATCCGGGCCGGATCTTGTTCGGGGGCGAGCATCTCGTTGAGCGAAGCTTCCAGCTGCCGCCGTGCGGTAATGCGGTCGACAGGGGTGTCTTTGAACCCATCCGGGACCCAGACGTTGTTGACGCAGGCGTTGCCCTGCGCTGCGCCGAATGCGGCGGCGATTTCGCGGCTGCGCTTGCCATGTTCGATCCAGAAATCGCGGATGCCCCTGTCCGGATGTGCCAGCGTCAGATTATCGTCGGCCTTGGCGTGGGCGAAGAAGGTCGGGTTGAAATCGAGATCGACGCCCGACGTCTGCGACCAGTCGAGCCAGGGCTGGAAGTGGCGCACTTCGATTTCGTCACGGTCCGGTGTCTCGTCCGTGTCCATGTACATCGCATGCAGGTTCAGCCGGTGTTTGCCGGGCAGAAGACCATAGGCAAAATCGAGATCGGCGCGCAGCTCGTCTGGCGTGCGGGCGCGGCCCGGGAAGTTGCCGGTTGCCTGAATGCCGCCGCCGGAGGTGCCGGTCCTGGCTTCAAATCCGGCAACGTCGTCGCCCTGCCAGCAGTGCATGGAAATCGGAATCTGCGTCAGTGCCGCAATGGCGGCTTCGGTGTCGACGCCCCAGTCGGCGAATTGCGCCTTGGCGCTTTCATAAGTCATGGTGGATCTCCTCCCAGAGGGGGTGCGGGGCAAAGCCCCGCCCTACGGACTGTCCCGCTTAGCGGGTAAAGGCCTGCACATTGCCCGCATCGACGTTGATGATGTTTCCGGTGGATTTCGCCGATTTGTCCGACGCCAGGAAATAGGCGGCCTCGGCAATATCTTCCGGCAGGACCGATCGTTTGAGCAGCGAGCGGTTGCGGTACATCTCTTCCAGCCCCTCCTTGTCGGTGCCGTAGGTTGAGGCGCGTTGATCGAGCCACTCGCCTTCCCAGATCTTGGAGCCACGCAGCACGGCGTCCGGATTGACCACATTCACACGAATGCCCGCCTCTGCCCCTTCCAGAGCCAGGCAGCGCGCGAGGTGAATTTCGCTGGCCTTCGCGGTACAATAGGCGGAGGCGTTCGGAGAGGCGGCGAGGCCATTCTTGGAGGCGACGAACACCACGGAGCCTCCGATATCCTGCACCCGCATCAATTTGAACGCCTCGCGGCTCACCAGGAAATAGCCGGTGCTCAGGATGTCCATGTTCTTGTTCCAAAGCGCAAGACTGGTCTGCTCGACCGGGGCCGAGGAGGCGATGCCTGCATTGGAGACCAGGATATCGACGCCGCCGAATTCCACCGCGCAGGTTTCGAACGCCCGGATCACTTCCTCTTCACTGGTGACGTTCATCGAAACCGTCCGGACGACGTCTTTCGAGAAACGATCGCTGAGCGCCTCTGAGGTCGCGGCGAGCGTGCTCTCGTCAATATCGGCAAGCATGACACAGGCGCCCTCGGAGAGGTATCGTGCCGCTGTCGCGGCACCGATGCCACCCGCCCCGCCAGTGACCAGCGCCACGCGACCGGCCAGCGATTTTGGCGCCGGCATGCGTTGCAGCTTTGCTTCTTCGAGAAGCCAGTACTCAATGTCAAAAGCCTCCTGTTCCGGCAAGCCGCGGTATTCGGAGACGGCGGATGCGCCGCGCATCACGTTGATCGCGTTGACATAAAACTCGCCGGATATGCGCGCGGTGGCCTTGTCCCTGGCAAAGGTGATCATCCCGACACCGGGGATCAGGTAGACCACGGCGTTCGGGTCGCGCATCGCCGGGCTGTTGGCATGTTTGCAGCGTTCGTAATAGGCGGCGTAGTCTTCACGATACGCTTTGATTTGCTCTGGCAAGCCGTCCAGCACCGCGTCGAGATTGTTTTTTGCCGGATCGAAATCCACGACCAACGGACGGATCTTGGTACGCAGGAAGTGATCCGGACAGGATGTGCCGAGCGCGGCGAGCGCGGCCATTTCCCTGCCATTGACGAAATCCAGAACCGTGTCTGAATCGTCAAAATGGCCGACCATGTGCTGATTGCCGGAGACAAAGCCGCGGATGGCGGGCATGAGCCGGGCCGCGATGGCGCGGCGCTCCTCTCCGGGCAGGCTTTCGTGGATTGCGCCCCCGAAGGCAGGCGTGTCCGCCGTCCGCGTCGCGAACCAATCCATGGCCTTTTGAATGACGTCGAGCGTCAGGTCGTAGCAGGCGCGGGCATCATCATCCCAGGTGAAAAGCCCATGGGATTCAAGGACAACCCCCTTGGCTTCCGGGTTCTCAAGACAGAATTTCTCCAGCCAGAGCCCGAGTTCATACCCCGGTCGTTTCCACGGCAGCCAGCCGATGGTGTCACCGAAAATCTCCTGCGTCAGCGCGCGCGAGTTCTTTGAGGCGGCGATGGCGATAATCGCGTCCGGATGCATGTGATCGACGTGCTTTTTCGGCACATAGGCATGCAGCGGCGTGTCGATGGAAGCCGCACGGGGGTTCAGGTTCCATGTGCAATGCGGCAGGAGGCCGACCATCTCATCCTCAAAGTCGACACCGCGGTAGATACCCTTCAGTGCGCGCAGCTTGTCCATGTAGAGCGTGGCAAAACCGTCCATCTTGATGGAGCCGACATCGCCGCCGGAACCCTTGACCCAGAGTACTTCGGCCGCCTCGCCGGTCAGCGGATCGCGCTCCATGACCTTTGCGGAGGTGTTGCCGCCGCCATAATTGGTGATGCGCTTGTCAGAGCCGAGCAGGTTCGAGCGGTAGAGCAATTTCTCGGATTCGCTCATCCCGGCTGCCGTCTCTGCGTCCCACGCATTCACAAGTCGCTGATTTTCATTTGTTTTCAGCATGAAGTCCTCCCGCCGGGCGCGATGGCCCCTATGATAATCCTCGGCGCAAAGTTGCGCGGAGTGCGTCAGAATGTCAATCAATAACGATCATAAACAATCATGTTGCGGCGCAAAATGATTGAACTTGAGAGAAAATGATTGACGTGTGGGGCGAATCTGGACAGTCTGACGCATCAAGGGGAGGACACCATGCACGAGAAAGAGCGCCACAGGATCATTTTATCGGCGGTTCAGGACCGTCCGGTCGTGACCGTGGTGGACCTGTGCAACCTGACCGGGGTCTCCGAGGCAACGATCCGGCGTGACATCGCGCAGCTTCATATGCAAAAGAAGCTGCGCCGGGTGCGCGGCGGAGCGGAAGCGATCACACCGCCGCAATTCGCGCCGCTGGCGGGGCGGCCTTTTTCGGTCAACGAGACCATGAAAACCCGTGAGAAGCAGGCGATTGCGCGCGCGGCGGTCGATCTGTGCGAGGATGGTGAGCCGATCATCATCAACGGCGGGACGACAACGTTCCAGATGGTGCATCCGTTGGCGTCGCGGCGACTTCAGGTCTTTACCAACTCTTTCCCGATTGCCGAGCATCTGCTCAAGCATTCGAAGAATACCATCATGCTGTCCGGTGGTGCCATCTACCGCGAGCAGAACATCATTCTGAGCCCTTTCGACAATGACGTGACGCGGAACTTCTATGCCCGCCGCATGTTCATGGGCGCACAGGGGTTGGGGCCGATCGGGTTGATGGAGGCCGATCCGCTGCTGATCCAGGCGGAACAGAAGTTGATCGGACAGGCGGATGAACTCGTTGTTCTGGTGGACAGCTCGAAGTTCGAAAATCGCTCATCGCTTGTCCTGTGCCCGCTCGAAAAGATCGACGTGGTGATCACGGACGACAAGATTTCCGACCGCGCCGCAGCGATGCTGGAGGCGGCGGATGTAAAGCTGATCGTGGCGCAGGAGGGCGCCGCGGCGGAACAGGGGACCGCGTAAACGGTTCAGATCATTGCTCATCAGGGAGGACATCATGGGTATTTCAAGAAGATTGTTCGGGGGCGCTGCAGTTGCATCGCTGATGTTGGCCAGCGGCGCAGCCTTTGCCGAAAGCCACGAGCCGGTGCGCATTGCGCTGGTGGTCAAGGCTTTGGGCATCGGCTTCTTTGAAGCGGCGGCCGAAGGCGCGGAAGAGGCGGCGAAGGAGCTTGGCAACGTCGAGATCATTTATACCGGTCCGACCGACACCACCGCAGAGGGCCAGATCGAAGTGATCAACAGCCTGATCGCGCAGCAGGTGGATGCGATTGCCGTGTCGGCGAACGACACAGACGCGCTTGTTCCGGCGCTGAAGAAGGCGATGCAGCGTGGGATCACGGTGATTTCCTGGGACAGCGGCGTGGCGCCGGAGGGCCGTCAGCTGCACCTTAACCCGTCGTCCAACCCGTTGATCGGCAATATGATCATCAAGCTGGCTGCGGATGAGTTGCCCGAGGGTGGCCAGGTGGCGGTGCTCTCCGCGACCACAACCTCCACGAACCAGAACATCTGGATCGAAGAGATGAACAAGGTCATGGGCAACTACGAGGGCATCGAGGTTGTCGGGACTGTCTATGGCGATGATCTTGCGGACAAATCCTATCGCGAGGCGCAGGGCCTGATGCAGACCTATCCGGACCTCGACGCGATCATTGCGCCGACCTCTGTGGGCATCGTGGCTGCCGCGCAGGCGGTGGCGGATGCGGGCAAGATTGGTCAGGTCAACGTGACCGGGCTTGGCCTGCCGTCCGAAATGGCCGGTGCGATCGAGAGCGGCGCATCGAAGTCCTTTGCGATCTGGAACCCGATTGACCTGGGCTATTCGGCGACGATGCTGGCCTATAATCTCGCCACGGAAAAGGCGACGGCCGAGCCGGGTGCAGAGATCCCGATGGGCCGCATGGGCGCGCTCACGCTTGATGACAACAACGAAGGCGCGATGGCGGATCCGTTCGTTTACGATGCGTCGAATATCGAAGCGTTCAAGGACATCTTCTGATCCTTTGACCCAAATCTCCGGGGCGGTGCGCTGCCCCGGGGCACCCGATTTCAAGACAGGGCAGACAGGCACTTTGATGTTGCAAACCGCACCCTCTGACCGGGTGGCGCTGGATGGGGTCATGCCCGTGATGCGCCTGTCCGGGATCACCAAGACCTTTCCCGGGGTCAAGGCGCTCGATGGCGTGTCACTGAAGTTGTATCCCGGACAGGTGACGGCGCTTGTCGGTGAGAACGGCGCCGGAAAATCGACCATCGTCAAAGTGCTGACCGGAATCTACCGTCCCGATGGCGGCGAGATCGCGGTGGATGGCGCGGCGGTGCATTTCGCAGGAGCGCAGGATGCGACACAGGCCGGGATCACCGCGATCCATCAGGAAACGGTGCTGTTCGATGAGCTGAGCGTGGCCGAGAATATCTTTATCGGTCATGCGCCGCGCGGGCGGTTCGGGCTGATCGACTGGGCGGAGATGCGGCGGAAGGCTGCGGAGATTCTCAAGCGGATCGACGCGCCCCTGGACCCCATGACGCCGCTGCGCGAACTGGGGATTGCGAGCAAGCATCTGGTGGCGATTGCACGGGCTTTGTCCGTGGATGCGCGGGTGGTCATCATGGATGAGCCCACCGCCGCGCTGAGCCAGAAAGAGATCGAAGAGCTTTATGAGCTGGTTGGTCGCCTGAAGGCCGAGGGGCGGGCGATCCTGTTCATTTCCCATAAATTCGACGAGATTTTCCGGATTGCGGATCGGTACACGGTGTTTCGCGACGGCCAGCATGTCGGCTCCGGGCTGATGGCCGATGTCGATGAGGCGGAACTGGTCCGTTTGATGGTCGGGCGCGACGTGGATCAGATTTTCCCCAAGAGCGACCATGTGGTTGGCGACGAGGTCCTGAAAGTGGTGGGCTATGCCCATCCGACCGAATTCGACGAGATCAATTTCAACCTCAAACAGGGCGAAATTCTCGGATTTTACGGGTTGGTCGGGGCCGGGCGATCGGAGCTGATGCAGGCCTTGTTCGGCATAACCAGGCCATCGAAGGGCGCGGTGCGCATTGATGGCAATGTACGGGTGATCCGATCGCCTGCCGAAGCCATCGAAAACGGCATTGTCTACGTCCCGGAGGATCGCGGCAAACAGGGCGCTGTCATTGGCTTGCCGATTTTTCAAAACGTGACGTTGCCTTCGCTGGTCCAAACCTCGCGCAACGGGTTTTTGCAATTGGCGGAAGAGTTTGCGCTGGCGCGGGCCTATGTCGAACGGCTCGACCTGCGGGCGGCGGCGCTCGATCAGGACGTCGGCAATCTGTCCGGCGGCAATCAGCAAAAGGTGGTCATTGCCAAATGGCTGGCGACGAAACCGCGGGTGATCATCCTTGATGAGCCGACCAAGGGCATCGACATCGGATCGAAGGCCGCCGTGCATGCCTTCATGGCGGAACTCGCGGCGGAAGGGCTGGCCGTGATCATGGTCAGTTCGGAAATCCCGGAGGTGCTGGGCATGTCCGACCGGGTGATCGTGATGCGCGAAGGGCTGATTGCGGCGGAATTGTCCGGGGATGAACTGACGCCGGAGGTGCTGGTGCGCCATGCGGCCGGGATCGGGGGTAAGGGATGAGCGGGTTCTTGAAATCGCGCGAGGCGCTCCTTGTCGGGGTAATCGCGGTGCTGCTGGTGGTGATCGCCACACGGTTTCCGGCGTTCATCGCACCGGCGAATCTGGTGAATGTCTTTAACGACACATCGCCCTTGCTGCTTCTGGCGCTGGGGCAGACCGTGGTTATCCTGACGCGCTGTATCGATCTTTCGGTTGCGGCGAACCTGGCGTTGACCGGCATGGTTTGTGCCATGCTGAACGCCGCCTATCCCGGCGTCCCCTTGGCGGTGATCCTGGTTCTGGCGCTGGCGATGGGAGCCATGATGGGTGCGGTCAACGGGCTGCTCGTCTGGCGTCTGTCGATCCCGCCGATTGTGGTGACGCTTGGCACCATGACGATCTACCGAGGATTCATCTTTGTGATTTCCGGCGGGGAATGGGTGAACAGCCATGAGATGAGCGCGGCGTTCACAGGCTTTCCACGGGCGGTCATTCTCGGGCTGCCAGTGCTGAGCTGGATCGCGATCGTCGCGGCTGCGCTTTTTGTAGTCATGATCGCGCGCACGCCGCTCGGGCGGGCCTTTTATGCGGTTGGCGGCAATCCCGGTGCGGCGGTCTATACCGGGCTGGACGTGGGCAAGACGCAGTTCTGGGCCTTTGTCCTGTCGGGCACCCTGGCCGGTTTGACAGGCTATCTTTGGGTGGCGCGCTACTCGGTGGCCTATGTGGACATCGCCGGGGGGTTTGAACTTGAGGTGGTCGCGGCCTGTGTGATCGGCGGGATTTCCATCGCCGGGGGCGCCGGAACGATCCTTGGCACCATCCTCGGCGCGCTGTTCCTTGGCATCGTCAAGAATGCGCTGCCCGTTGTCGGCATCTCGCCGTTTTGGCAGCTGGCGATTTCCGGTGCCGCCATTGTTATTGCCGTGGCCTTCAACACCAAGAGCGGCCGGGCAAAGGGCCGGATTATCCTTAAGCGCGCGGAGGGCACGGCATGAGCGATGTCGCAAGACATATTCCGGATCGGTTGGAGAGCCGCGCCGCGCGGCTGCTGAAACGCTGGGAAAGCCTTTTGCTTGCCGTGGCTGTGGCGATCTTCATCGCCAATTCCCTGGCCTCGCCCTACTTTCTGAACGCGTGGAACCTTTCCGATGCGACGTTCAACTTCACCGAAAAGGCGATGATCGCCTTCGCCATGGCGATGCTGATCATCGCCGGCGAGATTGACCTCAGCGTGGCGTCAATCATCGCGCTGGCCTCGACGGCGATGGGAGCGGCGGCACAGATGGAGGTCGGCGTACCGGTTCTGGTGCTGATCGGACTGGGGGTGGGCCTTCTGTGCGGGGCGTTCAACGGTGTGCTGGTTACCGGCCTCGGCCTGCCCTCGATCGTGGTGACGATCGGCACAATGAGCCTGTTTCGCGGGATCAGCTACATCGTCCTCGGCGATCAGGTCTACAAGGGCTATCCCTCTGATTTCGCGTGGTTCGGACAGGGGTACGTGTTCTGGGTCATCACGGTTGAACTGGTGTTGTTCGCCATTCTGGCGGTGATTTACGGCGTGCTTCTGCACCGGACGAACTTTGGGCGGATGGTCTATGCCATTGGCAACAATCGGACGGCGGCACTCTTCAGTGGCATCCGGGTCGGCCGTGTGAAGTTCATTCTTTTCCTGCTGACGGGGCTTATGGCCGGTGTCGCTGCGGTTTGCCTGACCTCACGGCTGGGCTCGACGCGCCCGTCGATTGCCGTCGGCTGGGAGCTTGAAGTGGTGACGATGGTGGTGCTTGGCGGGGTGAATATCCTTGGCGGATCGGGCAGCATTCCCGGCGTGGTGATCGCAGCCTTTGTCATGGGGCTCGTGACCTTCGGCCTTGGCCTGCTCAACGTGCCCGGAATCGTGATGAGCATCTTTATCGGCCTGTTGCTGATCGGTGTGATTGCGCTGCCGCGGCTTTGGGCGATGTGGAGGGCATGATGGAGAAATATGCCTTTCGGATGCGGCTCAATCCCGGATGCCGGGAAGAGTACGAACGGCGGCACGACGCCATCTGGCCGGAGCTCGTGGCCCTGTTGAAGGATGCGGGCGTGTCGGATTATTCGATTCATCTGGATGAGGAGACGAACCTGCTGTTCGGAGTGCTCTGGCGTGCGAATGACCATGGGATGGACGCGCTGCCGGCGCAGGTGGTGATGCGGAAATGGTGGGCGCATATGGCGGACATCATGGAGGTGAAGCCGGACAATGAGCCGGTGGCGGTGCCGCTCAAGACGGTTTTCCATTTGCCATGACCCATGTCGCGGTGATCGACATCGGCAAGACCAATGCCAAACTGGCCCTGGTCGCGCTCGAAACCCTGTCCGAAGTGGCGGTGCTGACGCGGCCCAATCGGGTGCTGCCGGGGCCGCCCTATCCGCATTTCGATGTGGAGGGGCATTGGAGTTTCCTGCTGGATGCGCTGCGGGCGTTTCAGGCCGATCATGGCGTGGATGCGGTCTCCGTGACGACGCATGGTGCCTCCGCGGTCCTGCTGGATGCGGAGGGCGGGCTGGCGACGCCGGTGCTGGACTATGAATTTGACGGGCCGGACGCGATGGCCGGGGCTTACGACGCCCTGCGCCCGCCATTCGCGGAAACCGGGTCTCCCCGTTTGCCCGGAGGATTGAACCTCGGAGCGCAGTTGCACTGGCTTCTGGAAAGCCAGAATGGATTGCGCGCGCGACTGGCACAGGTGCTGAGCTATCCGCAATACTGGGGATATCGGCTGACCGGGGTACAGGCGTCGGATGTGTCCTCTCTTGGCTGTCACACGGATCTTTGGGAGCCGCGTGCAAAGCGGTTTTCCGCCTTGGTCGGCAGGCTCGGGATTGAGGGAAAGATCGCCCCCGCACGGCCGTCGACGGATATCCTCGGGACGGTTCTGCCGGAGGTGGCGGCGCGAACGGGTTTGAAGCCGCAGACACCCGTCTACTGCGGAATCCACGATTCCAATGCCTCGCTCCTGCCGCATGTCATCGGACGGAAGGCACCGTTTTCCGTTGTTTCCACCGGGACATGGGTGATCGTCATGGGGGTTGGTGCAGAGCCGGTGCCGCTCGATCCCGGGCGCGACACCTTGATCAATGTGAGCGGCTTTGGCGACCCGGTCCCCTCCGCGCGGTTCATGGGCGGGCGGGCCTATGGCCTTTTGCTTGGTGACAACCCGGCGACCTGGACGGCGGAGGCAGAGGATCGGGTGCTGCGCGAGGCAGTGATGCTGTTGCCATCGGTGATTCGCGAATCAGGGCCGTTCCAGGGACGGGAATCCGCGTGGATAGGCGGCGAGCCTGCGCCAGGCTCTGCGGAACGGACGGTGGCGTCAGGCTTTTATCTGGCCTTGATGACGGCGACATGTCTGTCCCTGATCGGACACCGGGGGGACGTGATCGTCGAAGGCCCGTTCGTGCGGAATGCGGGTTACTGCCGGATGCTGGCTGCGGCAACGGGATGCCCGGTCGTTACGTCGAACAGCATGACAGGCACCTCTCAGGGAGCGGCGCTGCTTGCCGGTGGCGAGGCAACGGACGATCCCGCAGAGGTCCATGCGCCGGAAAACACGGCGCTCGCGGACTATGCCAGGGTTTGGCGCGACCGCGCGGCATAATCTCGGCATGGGTGATTCTCAAGCCTGAGTTTCGCGTGATGGCGGTGCCCGGTTTTCGGTGTGCGTCGGCCCCGGAGGCCCGGAAAACACTTTTTTTGAGTGAGGGTTGGCCGCGTGTGAACGGGCCTGACCCGGACACTCCTCCGTAGACATGCGTTATTATAAAGGGTTTAGGCCTGCGTCATGTGATGTGTGTCACAAGGCCTCCGCATCTGCGCCACACTTGCAGAAAAAACACTGCGGATTGGTTCGCTTTCTTTCAATCATTTGGGTGTTGATCTTAGGGTAGCGTCAAAAGCCCGTCTTGCCTCTGCGTCATGGGGCTGAAGAATTCATAAATTGGGACACCAAATGACCAGCCTCCTGCGCCGCATCCTTGTTCCTGCGATTCTAGCTGTTTTCCCGTCGTTCGCATTTGCCCAGGCCTCTGGCGTGGATTTTTCGGCTTCGTTTGCCAATTCGCTGGTGCCCAATTCGCAAACCACGCTGGTCCTGAATTTCTCGGACGGAGGTATGGCCCAACCGGTCACCACGCTGGACGTCTCATCGAGCTTGCCATCTGCGTTGACCATCGGCAGTGGCGGAGTCGAAAATTCATGTGCCGGGGCCACGGTTACGGCGGTTGAAGGGGGCTCAAGCCTGTCAGTGGACGGGGCCGCGCTTGGTCTTGGCGGAAGTTGTTCGATCCGGTTTCCAGTCACAACAGGGGCGATTTCCTCCTCGTCCACCGAGACCGTTACGCTGAACTGGCTGACGGAGTTCGGGGCGGAGACGGCGGAAACCGCCTCTGTCAATCTCAATACCGTGTCGTTTACCACAGAGCGCTCGCTCTCGGACTCGCAGATCGATCCCGGCTCCAGGACGCGTATCACCTATGACATTGGCCCCGGACCTGGCGGATTTACGTCGATTTTTCTGTCCGAGACGCTTCCGGCCGGGACCGAGGTCGCCTTTCCGCCGAATGGGGTGACCAACTGCTTCTTCAATGGGATCGCGAGCACCGCTAACGTCACCGCGAATGCGGGCGCAACGAGTGCAAGTATGAGCGGCTATGCGCCGGCTGCAGGCTGTTCTTGGTCCTTCGACATCACCGGGAATGCCGCTGGTACCTACTTGCTGACCGGAACCCAGGCGTCTCCCGCGGCGACATTCGTGGATGTCTTGACGGTCAACAGTCTGCCGACTGGAACCGTCGCGCTGAGCAAGGCGTTCGCTGAACCGCAGGTCGGAGCGGGCCAGACACTGGATCTGACGTTCACGCTGCGGAACGGGGCGCGCGTCGCCACCGCAACGGGATTGACCTTCTCCGATGACCTGAGCACAATGATCACCGGGGCCCAGTTCACCGGATCGCTTCCAAGCAATCCCTGTGGCGCCGGGTCGTCTTTGGCTGTGTCCGGTGGGGACAGCGTTCTGACGCTGACGGGCGGAACGCTTGCCGGAGCCGAGAGCTGTACATTTTCCGTGCCTGTAACGATGCCGTCTTCCGTGGCCAGTTCCGGTACGCGTTTGAACGAGACGACGGCCCTGAGCGGCCAACTGGATGGCGCACCGTTCACGAGCAACACCGCCAGCGCGACCCTCTATATTCTTGCTGACAACACGCTTCCGCCGGTGCTGAGCAAATCCTACGACGCGGACACCGGCACGGCGGGCCTCCAGAACCCCATCGCTGGCGGGACGGTCACGGCGGTCTATACCATTGAAAACCCGAACACTCAGTCAATGAGCACGGTCTCGTTCACTGATAATTTGTCCGATCCTGCAGGGATGACGCGCACTGCCACCGCGGTCTCGACGACCTGCGGTGGCAGCCCCTTCTTTAATACGGACTCCGGCGTCCTGACGGTGAGCACTGGTACGCTTGCCGCTTCTGCGACATGTACGGTTTCAGTTGAATTCACAGTGCCAGCTGGTGTTGCCCCGGGCCAATATTCCATCTCGACCTCGGAAACCAGCGCGGTCATCGGCTCCGAAACCGTCAATGGTTCACCGGTCACGGCCATCTTGACCGTTCAAGGGGGCGCGTCCGTGTCCATGGCGAAGTCCTTCGACGCGACCTATGTGGTTCCCGGCGGGACTCTTGAGACGACCATCACCTTGTCCAGCGCTGCGGAGAGCGCCTCCGATGCCACGGGCCTCAGCGTTACAGACGATCTCGATGCTTTCGTGACCGGCGCGACGCTGTCCGGCGGCCTGAGCGGGACGTGTGGCGCGACCCTTGGATCGGGATCGACGACCTCTATGGTCGAGATCGAGATCGCGTCTCTGGCTATTGATTCAAGCTGTACCGTGATCTTCGACGTGGCGATTCCGCTCGGCGCTTCGAGCGGCTCAGTGACGAACACAACCAGCACACTGTCCGGCACCGCCGGAGGTGAGCCGATCTCCGCCCCGGCGGCATCCGCCTCTGTTCAGGTTTTTCCGGTCGAGCCGCTGGAGATCACTCGGGTCTTCCTTGAGGATCCTTACATTCCCGGTGCGTCCTTCACCGCGCGCTATACGATCAACAATACCACAGGGCTTGACTACACCGACCTGACCTTCAGAGACAGTTATCGCAGCATCGATACCGGAACGACGGTGAACGCGCTCGCGGCCGGTTTCTGTGGCGGCAGCAGTCAAGTCATCAATAGTTCGGGTAATCTCGTATTTCTTGGTTTGTCCGTGCTTGCGGGCGACAGCTGTACGTTTGACATCACCGGCGTCTTCAGCGCAGGGACCCCTCAGGGCGAAATCTCCTTGGTCAGCAGCAATGAATCCGCCAGTGTCGGCGGGTCTGCGGTTGACGTGGAACCTATTGTCAGCGCTCTGGAAATTCGCTCTGAATGGCTGACACTTACCCGGGATCTGTCGCCGAACCCGGTCGCGGCGGGCAATGACCTGTCCGTTACCTACACCATAGACAACGCATTGGATAACACGGTCACAAGCGTCGCTTTCAACGAGCTGATCAGCGATTTTCCGGCCGGAACGACCCTCAGCGGGACGCCAACATCGAATTGCGGCATGGCGGTTGCCACTGGCGCATCCGCGTTCGAGTTCTCCGGAGGCACGATCGGCGCGCTTGGCACCTGTGTGATCAATGCGACGTTCGCAATTCCCGCCGGAGCGAATGCGGACATCTACACCACCACTGGCGGTGCGCCAACGGGACTGTCGGGCGCTCTGGCCGTCGCCGGTTCGACCACTGCGGCCTCCTTCGATGTGCGTGGATTCACGCTTCCGAATTTCTCGCTGTCCCACGGCGGTGGTGTTGTCGGGCAGGGCGGTTCGCTGCCTGCAACGTTCACCATTCAAAACACTGACAGCGTGACCACACTCGATGATGTGCAGTTCATTGCCGATTTCAGCGCCGGTCTCAGTGGTCTGGTCATAGAAACCGGCTCACTTGCGACAACCTGTTCGACGGGTAGCCTCTCCGGCGGCGGGAGTGGCAGCGTCACGGCGTCCGCGCTCTCTGTTGCGCCGTCGTCCAGCTGCACAGTCTCCATGAACCTCATCGTTCCGGCCGCCGCCAGTCCGGGCAGTTACACCACCACAAGCAGCCTTCTTCAAAGCAACGGTGTGCGATTGGCTGATCCGGCCTCGGCGGGCTTCACCGTCGAGCCGAACCCCGGCTTTGCCGCAAGCTTTGCGCCCAGCACCGTGGTCCAGGGCGCTGTCAGCACGCTGACCTTCACGCTGGATAACTCCGGTTCAAGCACCGCGGCGACGGCAGTTGCCTTCTCCGGGACGCTGGAAAGCTCGCTTGCGATTGCCAACCCGTCCTCCGCATCCACAACCTGTACCGGCGGCACGCTGACCGCTGTGTCCGGTGGCACGAGTTTCAGTTACTCGGGCGGGACGATTTCTGTGGCCAGCACCTGCACCGTGTCGTTTGACGTGGTGACAACGACTGCCGGTTCCAAATCGCAACCGATTGGAAGCCTGAGCTCCGGCATCGGGGGAGAGACCGGAACATCGCCCAGCCTGATCGTCACGAACGCGCCAGTCCCGACCTTCCAGAAGACCTTCGCAACGACAAGCATTCCGGTCAATGGTGCGACAACCATGACGCTGACCGTCGACAACAGCACCGCGCTTGTTGCGGCGACATCGCTTGCCGTCACGGACAACCTGCCCGCCAATATGCGCGTCGCGACACCATCCAATGCCGCGACTTCGTGCTCCGGCGGCACGCTGACGGCGTCTGCCGGGTCGGGCACGGTCAGCTATTCGGGGGGATCCGTTGCGGCATCGAGTTCCTGCACGATCACCGTTGACGTCACGTTGAGCGATAACGGCAGTTCCGTGAACACCACGGGTGATCTTACATCCAGCCTCGGCAACTCCGGCACGGCCACGGCCACGCTGAGCGCGCCGGGCATCACGATCACCACACCGATTGCGGGCGATGACATCATCAACGGCGCAGAAGCGGGAAGCGTCGGCGTGTCCGGCTCTGTCGTCTCCGTGGAAAATGGCCAGATCGTCACGGTTACGGCGACGGATGGTTCAAGCGCGACCGCCAGCAACAGCGTGGCCGTCGCGGGCGGCTCCTACAGCCTGTTGGTTGATGTCAGCGCCCTGGCGGACGGTCCGATCAGCTTTGCGGCGACGGTGTCAGACGCCAACGGCTCGGCAGCCTCGGCTGCGCCGGCAGTGGCGAGCAAGGATGCGACACCGCCCGCCGGGCAATCCGTGGCGTTCGATCCGGCATTGGTCAACATTGCCAATCAAAGCGCTGTGGATTTCACCCTGAGCGCTGGCGAGATCGGTGCAAGCTTCACCTATCAGATCACCGATAGTGGTTCCGGACTTGTCTCTGGCGGGCCGGTGACGATCTCCTCGGATCCGCAATCGGTGACGGGGGTTGATCTCAGCGGTTTGGGCGAAGGCACCTTGACGGTGAGTGTCGTGCTGACGGATGCCAACGGCAACGCCGCGCCTGCGGTCACCGACACAATCGAGAAGGACGCGGTAGCTCCGACGGTCAGCTTCGACTCCCCTCTGATGGGGGATGATCTTTTCAATGCGGCCGAAGCATCGGCCGTGACGATCAGCGGTACATCGACCGATGCAGAAGACGGTCAGGGCGTGACACTTGCCATCGGCGATGGCAGCGCCAGTGTTGCAGCCAGCGCGACGGTCAGCGGCGGCGTTTGGACCACGGTTGTCGATCTGTCATCCTTGAACGATGGTGCGCTGACCCTGAGTGCTGATCTCAGCGATGCCTCCGGCAACCCCGCCTCCCAGGCGAGCGCTGGCCTGACCAAGGACACCGTGGCGCCGAGTGGGCAAAGCGTGACCTTCGCGCAGTCTGCGATCAACATCGCCAACCAGGGCGCTATCAGTTTTGATATCAACGGCGGCGAGATTGGCGCCGCCGTGGCCTATGATGTGACGAACGGGACCATCGTGGCTCCCAGCGGCACGGGTACCGTGACCGCCGACCCCGAGCAATTCCTTAACGTCGACTTTACGGCTGCGGGGCAGGGGACCTTGACGCTCTCGGTCGTTTTGACGGACCCCGCTGGGAACGCGGCGGCGCCGGTGACGGCGAGCATCGTCAAGGATATCGATGCACCGACCGTGACCTTCGACAGCCCGTTGATGGTGGATGATACGGTCAATGCAGCCGAGGCCGGAGCAGTCACGATCAGCGGCGGCTCGACGGGCGCCGAAGACGGGCAGAGCGTGGCCATTGCCATAAACGATGGCGGCGCGACGGTGTCCGGATCGGCCATTGTGACGGGCGGTCTGTGGAGCACCGATCTGGATGTGTCGACACTGTCAGACGGCGCGTTGAGTCTGACCGCTGATCTGAATGACGCCGTCGGCAACCCGGCGCCGCAGGCAAGCGCCAGCCTGACCAAGGACACTGTGGCGCCGAGCGGCGCAAGCGTGGCCTTCAACGCCGCCGCAGTGAACGCGGCGAACGTCACGGCGATCCGTTTCGATTTTACCGCAGCGGAGCCTGGCGCAGGTTTTGACTATCAGATCACATCGGCAGGCGGCGGAACGCCGGTAAGCGGCAGCGGGACATTTACGACAGCAACGGATAGCGTGACCGGCCTTGATCTTTCGGGTTTGAATGACGGGATTTTGACAGTGAGCGTCACCATCACCGACCCGGCAGGCAATGCCGCGGCACCGATCTCCGCGACGGTCGAGAAAGACGTCGTGGCCCCTGCTCTGGCTTTTGATACGCCGCTGATGGGAGATGATGTGGTGAACGCTGCAGAGGCCGGTGCGGTTCTGCTGTCCGGCTCCTCCAGCGGTCTGCCGGATGGATCGAGCGTGGCCGTATCGCTGTCGGACCAGTTCAGCGCAACGGTTCCAGGTAACGCGACCGTGACGGGGGACCAATGGTCCGTGACGGTCAATGCTGCGTCACTGGCGGATGGGCCATTGAGCGTGACTGCAAATGCGAACGATCCGTCCGGCAACCCGGCGATCGAAGCGGCGGCGACCCTGACCAAGGATACCGGCGTTCCGGCGGGCTTCGGCGTGGCGTTCGATCAGACGTCGGTCAACACGGCGAACCAGGCCGCGATCAGCTTCAGCTTCACCGGCGGCGAGATCGGCGCGGACTTTGACTACAGCGTGACCTCTTCGGCGGGCGGCACGGCCGTCACCGGCAGCGGAACGCTCAGCGAGCCGGCACTGCAGGTGGCCGGTCTTGACCTCAGCGGTCTTGGCGATGGCACCCTGACGCTCAGCGTCGTCGTCACCGACACCGCCGGCAATCCCGCGCCCGCCCAGACCGCGACGGTAGAAAAGGACGTTGTTGCGCCGACACTGGCGTTTGATGGTCCCTTCGCAGGCGACGACGTGGTGAACGCGGCAGAAGCGGCTTCGGTTGTGCTGTCCGGGACGTCCGGCGGCTTGACGGATGGACAGACTGTCACTGTTGTGGTGTCCGATTCCGCCAGCGGCAGCGTGTCGGACAGTGTGGCCGTTTCTGGCGGCACGTGGAGCGTGACGCTCGATCTGTCATCGTTGGCCGATGGCGCACTGAGCCTTGCGGCGGATGCGCAGGACGTCGCGGGCAACCCGGCGACACAGGCGAGCGCAACCTTGACCAAAGATGTCGCGGCGCCGGCGGGCTTTACCGTGGCCTTTGAGCAGACTTCGGTAAATGCAGCGAATGGCTCGGCCATCAGCTTTGCCTTCAGCGACGCAGAGACCGGCGCGAGCTTTGCCTACACGATTGACAGCACGGGCGGCGGCACCTCCGCGACAGGCACCGGAACGGTGAGCGATGCCGCGCATCAGGTCACAGGGATCGACTTAAGCGGGCTCGGTGATGGCACCCTGACGCTGAGCGTCGTGGTGACGGACACGGCGGGGAACGCCTCTGCTCCGGAAACGAATACGGTCGAGAAAGACGTCGTCGCGCCAACTTTGGCCTTTGACGGTCCGTTCGCGGGCGATGGCGTCGCGAATGCAGCGGAAGCGGCCTCGGTGACGGTCTCGGGAACATCGAACGGCCTTCCCGATGGCCAGAGTGTCACCGTGACCGTATCCGACAGCGCAAGCGGGTCCGTTTCCGGCACCGTGGCGGTTTCGGGCAATGCGTGGAGCGTGACGCTCGATCTCGAAACGCTGGCGGAGGGCGCACTGAGCCTGACGGCAGATGCACAGGACGTCGCGGGCAACCCGGCGGCACAGGCCACTGCGAGCATGGTCAAGGATACGGTGGCGCCCACCGGCCATTCCGTGGCCTTCGATCAGGACCCGATCAACCTGGCAAACGTGAGCGCCATAGGCTTCACCTTTACCGGGGCAGAAGTCGGTGCTGGCTTTGGCTACAGCATCGCGTCCGATGCGGGCGGGACGCCTGTCACTGGCAGCGGTACAGTGGCCACCGCAGATCAGCAGCTGACCGGTCTCGATCTGACAGGATTGACCGACGGAACAGTTACGCTTTCGGTCGTCCTGACCGATGCAGCGGGCAATGCCGCGGTTCCGGTAACGGACGAAAGCCTCAAGGACGTCGCGCTCCCGAGCGTGGCCTTCGACGGTCCGTTGATGAGCGACGATGTGGTCAATGGCGCGGAAGCCACGGCAGTGACGATCAGTGGCACGACCACGGATGTGGAAGATGGCCAGACCGTGTCGATTGGCGTCGCGGGTACCGGAACCACTGCGCGGACGGCGACTGTCACCGTGACGGGCAACGTCTGGAGCGCAACACTGGATCTCTCGGGCTTTGCGGAGGGGACCTTGTCTCTGACAGCAGATGTCTCCGACGCAGCCGGAAATCCGGCACCGCAGCAGGCCGCGACCTTGGTCAAGGACACCACGGCGCCATCCGGGTACGGCGTGGGCTTCGATCAGGACCCGGTCAACAGCACCAATGCAACCGCCGTTGACTTTACCTTCAGCAATGCGGAGGTCGGCGCAGCCTACACCTTCGAGATCACATCGGACACCGGAACCCCCGTAAGCGGAAGCGGCACTATCGCAAGCGCGGCGGAGCAGATCTCCGGGCTCGACCTGTCCGGGCTGGGCGACGGGACGCTGACGCTGACTGTCGTTTTGACGGATCCGGCGGGGAATACCGGCGCGGATGTCACCGCGACGGTGAGCAAGGAGGTTGTTCTGCCAACGGCGGAGCTGACGGTTCCGGAGGATGCGCAATCCGATCCTTTCGAGGTGACGGTTGTTTTCAGCGAGCCAGTAAACGGCTTTGGCCTCACGGGCCTTGAGATCGAGAACGGCACCGCATCCGCTCTTGCCGGAAGTGGAGACACCTACACCTTTACCCTGACGCCCGATCATGATGGCGAGGTCAGCGTGACCGTGCTGGCCGGCGTGGCACAGGACGGGTTTGGCAACGTCAACGAGGCGTCGGACGCGGCTGTTGCGACGGCGGACCTGACGGGGACACCCAACCCCACCCCGCCGGCCGACAGCGATGGTGATGGCGTGCCGGATATCTACGAGACCGGTGACCGCGATGGCGATGGCATTCCCGATGCGTCGGACTATGACCCGCAAGGGTACTTCTACTGCGAGGACGACGGGCGCATTCTCCCCGGAGGGGGGATCACGGTCAGCGGACCCTCCGGATCGAACAGCAGCCTTGGCCTGCAGAATGACATCAATATCGTGCGGGACGGCTCTACCGGTGAAATCCAGTGGTTCGCCACGCGCCCCGGAACCTATTCGGTGACCTACAACTATCCGACGGATGAGGGGCTGCCGAGTTCCGCGCGGACGTCGGCGGGCACCCTGGATGTGACAAGCATTCTGCCGGATAACCCCGGCGTGCTCGGTTCCTCCGAAGTGGGCGGCACCGGTTTCCTTGCGGACGGCTCGCTTGGCGCCAACCCGGCATTCTACTCGACATTCGTGATCGAGGCCGGGGACCCGGATGTTCTGACGAACAACATCCCGATGACCCAATGTGCGGAAAACCCGGTCAGTGTCACCGCGCTTGTCAACGGGGCCGAGGCGAATGACGGGACACCGGTTGCCGCAGAGTTCGTGATTGCGCAGGGGCGGGTGTCGGCATTGGCGACCACGGTCTCCTATACCCTGTCCGGAAGCGCAACGTCGGATGTCGATTACACTGCGCCGGGCGGCGTGGCGACAATCCCGGCCGGGGATCTTTCGGTGACACTCTCTGTCCCTGTGCTGGAAGATGGCCTGATTGAAGGCGACGAAACCATTGCCCTGACGCTCACGGATGTGACTGCGGGAGATACGGTTACCATCCTGAGCGCAGACGCGGCAGAGCGCAGTGCGACCGCGCTGATCCGCGATGACGATGCGGCGGTGATTGCGGTGACGGATCTCGACCTGACCACCTCCGAAAGTGGCAATGACGATGCGTCGATGCGGTTTGTCCTGATGGGTCGGCCATCGAGCAATGTGACGCTTAGCCTTGCCGGGGACGATCAGTGTACGGTGTCACCGGCGACGATTACGTTCACTCCTGGCAACTACGACAGCCCGCAACTCCTGACGATCAGTGCGATCAACGACGAGAAGGTCGAAGGCACGCACAGTTGTCAGCCGACCGTAACGGTGGCCTCCGGGGATAGCCGATTTGACGGCTTTGCGCTGGCGCTGAGCCAGGTGGTGGTGACCGATGACCTTGTCGATCAGATCCGCGACCCGCTGACCGAGATCCTCAAGGACGATCTGGAACAGACGGTCCGCACCCAGCAACGCAGCTTCAGCCGTATTGCCAAGGGCGCTTTGACCCGCCTGAAGGAAGGGCAGGATGCGCAGGACTGCGGCTCGATCACCGAGCCCGACGTCAATGGTCGCTTGAGCATCGAGGACGACACCGGCAGCAGCGACGGCAAATTCGGTTGGGATGTCTACAACTGCTATACCATGCGGCGGGAAATCCTCGACGGCAGCTTCTCGTTGAACTGGTCTGCGGATGCGGGCACGCAGGCGATGCTGCAATTCTCGCGCCAGAGCGAAAAGTTCCTGTCCGAAACGGCGCTGCACGGCTTTTTCTGGGGTGGGTATTACAGCCGGAACGCCGTGGAGGGGCTGGCTGATGGCACCATCAACGGCTTTGGTCTGAATGGCGGCGTCTATGGGGCGCGGACCGTGGCGCAGGGCTTGTTCCTTGACTACTACGCCTCGGCGGCCGTCGGCACACATCGCTATGATCTGACGTTTGACGCGGCAGCGGGCGATATCGACGCCACCGGCAGCTATGATTATGCGGCGGTGTTTGGCGGTATCGCGCTGAGCGGGGTGCGGGAGTATGAGAGCTTCACCATGAGCCCGCGCGTCGGTCTCGATCTCGCCCATGCGTGGGTTTCGGATGCCAGCGTTTCGGCCTCGCAACTGGGCCAGACGGACACCGGCCGGATCGATCTGCCGAACTTCAGTGGCGGCCGGTTCTTTGCCGAGATCGAGTTCGGCGGTCTGGGAACGAAGGACGGGGCGGCGCAGCTTGGCGAGATGCTGACCGATATGAGCCTGACGCCGCGTGTGGCCTGCGAGTTCTCCAGCTATGGCGACGGGACGGAGTGCAGCGCCGGTCTGAACGTATCGGTCCTGATGAGCCGCCCGAGCAAGCACCTGAGCTATGGGTTCGAGCTCGACTATGAGCGCATGAACGATCTCAACCGCCTGACGCTGGACTTCACTCGCGAGCGCAAGTTCGCTCGGGGTCAGGGCGCAGTTGTCACGCGTCTGTCGATGCCCGCTCCGGATGCGGTGACTGTCGAACACGGTGTAACGCTGGACTTCTGATCACGGAGCGGGGCCCGGGGTGCCAGCCCTGGGCCCGTGCCGCATTCTTCGGGTCATTGCCGTTCCGCCAAAACGGATCTGTGCCGAAGCGCTGCCGGTTCTGAGCGGGCGGCGCTGGATGGCGGTCTTGCCGTCGTTTTAAAGGATGGCAGCGTTCTGGCCGCGCAAGCTCAGTCTTCGGCGGGGCTGAGTGCGATCCGGGCGAGAACCCTGGAGGGTTGTCCGATATCTTCGAGGCGCAGGGTCTGGAACCGATAACCCCATTCAGGATGCGCCGAAGACAGCCAGGACGCCAGCCGGATGAAATCCACGCTGTCAAACCGCAGGGCGATCACGCCGCCGCTTTCGGTTCCTATGCTGGTCAGGGCACCGCGCAGGTTGGCCGCGATGAGACCCTCTTCAATACCGGACAGGCCAATCGGTTCAAAGCGCTCTTCGCGCCGCTCCGTCCGGGTCAACCCTTGGGCTTCGGCGGCGCGGGTCGTGACCCAGCCTTGCAAGGCCAAAGCCTCGACTTGCGCCGCCTCGGCCTTCTGCCGGGCCTCCGCGAGCGGCAGAAGCAAGGCAAATCCGATCCCGAGTGGCAGGGCGACGCCCGCCATCAACCCAAGCAGGCTGCGCTCGCGCGGGCTCAACCGCAGCAGCATATCCAAAAGGCGCGCGCTCATTGTGTCGCCTGCGGCGCTGCCGGAGCGATGGCCAATTCGATACGCACGCCGCTTTCGCCCTCTTCGGTGCGGGAATCGCGGAGTTCGACGCGCAGCCCGTCGGCGCGCAGCGCGGCAGCGAGGCGGTCCCCGGCGGCAAAATCGGGCAGTCCGGCAATGATCCGCAGCCCTTCTGCCGCGCGATACTCGATCAGTTCGGGCACGATCTGACCACCATGCAGAACCTCGGATACGCGGTGAACGAGGTCGAGTGCGTCCGTGTCGGTCGGTGTTACCCCTTGTGCGGCCTGCATCTGGGCAAGTGCGCGGGAGACCTGCAGCCGAACGTCCAGAACGGGGGCATTCGCGGTAAATGTCTGGCGCACAACTGCGTTCGTGGCCTGGGTGATCTCCCGGGTTTGTCGTTGGGTCCGGTCAAGGACATACCACTGCAAGCCGCCCCAAACGACGGCGGCCAGCAGCGCCGCCAACGCCGTCCAACGCCAAGGCAGCACGCGGCGAGCGAGGCGCGCCCGCGCTGCCATCGGGTTCTTGCGCAGATCACAGGCGAGCTCGCCAAAACCGAGCGTTACGGGCCGTGCGACGCCAAGCGCGTCCAACGCCGCGATATCCGTGATGATCGGGATGCCCGGCTGTTCGGTCACTCGGTCCAAACCCGCTGGCATGGCGCCAATCACCAGGCAGGCCTTGGGTTTGCTTAATGTGCTCGACGCCTGTCGCAGCGCAGCGAGCGCCAGCGCGGGCTGGGCAGTCAGCCCGTCCTGCGGACCAAACCGGACCATGAGTTGCGGGTGCCCGTCGGTTTCGCAGGCTTGCACAGTCCAGAGACCCTCTGCCGTTGGCAACGATAGGTAATCGGGCAGAACCGCCCGGCCTGGCACGTCGCGCAGGCTGTCGAGCCAGCCCTTGTCGGCGGTCAGGACGCGGGTCCAGACATCCGGGGATCTCTCGCCTTTGGCGCTCGGGGTGAAGGGGCGCATCGCGATGTGTTCCGGTCGCAGCCCAAGCCGATCGGCCAAGCGGCGTTGCGCCACCTGTTCGCGCGCCTGACCGCGCAAGCGATCCGGCAGGTCGATCGCCACCAGCGGCACAGCACTTCCGGGGACAAGCACAACCTGACGGGCCCCGGCGCTGCCCGCGCCGTGCCTGACAAATGTGGTGTCCTCACGTGGACTGCTGTTGGGTTGCCGCGCCTTGGCCACTCGTTTCCCCTGAGTTTCCTGCAAAGGATGCACCGCGTCCGGGTCTAACTGCAATGGGCCAAACGGTTTCATGGCCGAAAGGTCATGCGCCACGTGACGGCGACCTTGGCAGGAACACCTTTGCGCTGTAAAACGGCGATCCTCCGAATGGTTTGTCCGCGATAGGTGGCCTGCGCGTCGAGGCGGAACCAGTCGGACCCTACGGACACCAGACGTTCGAGTTCCTGCCGGCGTTGCGCCTGACGTTCCTCTTCGGCTCCTTGCTCTTCGCTGGTTTGCTCCTCGCCATCCTCCGAAGCGCCGCCGCTTTGTCCGGCGTCGCCTTCGGCAAGACCGACTTCGCCGAGAAAGACCGCTTTGGAGGGGAAAGGCTCTTGCCGTCGCTTCGCCATAAGCCGGGCCATCTGCGCGGGGGGGATGTCGGGAAAGAATGCGCCGAGCACCTCTGACGAGGCGGTGTTCACATTCAGCGCGGAAACCCCGGGAACGGCGGCGATAAAGGGCAGCAGCCGCTCCAGATTGCGGTCCGAAAGCCCCGGGATCTGGCGCAGCTGGCCGATGTCCAGAATGGCACCGCCCCGTGCCTCCAGCGCGGGCACCTGTTGCCGCCAGCGTGCCCGGTCGGATGGGCCGCCCGGTTGCACAAAGGCGCGGATGGCTGCCCCGGTTTCCGGCGCAATCCCGAGGCCCGCCAGCAGCCGGTCAAAGGCCTCGCCCGGCAGCGTCAGGTTTGGGATCGCCAGCCAGTTGATGTTGAACTTGCCCTGCAGGTCCTCGTGTGTTCCGCTCACGCGTCCCCGCGCGAGATCGACCGGGGGCACAGGCTTGGCCCAGGCTTCACCGAGGTGGTCGATGCCGTTGGTATCGCGGGCGAGGGTGGTGATCGACAGCGCCTCGAAAGCGTCGAGATTGAGCGCAAGCTGATCCGCCGTCAATCCGGCTTCGAGCCGGGCGCGACCCGCCTCCGACCGGCTCAGCAGCAGCACGGCAACAGCAGAGAGCGCCGCGACGAGGATCAGGGCATTGACCAGAACAAATCCGCGATCCCCCTTCATTGCAGGCTCTGCACGATTGAAATCTCGCCATAGTCGCGGGTGACCAATGTGACTTCGAGCCCAGGCGGCAGGGCGCTGGAGTAGCTGGACCCGGTTGCCCCGCCTTCGTCAGTGTCGCCGCTGCCCGGTGCGACGTCTGCGCCCGGTGTCCGCAGCCCCGCAACCCATCCGGTTTCGGGCACGTAGCTGCGCAGGCGCAGCGCTTCGACACCCTCCATGACAGGCTGCGCCGGAGCAGGCTGCACCGAAGACGCGGGGATCAGTGTTGGCCAGCTTTGCCGGACAAGGGTGCCGTTTTCGATTCGCCATGTGGTGCGCGTGAGCGGGAAATCCTCCGCGCCGCCCATCAGCGACGGCTGGCCTCCGATGGATAACGATAGGGTGCCGTTCCGAAACGTCACCGCCGACTCCGCGAAGGGGGTGCCGGGAGGGTAGAAGAGTACGGGCACCGCAGCGGAGAGGTCCGCGCGCAGCAGGCTTGAGGCCTCTGCCAGTGCGGCGGCCTGGTTCGAACGGGTCATGACACCATCGCGCATGCGCAGCATGCCGGTCAGTGCTTGTGCCCCCATGATTGCGACCAGCGCGAAAATCGCCATGGCGACGACCAGCTCGATCAGGCTCAGGCCCCGGTCCGATGGCCGCGCGGCGCTCATCGGCCCGCTCCCGGCAGGTATACAACGAGGGTCGCGCCTTCGCCGGTGTCCGCGCGGGCCGTCACGGTCGCAAGGATCAGCCCCGCCTCGGTCCGCTCCGTTTCGGTGTCATAGGTTATCGTGGTCTCGCCGACCATGACCGTCCGGGGCAGGGCGCCGAAGGCGGGCGCGGCAAGCTGCAATTCCTCCGCACGGTTCATCGCGGCGATCCGGGCAAGCAGGCGGGGCATCTCGCCCCCGACGCTGCGCGCGGATTGATCCGCAGCCCGCAGCGCGCCAATGCTGCCGATGGTCAGCACAAGGATCGCGACCGCCAGTTCGATCAGCGTCATGCCCTGATCACGGCGGCGGAACAGGCGGTTTAACGGCCCGAACATGTAAGCCCCGACCAACCGTCGCTTGCACAGGTGCCGGACGCGCCGAAGGCAACGCGGAAGGCGTTTGTCTGGCCGCTGGCCAGAAAGACGATGTCCGGCGCTGGCACGCCCGGGCCGGCAGAGGGGCGCGCCGAGAGCGTGACGCGGCCGCGCCAGCGCTGAAGCTGACCGGGTTTCTGCCAGCCGGAGAAGTCGCGCACCGTCCCGCGCAACCCGTCGGGACCAATCTCTAGGCCACGGCTTTGTTGTCCCAGGATGGCAAGCTGCCGGGCGGTTTCGTACCGCGCCTGAAACAGCGCCATGTCGGTCTCGCGCGCGGCGCTGCCACGCGACAGCGCCAGACTGGCCCCGACCGCAAGGATCGACAGAATTGCGACACTGACCAGAAGTTCGATCAGTGTAAAACCCGCGTCCTGATTGGCGTCGTGTCTGGTTATTGCAGGATCCATGAGCCGATGTCCGCATCCGTCCCGGTGCCACCCGCCACGCCATCCGCGCCGTAGGTGAAGACGTCGAATTCGCCATGCACCCCGGGTTCGAGATACTGGTACGGCTGCCCCCAGGGGTCCACGGGCATGCGATCCATGTATCCGTTTGCAGCATAATTGGCAGGGATCGGATCGCTTGTCGGTTTGGTCACCAGAGCAGACAGTCCCTGCGCCCCCGTGGGATATCGGAAGTTGTCGAGACGGTAGAGATTGACCGCACTGACGATCGCGGCAATGTCCGACTGCGCCCGCGCGGCACGGGCTTGATCCGGACGGTCGATCACGCGGGGGACGATGACCAGCGCGAGTATCGACAGGATCACGACAACGACCATCAGCTCCAGAAGCGAAAACCCGGCGTCCCGCTTGGCGCTTTTTTGGTCGGTGTTGGGGTGGTCGGCTGTCGTCATGATAGGCTTTCGGATAAACAAGGACATGATAAAGGAGGCTTCTAACGCTTGTCCATTCCTCGCACCATGAGGCCCCCGATGACCAGCCCTGATTTTGCGACGCCGCTGCCATGAGCGTTCCGGTGCTGTTGCTGATCGTGCTGGCCCCGGCAATCGGATCGTTCCTCGGGGTGCTTGTCGACCGGTTGCCGCGCGGCGAGGATGTGGTGCGCCGTCGGTCGGCTTGCCGGTCGTGTGGTGCGGGTCTCGCCGCGCGTGATCTTGTGCCGGTCCTGTCATTCGCTCTCGCTCAAGGGCGGTGCAGGCATTGCGGAACAGCGTTGCCAACCTGGCTGTTGTACATGGAGATCAGCGCCTTGGGCCTGGCGCTCTGTGCTGTGGCGGCGGGATTTCAGGGCGTCGCCCTGTGGCTCAATACGGTCTTGCTCTGGCTGCTGATGGCGCTCTTCGTGGCCGACATCGTGTGGATGCGGCTGCCGGATCTGCTCAATGCCGCGCTGTTTCTCTGCACGCTTTCGCTGGCGATTGTGCCCGGCGGCGCGGGCGTGGCGGCGGCACTGATCGGTGCGGCGACGGGTCTTGGCGCGTTTCTCCTTCTCCGTGTCGGATATCGGGCGCTGCGCGGGCGGGAGGGGCTTGGGATGGGCGACGTCAAGCTGATGGCTGGTCTTGGCGCCTTTGCCGGGGTCTTCCATCTGCCGCTTCTTGTATTTCTGGCGTCCGTCGGGGCACTTGGTCTTGTGCTGGCGCAACGGGTCATGGCGCGGCAGGGACTACCGGGCGGGGCCGAGCGTCTGCCGTTCGGAGCGGCGCTCTGCGCGGCGGCCGGCTTGATATGGATTCTGCGGGCGGCGATGCTCATTCCTGCGTGACCGTGCAGGATCTTGCGTTTGAAGTCGAACGACTTACGGCCTAGGCTCGCGCTGCCAAAGGCCGAATGCGCCACCCTGTGGCCGTCACAACAATCGAGAGCCCCATGTCATTTTCCAAAGCTGCATTATCCGTCACCCTGATGCTGGCGTTTGCGCCGCTGCCAACGCAGGCCCAGACCGAGACCGGCGGGACTTTGACCATGACCCAGATCGAAGAGGCCTGGGCGGCCGGCGATTTCGTCACCGTGCGGGACGGGCTCAGGGTCTTGGCCGAAAGCGAGGGCACCCCGTTTGCGATGTATCGCTATGGCCGGGTGCTGCTTGAGGGGCGTGGGGGGCCGAGCGATCTTCCCGGCGCCACGGCGTGGCTCGAAAAGGCGGCAGCCGAAAACCAGATCGACGCGATGGTGCTGTTGGCGCGGCTCTATCTGAGCCGGGCGCAGGGCGGTCCGTCGTATGATCCGGAACGCGCCGCCACCTTGTTCAAAAGCGCAGCGGCCCGGGGCAACGCGGAAGCGCAATATTACCTCGGAATGCTGTATTCGGACGGCGTTGGGACCGAGCAGAGCCCGCAGGATGCGCTGACCTGGATGTTGGCGGCGGCAGAGAATGGCCATGTGCCCGCCATGTTCGAACTGAGCCGGATTTATTCGCGGGGCCTGGGGGCCCAGGCCAACAAAGAGCAGGCGATCCGCTGGCTTACGGAGGCGGCATCGGCGGGCCATGCCGAAGCACAATACTACCTGTCCTTCGCGCTCGACAGCGGGCGGGGCCTCGCGCAGAACCGCGGGGAAGCCCTGAATTGGCTGCGTCGTTCGGCGGAGGCCGGACTGGTTCCGGCGCAGGCGGCCCTGGGGCGCAAATATCTGAATGCCGATGGCACCGAGCGTAACGCCGCCGAGGGGATTCGCTGGCTTCAGCAGGCCGCGAACCGTGGGGATGTCGCTGCGATGAGCGACCTGGCACAGGCCTATCTTGGCGCGGAGGGCGTGGCGCCGAACCCGGAGCTGGCCATACGGCTTTTCTCGGAGGCTGCGGATGCGGGCCTGCCGCGCGCGATGATCGGCATGGGGCAGATGCTCGAAAACGGGTTTGACGGGCAGGCACCGAACATGGAGGCTGCACTGGGGTATTACCGCAAGGCGGTCGAGGCGGGCAGCGAAGAGGCGGTGTTGATGCTCGGACAACGCGCTGGCGCGGGCAAGCTGGACGGGCTTCTGGCGCCGCACCGGGTGGTGCCATGGGCGAGCGCGTCCGCACAGGCAGGAGATGCCAAGGCGCTGGACTGGCTCAAGGCCCGCTCGGATGAAGGACTGCGCCCGGCGCAGACCGCCATGGCGCTCTGGCTGTTGTCGCATGAGGGTGCGCCGGAAGAGGCGGCCGCGCTGCTGACCGGCGCCGCCGAGGCGGGCGATGTCGAGGCCCAGCATCAACTGGGACTGTTATATATCCGGGGCAAAGGCGTCGATCAGGACTATGTGCAGGCCCACAAATGGCTCAATGTCGCGGCGGCGGGCGGCAGTGCCGAGGCGTTGGATATGCGCGGTGTGGCCGCTGATCTCATGACGCCGGAGCAGGTCGCCGAGGCGCAAAGGGCGGCGCGGACTTTCTTTGAGCAGGCCCGCGCACCGCAGCAGCCGTCGGGCGACGGCCAATGATGCCGGGTGACGTGATGCGCCTGCGCTTCGGGTCCGTCGCACTTTGCCTTTGTCTTGCGGCGTTGCCTGCAGTTGCCCAACAAGCCGATCCATGGGTTGACGCGGACCTCGCACAGGTCCAGGCGGCCTCCGATCAGGGGATCGCGGCGGCGCAATATGCGCTTGCGCGGCGGCTGGAGGTTGGGGATGGCGTGCTTCAGAATTATGCCCTCGCGGCAGAGTGGTTCGCGCGCGCGGCGAAACAGGGCAATGCCGCAGCGGCCCATCGTCTTGGGCAATATTATTTTGCCGGATTGGGCGTTGATCAGAACCGCGATGCTGCGTTGGCGTGGCTGGAGGCCGCGGCGGAGACGGGTGCGGCGCAGTATCTTTACGATCTGGGCGTGGCACTGGAAACGGGAACAGAAGCAGGGAAAGATCTGACCCGCGCTGCCGAGGTCTACCAAAAGGCCGCTGATCTCGGCCACGCGGAAGCGCAGGTCAGCCTCGGTGTGCTCTATCAAAATGGAAAGGGCGTGCCGAAGGATCTGGATCGCGCCCGCACCCTGTACGAAGGACCGGCAGAGGCGGGACACGCGCGGGCCCAAAACAATCTTGGCCTGCTGTATGTCCGTGGCGAGGGCGTCCCGCAGGATTACAATCGTGCCTTTTCCCTCTTCGAGGCGGCATCCGATCAAGGGCTGGCCGTTGCGCTGCGCAATCTCGGGGTCATGTACGAAAACGGATTTGGCGTGGCGGTCGATGAAGCGCTGGCGCATGAACTGTACCGGCGGGCTGCGCGGGACGGCAAGGCGCCTGGCGACGCCGATGCCATCCCGGCGGTTGTCTTCGATCCACGTCTCGCCGCGCCCGACACCAGCGAAGAGGGCCTGAAGCGGCTTCAAAATGGTGTTCGCGCGGGTGATCCGGTGGCGCTTTTTACCGCCGGATGGCTGCTGATGCAGGACGAAGGCGCGGGCTATGCCGAATTTCGTCAGGCAGCGGGTCTGTTCCACGCGTCGGCTCTGGCCGGGAATGCGGCGGCGATGACCAATCTAGCCCTTTTGTATTTCGACGGACGCGTGGTGCCGCAGGATTATGCGCTAGGGTATATGTGGCTGGTGCTTGCGGGCACGGCGGGATTTCCCCCGGCGCTCGATCTCAGCGCGACCCTGGCCAGCCGGATGACACCGGGCCAGATCGCAGAGGCGCAGCAGATGGCACAAGCGCGCGCCGGACGATAGCTCAGAGCGTTTTGAGGCGCGCGTCGATCTTGGCCAGCCGCCCGGAGAGCGACCCGATCGGATCGAGGTCAGGGTGGTCCTTGACCACCTCGGCCAACGCGGCCCGCGCCGCGCTCAACTGCTGCTTGGCACCGGATGTCTGTCCTTCCGCGAGCAATGCCAGCGCCAGTTCATGCTGCGCCGTGCCCTGAACCGAGAGCGAGGCCGCCCGCGCTTTGCCGCGCTGCGAGGACGCCAGGTTTGACGCCATACTGGCGGCCTGCGCATAATTTCCGCTGCGCAATTCGGCGTGGGCGTATTCAAGCTGAAGCCGGGGGGCGAGGGGCCCCGCGTCCTTGATCAACCGGAGGTACTGCCGCTTGGCGCGGTCATATTGCCCGTTTTCGAGCGCGTCGCGCGCGACCGCATATTTCGCTTTGAAACCGCTGCCGCCCGAGGGGGTTTCGTCACAGCTGCTCACTGCGAGAAGAGCCAAACCGGCGACGCCGGCCCGGAGGATGGGAAATACCTGCATGTCTGCTCTCTTTTACGCTTGTTTTCAGTCGCGTATTATCGGGCAACTATAGCCTTTGGGCGGGTTTGCGTCCATCTTCGGCTGGCTGATCGGCCCCTTGGAAGGAAAAACATGCGCATCCTGGCGTGGATTGTGACCTTTGCGCTACTGGCCTTTGCCGGTCAGGCCGGCTTTGTGCTCTGGACGGAGGTGAACACTCCGGAGCCGCCGGTCACCCTGGCGGCGCTTCCGGACGCGCGCGCAGAGGGGGCCGAGCCGCAGCCGCCAGCGCCGCCGCGCAGCTGGCCCGCGCTGTTCGGCGAGCCGCAGCCGCCCAAACCACCCGCTCCTCCGCCCGAGCCTCCCAAGGCGGAGCCGCAACCGCCGAAACCGCCAAAGCCTCCGATCGACTCCCTTGGTTACGAGCTGAAGGGCCTGGTGCAGATGCAGGACGTGACCTGGGCCATGGTCTTTCACGCCACGGGCGAGCAACTGGTGCGGCCGGGGCATATGCTGCGGGACGGGATCGAAGTTGTGCGGATCGACGAGGCAGGCGTCTGGGTGTCCCGGGACGGCGACGCGCCGGAGCTTCTCGGTTTCGCGGAATAGAGACCTGCGCCCCGGGGCGGATGCGAACGGTGAGTGAACGTTACCCGGCCACTGCGGCTTGAAGATCGAAGACCGGCAGCAGGATTGCCAGAACGATCACCAGAACCATGCCGCCAACAATCATCATCAGCATCGGCTCCAGCAGGGCGGCGATGCGTTTGCGTTCCGTGGTCAGGCGGTGTTCGGTCAGCGCCGCGGCGCGGTCGGTCATACGGGCCAGGCGCACTGAAATCTCACCGGCGGCAATCAGCTGCCGCGATACCGGAGGCAGGATGCTCAGCGCCTCCAGCGCCGAGGCAAGGGTCTGGCCCTGCCGGACCCCTGTGCCGACCTGCCGCGCCTCTTCCTTGAATTGCTCGATGGTCAGCACGGAGGCGGCACTGTCGACTGCGCTCAGCACCGCATGGCGTGAGCCGAGGACAAGCGCCAGCGTGCGCATGTATTGCACCGCTTCAGCCAGCCGGGCGAGGCGGCCGAATATCGGGGTCTTCAAGAGGATGCGGTCCCGTGCCCGTTTCAGCGAGGGCACACGCGGGATGGCAACGATCAGCGCGGCAAAAGCCAGAACACCACCCAGCAGGATCTCCCAATGCGCCCGGATGGCATCCGAAACGCCCATGACGAACACGGTCAACGGCGGCAGCGGGCGGCCGGTCATCTCGAACATCGCGACGATCTCCGGGGCGACGTTGACCATCAGAATGCCACAGACCAGCAGCGACACAGCCGCGACAAAAGCCGGATAGATCAGCGCTGTCGCGATCTGTGCCTTGCCGGTGTTTTCCTGCTCCAGGTGGTCGGCGAGTTCGGTGAAGACGGCGCCCAATTCGCCCGCCTCCTCGCCCGCGCGCAATGCCGCAAGGTAATAGGGCGGAAAGCCCGCGCCTGAGCCTTCGAGCGCATCCGAGAGCGCCGCGCCGTCCAGCAATTCGGCCCGCGTCTGTGCCGCCACCGCCTCAAGCGCCGGATGTCCTCCCGTGCGCACGGCCTCCAGCGCGGCATCCACGGGCAGCTCCGCCATCAACATCACGGCCATCTGCCGGGTGAAAACGGCCTGCAGGTCGGGGATTAGCTTGCGGGCAAAGAGCGCCCGGCGCCCGGATTTTCCCGCCGCGCCGGTCTCGCTCAGCTCGGAGGTGAAAAGGTCCTGCGCGGCCAATTGTTCCGTGGCATGGGCCTCGGTCTCGGCGACGATCGTCCCGGTTTTTCGCCGTCCGGCACTGGTGTAGGCAATGTAGCTGTAGGCTCTCACGCCGTGTCCCCGACAACGCGCAGGGCCTCTTCGAGGCTGACACGGCCACCTGCGACAGCTTGCAGGCCCTGCCCGGTCAGCGTATCGCCGGGGGCCAGGGCGATGGTCTTGATCGCGGCTTCGCTTTCGCCGCCGTCGATGGCCGCGCGCAGTCGTTCGTCCACTTCGGTGATCTCGAAAATCCCCATACGGCCCGCGTGGCCCGATCCTTTACAGGCCTCACAGCCAACAGGGTGAAACGTGACCTTGGGCGCTGCTATCTTGTGCCGGTCGAACAGGCGTTTGTCCTCCCGGTCGAGCGGCTTCGACCGGGCGCAGGCCGTGCAGAGCTTGCGCAAGAGCCGCTGCGCGATGACGCCGCGCAGAGTGGCGGCGATCAGGAAGTTCTCCAGGCCCAGATCACGCAGCCGGACAATCGCGCCGACCGAGCTGTTGGCGTGCAGGGAGGAAAACACGAGATGTCCGGTCAGGGCGGCCTGGGCCGCGGTGCTGGCGGTTTCGCCGTCGCGGATCTCGCCCACAAGGATGACATCGGGGTCTTGCCGCAGCGTGGCGCGCAGACCGGCGGCAAAGGTCATGCCGATCTCCGAATTGATCTGGCTCTGGCTGACGCCGGGCAGGTCGTATTCGATCGGGTCCTCGACCGTGACGATATTCCGCGCGTCCCGGTCGGCCAGTTGCAGCAGGGAATACAATGTCGTCGTCTTGCCCGCCCCGGTTGGCCCGGTTGCAAGGATCACGCCGTTTGGAAAGGCCGCGAGGCGGCGCAGCAGGCGTTCCTGCGTTTCAGACAGGCCCAGATCGGCGAGCGGCATGAGGCCGGTGGAGCGATCCAGAATCCGCAGCACGATGCGTTCGCCGTAATGACCGGGCAGGGAGCTGACCCTTGTGTCGATCACCCGTCCCCCGAGCGAGAGCGCAATGCGCCCGTCCTGCGGCAGGCGGGTTTCGGCGATGTCCAGACCGGCCATGACTTTCAGGCGCGAGACGATGCGGCGGACCGGCACGTCGGGCCGGTTCATCACCTCCTCCAATACCCCGTCGATGCGCATCCGAACGCGCAGACCGCCTTCATGTGGTTCGATATGAAGATCGGAGGCAGCGCTCTGCACGGCACGGCGCAGAAGCTGATTGACCAGCTGGATCACCGGTGCATCGCCCGGCTCGTCCAGCAGGTCGCGCTGGCGGCGGGCAAATTCAGCCTCTTCAAGATCAAAGCTGATGTCGTCTCCGGCTGCGGCGCGGCTGTGGTCCCCATCGCGGTAGGCATCGGCAAGCGCCTTGTCGAAGGCGATCTGATCGACCGTGACCACTTCGACGGGATCAAGTCCGACCCGCCGCTGCACCTCGCGCAGCCCGAGCTGCGTCGCGTTCGGCCCAAGCGTCACCCGCGCGCCCTCAAGCACGACCTGCTGATCCTGCGCAAAGGCGAAGGGCAGATGCCCGGCGGTGCTGCCGTTACTTGCCGTCGAAGCGGAGGCGGCCCGGGAGCGGGGGGAAGTTTCTGCTTTGGGCGACGTCATCAATGAATCCGGCATCAAAAGGTTGGTTCAGGTCAACCCCGTCGAAGGGCAGGGTGTTGATCTGTGATGCCGGGTAGTTTCCATCATCCAGCGGCGCAATGGAAGCGGCGGTTTCCTTGGCCTTGCGGGCCATTTGCTGTGCAATCCGGTGGGCCTCATGATCGTTCGAAACTACCTGAGGCCGCATCATCACAAGCAGGACGCGCTGGCTGCGATTGGCGTTCTTGCCCCGGAACAGTCCGCCGAGAAGCGGCAGTTTGGACAGGCCCGGAACCGCCTGTCGGGATGTGCCATTGCCGTTTTCCAAAAGGCCGCCCAGCATGATCACCGCGCCATCACTGACCAGAGCCGTGGTCGAGAGCGAGCGCTTCGTGGTGATCTCGCCCCCAGAGGAGGCGTTGGAATTGGTCAGGTTCGACACCTCCTGCTTGATCAGCAGTCGCACGGTGCGGTCGGCGTTGATCTGCGGCGTGACGTTCAGGGTCAGGCCCACGTCCTGCCGTTCGATGGTCTGGAACGGGTTTTCGACGGCGCTGTCGCTGACGGTGGTGAAACTTCCGGTCACGAAGGGCACGTTCTGCGCCACGACGATTTCCGCCTCCTGATTGTTCAGGGTCAGGATCGAGGGCGTTGAGAGCAACCGCGTGGAATTGACCGAGGTGATCGCGGTCAAAAGGCCGACAAAACCACTGTCACCGCGCCGCCGATCAATGCCGACAGAGCCGCCCGGGCCCGGGTCCGCCGTGCCGCTTGAGTTCAGGGAGGAAACAAGGTTCACAAGGCTGGTCCTGCCGGGCAGCGTGAACTGCGTGCCGCCGATCAGCGCATCGTTGAGGACCGCGCCGAACTGCGCCGAAAGATCCGACAGGCCTTCTACGGTCATCTCGAAAATCACCGCCTCGACAAGTACCTGCGTCGGGCGTTTGTCGAGGTAGCGGACCATCTCGGCGATCTCGTTGATGCGCTCGCGTGGGGCGGAGACCAGCAGCGAATTGGTCTGCAATTCCGGCACGATACGAATGGGCGCACGGGTCCCGGTGGGATCCTCGGTGGTCAGGGTCCGGGTGACCACATCGGCGATGGAGGCCGCATCGGCATAGTTCAGCGCAATCGCGCGGCTGACGACGGTGTCGCGCTGGGTGTCCAGCTCTGACACCAGGACCCGCACCCTGTGGCGCATGGCTTCCGAGCCGGAAACCAACAGCGCATTGGAGCGGCGATCGACGCTGACCGCGGCGCCGTTTTCGATGATCTCCATGGATTGGACCACCTGCAACACGTCGGCGGCATTGGCATTTTGCAGGCGGATGATTTCCACCGGCTGGGTCGCGCTTGGTTTGTCCAGTTGATCAATCAGCGCGCTGATCCGGGCAATATTCGCCGCGCGGTCCGACAGAATGAGCCGCTGCGAATTCGGCACGGATGAAATGATCGCCTCGGAGGGCAGCAGCGGGCGGACGACCTCGATGGCCTCCTGCGGGGTGATATTGGTAACCCGGATCACGCGGGTCTCGAAGCCGCCGGGCAGGGCGGTCAGCCCGGAGGCCAGTTCCCGCGCGGTGTTCATCGGCACGATCCGGTCGGCCCCGACGCCCTGAACAATGGTCAGCCGGTTCAGCTCGAGCACGTTGAGAAAGACTTCATAGAGATCCGCGTTGGACATCTCGTCGGGGGAGAGCACCGTGACGGTGCCGCGAACCCCGGGATCCAGGACAAAACTGCGGCCCGTGGCCTCCGAGACGATTTCGACGAAATTGCGCAGGTCCGCATCGCGCAGGTTCAACGTGACCTGGGCCCGCGCCTCCATGGATGACAGGGACAAGGCAAGGGAAAGAATAACGAAAACAAACGGTTTCAGGCCGCGGGTCCGACGGGCCGGATTGACGGCGTTGCCGGACTCAAGCCCGGATCGCATCGCGCACTGCATCATGCTCTGCTCACTGCTATGGGGGTTTGCGGCCAAATCCGGCCCCCCGCCTCATGTGTTTTTTCCACAATAGGCGAAAACCTTTGCAAACGCACGGTTTTATGACGTCTGGCAGGCGGTCTGGGCGAAGCCTTGCCGGCAAACTGCTGCAAATTTGCATCCTTTTGGCAGTTTGTCTTGCGCCAGCAGTGACTTGGAAGGCAAAGTTTTCGGTGTAGCGTCGAGAGGAAACTGCAATGAGCCGTATCGTCCGGATCGAAAGCGCGGACCCGTCAGTCGAGGCGATCCTCGCCGCGCATTATCAGGCCATGGCGGAGGCGACCCCGGCGGAGAGCTGCCATGTGATGACCTCCGAAGCTTTGCGCGCGTCCGGCGCGCGGGTTTATGCCATGGCAAGCGATGGTGGCGGGTTTTGTGCTGTCGGCGCGCTGAAGCCGATAGGCGGCGGTGCGGTCGAGCTCAAGTCCATGCATGTTCTGGCTGACGCACGCGGGCGCGGCCATGGCAGGAGCCTGCTGCGGCATCTGATCGAAGAGGCCCGCCGCGACGGCATGGACGTCGCCTATCTGGAAACCGGATCAGAGGCCGGTTTTGCCTCGGCACGCGCGCTCTATGAAAGCGCCGGGTTCGACTACTGCGCCCCGTTCGCCGATTACGTGCCCGATCCGCTCAGCGTCTTCATGGTGCGCAAGCTGTGAACAGTTTTTCGCTTGCCAACGGACGCAGACGCTTGCCCCGCCCCGCGAAAATCGGCAAACACAGCAACGTGCGGTCCCTTAGCTCAACTGGATAGAGCAGCTGACTTCTAATCAGCAGGTTGAGGGTTCGAGTCCTTCAGGGATCGCCAATAACCACGCTCTGACCGACAGGCCGCTGTCCCGCCTGGCGATTTGAACCTGCAGAGCAGGGCCTTTTCCGTGTCAACCACACTCAACGGTCCCGTTTGCGTATTCGGACCGGAGGTTGGCCTTCATCCGTTGTCAGCCGCTTGTGAGCATGTGCATTGGACGGTTCATGCAGCCCAATGCGAAAGCAAGTTGATTTGACGGGCCTGAGGGATCAACAGTCTCTCACGATGCCGGAAAACCGGCTTTTGTCTCTTGCTTTCCGGCGCTGCGACGGCCAAACCTGCACCCGTTCTCAGGGCGGGGTGAAATTCCCTACCGGCGGTTACAGCCCGCGAGCGCCTTTCGGAGCAATTCGAAAGGGTCAGCAGAGTCCGGTGAAATTCCGGCGCCGACGGTCATAGTCCGGATGGAAGAGAACCAACCGGCGGGTGCAGGGCACCTGTCCGGCTGGAGACGCCTTGGGGCCATTTTGTAAAGCTCAAGGATGGTTCCATGACTGAAAAACTGAAAATCGCCTTCGTGAAGGCTCGTTGGCACGCCGAAATCGTCGATCAGGCGCTGAAAGGCTTCGAAGACCGCATGGCGGCTTTGGGTGAGGCGTGCGAGGTTACGGCTTATGACGTCCCCGGCGCGTTCGAGATGCCGCTTCTGGCGAAGAAACTGGGCAAAAGTGGCCGTTTTGATGCTGTCGTTTGCGCCGCTCTGGTGGTGGATGGCGGAATTTATCGCCACGATTTTGTCGCCGCAGCCGTCGTCGACGGGCTGATGCAGGCGCAGATGGAGACGGGCGTGCCGACCTTCTCGGTGTCGCTGACCCCGCATCACTTCCAGCCCACGGCGGAGCACATCGGTTTCTTCTCCGAGCATTTCGTCAAGAAGGGCGCAGAGGCGGCCGACGCGGTGCGGATGATCGCCGCGCTGGAGGTCTGAGACATGGGACCGTTGCCCGCCTTTGGCTTTGCCACCGCCACGGAAATCCGGTTCGGCCGCGGCGCGGCGCGGGCGGCGGTTCCGACTCTCGCCAGCTTCGGGGGGCGGGCCTTGCTTGTCACGGGCGCTTTGCCGAAACGCGCCGAATGGCTGGTGCAGGCGCTCGGCGAGGTGGGCGTTTCTGTCATGTGTTTTCCCGTTCCAAACGAGCCGGATGTCGCCTTGATCGAAGCGGGGATCGATGCCGCGCGGCAGGTCGGCGCGACCTCCGTTATCGCAATCGGCGGCGGTGCAGTGATCGACGCTGGCAAGGCGATTGCTGCGCTCCTTCCGGCCAGCGGCCCGATTCTCGATTATCTTGAGGTGGTGGGCAAAGGGCTGCCCCTGCGCACGGCGCCCCTTGCTTTCGCGGCGTTTCCAACCACGGCGGGCACGGGTGCGGAGGTCACGCGCAACGCGGTTATCGCCGTACCGGACGCACAGCGCAAGGTGTCCCTGCGCGATCCCAGTATGCTTCCGGCGCTGGCCATTGTGGATCCGGCGTTGACGGACAATTGCCCGCGCGCGATCACCCTCGCTTCGGGGCTCGATGCCATAACGCAAGTGATCGAACCTTACATCTGTACCAAGGCCAACCCCTTGACCGACTCCCTTTGCCGCGATGCGATTCCGCGCGGGCTGAGCGCGCTCCGGACCCTGATGCAGGGCGAAAACGCGGCGGCGCGCGACGCCATGGCCTGGGTCAGCCTCAGTGGCGGTCTGGCGCTTGCCAATGCCGGTCTTGGGGTGGTGCACGGTTTGGCCGGTCCCCTCGGCGGGCTGTCCGGCGCGTCCCACGGGGCGATCTGTGGCGCGCTGTTGCCCCACTGTCTGGCGGCGAACGACGCGGCGGTCACGGATGCACAGCCGCGCAACCGCCTCGCCGAAATCCGGGTTTGGATCGCGAACGCCCTGGACTGCGCGCCTTCGGACGCGTTTGACAGTCTTGCGCGGTGGTCCCGGGAGCAGGGGCTGCCGGGGTTGGACGCGCTGGCCGTGACCGCTGAGCATCGCGAAGCTGCTGCGCGCATGGCGGCAAGCTCCTCCTCGATGAAGGCCAATCCTGTAATGCTGGATGAGGCGGCGCTGAACCGTATCATGCAGGCGGCGCTCTGAAGGTCGTCATGGGTTGGGCGACAGGTCTTCCTGCTCGCCGAGGTGCGGCTCTGCCGGGTCAGACTTGCAAAAGGCGATGCGGAGCAGAAGCGCGGCCATAAGGGACAGCACGGCCGCAACGAAAAAACCGGCGAGCACGGTACTGGCGTCGCGCCGATGAACAGCGCCGCCGAGCCATGCCTCGGCAAGCGCGGCGGCACTCCCGAACAGGATCAGCGCCGCCAGAACAAGAAACAGCCTACGCATGCTCATCCCGGTCTCCTCTGGCAGATTTTGCGCGCGACAGGTCTCTGTGTCAACGACCTGAAGTTGATTGAAGGGTAATCACGCCGATACCCGCCGATGCAGCGCACCGCACTTTCCGTTGCGCCAAATGCGCGATACGCTCGCCACAGATAACAACGGGCACAGGCAGGACGGGGGACCGGACATGTCAATCAACAGGCGACATTTTTCTTTTGGTGCAATGGCTTTCGGGCTGGCCGGATGTGGCGGGGTGGGCGTTGGCACGATGCCCTCGGTGTCCCGTCCGGACCCGGCCAGCGACCCCGGTTTGCGACCGCAACCGAACGCGTCCTACGACGCCTGGGTGGCCGCATTCAAGGAGCGGGCCACGGCGCGGGGCATCACCGCCCAGACCCTGAGCGCGGCCTTTCGCGGGCAGGGTTACCTGCCCGGCGTGGTCGAGCGGGACCGCAACCAGACCGAATTCACGCGCTCGCTGGAGGATTATCTGGCCATCGTGGCACCGGAGGAGAAGGTGCGCTTCGGCCGCCCGCTCTTTGCCCGGCAGCGCGGGACACTGGCGCAGATCGAAGCCAAATATGGCGTGCCACCGCATGTCCTGGCCTCTGTCTGGGGGCTTGAGAGCTATTTCGGGACAAAGCGCGGCACCATCCCGGTGATTTCCGCCACTTCGACCTTGGCTTGGGAAGGGCGGCGCGGAACGTTTTTTGAATCCAACCTGATGGATGCGCTGCGGATCGTTCAGACCGGCGACGCCCGGCCCGCGCAGCTGGTTGGCAGCTGGGCCGGAGCCATGGGCCATACGCAATTGATCCCGAACGCCTATCAGGCCAACGCTGTCGACTTCGACGGTGACGGCAAGCGCGACATCTGGACCGATGATCCGACCGACGCACTGGCCACCACCGCGCGGTTCCTGTCGCGGGCCGGGTGGCGCCGTGGGCAGATCTGGGGGCTCGAAGTGACGGTGCCTCAGGGCTATTCCGGTCCGACCGGGCGCGGCACACGGCAGAGCGTTTCGGCATGGCAAGCGCTCGGCATCCGGGCTGCCAAGGGCGGCGGTCTGCCGGATCACGGGCCGGCCGCGTTGCTGGCCCCGATGGGGACGGGGCGGCCGACGTTCCTTGTGTATCACAACTTCAACATGATCTTGCGCTACAACCCGTCGGAGAATTACGGGCTGGGCGTTGGCTATATGGCGGACCGCCTCAATGGCACCGGGCCGCTTTCCGGCGATTTTGGACCGGACCGCAACGGCATGACGCTGGAGGATCGCAAGGCCCTGCAGGCCGGGTTGACGCGGCGCGGCTATGACGCGGGCAAGGCGGATGGCGTGATCGGCAAGAAGACAGAGGCCGCAATCCGCGCCTATCAGCAGGCCGAGGGGCTGCCGGTCACCGGAACGCCGTCGAAAGCCCTGCTGGCGCGCGTGACATAAGCTGGATCAGAGCAGCGCCCGGATCGGCTCCAGCATGCCATTGTTGCGCAGGGTCGTGACCGGGTAAGTCCCATCGTTGACGATACGGTCGAGCGAGAACCCGGGTTCGATCTTCGTCAGCTTGTCGGCGACGGCCTGCGCCTTTTCCAGTTGACCCTTCATCGCATAAAGCGCCAGTAGCTGGCGGTGGGCCGGGCGAGACAGTGGGGCGGAGCGCGTCGCGGCTTCACCCGCTTCGATCGCTTCGTCCGGTTTGTTGCAAGCGATGGCAATGAGGCACCGCCCGGTGTCCCACCAATGCTTGAACGGGGAGGTCGAGGCGATGTAGCTGGCGCGTTTTGACGCGGAGAGGGCCGCCTCGTGATTGCCGGCAAAGAGATGCGCTTCGGCCAGGGAATTCCATGCAATGGCATTGGCCGGATTGCGTTCGACCGCGCGCTTGGCCAGCTCGAAAAAGCCCGCGCCGTCGCGCAGCGCGGTGCCCCTGATCTTGCCCGCGAGCGCCTGAACCAGCGCATTGTCCGCGCCGAGCTCCATCGCCCTGTAATGCAGATCGACGGCTTCTTCGCGCAGGGCTTCGGGGTCGCCCTCGGCCAGTTCGACGATCTGGATCGTCCGGATCAACGCGGTCCAGGCGAGATAAATGCCGTTCTGATCGTGATCATAGGCTTGCGTCATGAGGCCATACGCCTCGCGCAGCGCGCTGCGCTCGAAGCTGAACATGCGGTAAAGTCCAAGTCGCGACAGGGCGGTGGCGCGGGCCTCGGGCCGCCCGCCATCCAGAACCTGCGGCAGCTTGCCAATGATCTGATCCGCCGCTTCGAAAACGGTCTTGCCGATGTCTTCATGGGTTTCGAGGATGTCATTCAGCCGGTCGACGTGCTGCAGTTTTGAATACAAAATGCGGCCACTGGATTGGTGCACGGCCTTGATGAAGATCGAATGCCCGGTGTCGTCGCGCAAAAGCTGCGACGTGACGGAGACATCGGCGGCGGGCATATGTTCGGCCAGTTCCGGCGTGTTCTGCGATTGCCGCCACGCGCGGATCTGCTCGCTGATGTTCTCACCGACCTGATTGGCCAGCACTTCGCCCATGATCGCCTCCTGCACGGTTCCGTCGCTCACGGACTGGCAGTTGATCAAGATGCCGGTGGCGGGCACGGGGCGGGCGCGGCTGATGCGGGTTTCGAGCTCGGCGCGCTCCATGCGCAGCCACTCTTCGAATTCCGGATCACGCACGTCCAGTCCCTGCAAAAGCTCGATCCGTTCATCGACGGCGAGCATCTCGTCCAGCATATCGACGCTGACCTTGGAACGCTCAAGAGAGACCGTCGTCCGATCGGCCTGCAAAAGCGCACCGCAGGGGCCGAGCGCGGTGCGCAGCTTGCTCAGAGCCTGCCTCAGGTTTGCGCTGGCCTGTTCGGGGCCGAAGGTGGACCATAGCTTGTCCTCCAGCCAGCGGCGCGGTCGCGACATGCGGGGGCTGAGCGTCAGCAGCGCGATAAGCGCCTGATTCTTGGCGCCTTTTGGCGTAAGCGATTCCCCGTCCGGGCCAGTCAGCTGAAATGGACCCAAGACTGAAACATGAAGGGATTTTTGCAGATCGGTCATGGCACCAATAAGCTTTGAAATATCGCGCGAGCCTAGCACCACGCCGATCACCCGGCAACACTCGTGAATTTTCCGTTAATACCAGTGCTGGTGCGCCTTCGCGCTTTGACCCGGCCTGACCTGTGGTAAAAGGGGAGAAATGTATTTCAAAAGGGATGGATTATGCCGCGTTTTGGCTACGACGGATACGATGGTTACGATGGCTATGACGGTTACGACGGATATGATGGCTACGATGGGTACGACGGCGGCGCACGCCGGGCGCCCAGTGGCGCTCTTGGGACGGCCCGTGATGGCACCGTAGGGTATTGGAACGGCACTGCGGATCGCACCCCGAAAAGCACTGGGCGCAGCAGCTGGGAAGCCTACCAGACACTTGGCAGCAAGCCCAAGGCAAAGGTTCTGGATGCAGCGCTTGGCGGGTATTTCGATGTCACGCTGAGCGATGCCGACAAAGCGAACACCTGCGGAACCGTGCAATGTTTTGGTCAGACGATCGTCACCCTCAACAAGCCAACCGATGATTTTCTTGCGGACAATCAGCTGCATTACCTGCGTACCGCAGCTGATCTCCGGCCTGACAGGATCGGTGAGATATCGGTGCAGATCAGCAACCTTCGTTCGTTCTTTGGCCTTGTCGGGCATATGTCACCGGCGGCGACGAAATGGACGCTGATGCTGCATTTCGCGGCTCTGCGCATGATCCAGAGCATCGAGCACCCTCTGAAGTTCGGCTTTGACGTCGCCCGGCCGATTTCGATGTCCTACAAGGTGCAGCCGATCATCCAGACCCCGGGCCATGGTGCCTGGCCCTCGGGTCATGCGACCGAATCCTTTGCGCTGGCTACGCTTCTGACGCGGCTGTTCTACAACCGTGCGTTCGATCCAAAAGCGGAGATCGCTGCCGGCAATGAACTCTATCGCCACGCAGCGCGGATCGCGATGAACCGCACGGTTGCAGGCGTGCATTTCCCGACCGACAGCATGGCGGGAGCGGTGCTCGGCGTGACGGTCGCGGAGGCGCTGGTGAGATTGCTCGACGGAGAGTCGGAAACCGCCACACGCGCATACTTCGGCAATACTTATAAGGGGGATTTTAATCTTTCTTTGCTTTCTTCGGCTTTGGACGACGCCTCGGTCGTCAAGTCCGGCACTGCGCCTTTGCCGAGTGATCAGGTCCCAAGCTGGCTGTCCACCATGTGGGAGACGGCAAAGGGCGAGTGGTAATCAGTATTTTGTAGGTGCGGATGGGGCGTTTGTCCTTTCTGATGGTTACCCAGTGCACCGGGACGCCTTCTGGGCGTCCCGGTTTTTTGTGGGCGTCAGACGAGGCCGCCGATGGCGCTGTCACGCATGATCCGGTCGAACGGGTCCCGGACGATCACAAGGGTGTCGCCAAGCCGCGCCCTGTCTTTTGATGCCACGGGCACCAACGTCACCTTGGCCGGATCGAAATCGGCGCGGCGCGGGGTGCCGCCCGAATTGGCCTTGATCTTCGGCGCACAAAGCGCCAGCGCCCGCGTCAACCGCGCCGCGGCGGCGCTGGTTCCGCCGAGGGCGCGGGCGCTGCCGCTCAAGGTTCCGCTGGCCAGAACGCCGGAGTGAGAGCGGGAGTCCTCGGCGATCGTGGCAAGGCTCGGCCCGTCCACCGACCAAGCGGCTCCGGCACCGGAATAGCGCGCGGCGTGCGCGTCCTCATGGCGTGCGCCGCCCATGGCCGATGCCACGCTGAAAACCTGCCGCGCCGGAGCCGTGGCCATGGCGCTGTGACTTCCCGCGTGGGTGAGCGGGGTATCGTCCGAAAGTCCCGAGTACTCCTGTGCCGTGTCATCCCAGGCATATGCCCCGAGATCGTCGAAATAGCTTTGACGTGCCTGCGCGCGGTAGCCTCGCAAGCCATCGTCGCGCTGGATTTGGCAGATGACCTCCAGCGGGTCGGCTCCGTCGTGCCGCAGGGCGATCCGCCAAGCGCCGGACGGGGCCTCCGGTTCACCGCATTTGCGGGCCTCGCTCGGCGCGAGGGCGATGACGAAATGTGCCGGGCTGACCGTGCCTTGTCCGAAATCGCGCGCCGGTATGTGGTAGATGCGGGCGACGGGCTGTCCCGCTGCGGTCAGGCTGCGATACTGCCCCGGTGCGATTTCCTGAAATCCGGAGGCCACGCCGCCCGGTGCTTCGACAGCCACGGCCAGGGCCGCCATGTCCGTGCGTGGCACCCGAATCTCCATGTAGCTCGGCGTCTGGTCGCAGGTCTGTACACGCCACGTCAGGCTGCGCTCTGGGTCACAACCCGCCTTGGCCGGGTCAAAGGCGTGGCGGGCGACGAGGCGGCTTTGATGATTGTTGCCGAAGGACCAGACTATGCGCACCGGCTGCCTGGTCACCCGCTCCCAACCCTCGGCCTCGCGCGCGACCTGATACTCGACAAACCGGGTGCCGTCCTTCGGTCCGGCCAGAACTCCAAGCGAGAGGTTGATGATCACGGGCGCGGTTTTGTCAACCTCGCCCGCCCGGCGCAGGGTCCAGCGTACCGCCTGTACCACGTAGCTTTCGAAGCGCGCGCCGGAGGTGTCCTCAATGGCCTGCGGCGGCAGTTGCACCGCAAGCAGCGGCCAGTCCCGCGCGGGATCGTCCGAAGCAGGGTCAGCCCCGGCGGCCAAGTCGAGAAGATGCGTGCCATGGGTGGTGCCAGATCCGGTAATCTGCCGCGCGTCGCCCCGAAACAGGCGTGCATTCAACGCGGCATAGGCGGCGCTTTCTTCTTGAGGCAGCAGGGCTGTGATCTCGTCCTGGGTCAGCACCTCGCCCAGAACGACCCGATCGCTGCCGCTGCGTTGTTCCAGGGCCTGTACCCAGAGCGCGTGAAACCGGCTGGTATCCTGGCCCGACGATGCGCGGCGGCGAAACCGCGCATTCAGAAAGCCGAGCCCATCGTCGATCACCGCTACAATCGGCGCGCCCGGGCATGTGGTCGGAGCTGCGGGTCTGGACGGCGCATACGGCGCCCCACCGGGCAAGATCCGCACGGGCACGCCCCGGTCCAGAACCGTGAACAGCGAGTCGTAGCGCGCGCCGGCGATCCCGGCCTTTTGGTACAGTGCGTATTCATCCGCGAGCCCATTGAGCGGATCGTTTGACGCGGCGCGCGCGCTCAGTTCAGCAAATTCATGACCATCCATAAGAAGGGCATCACTGCCCTGAAGCGCGTCGAGGAGGCGCGGTCGGGCCTCTGGGCCGGTCAACCGGACAAAAATCGGCGTGTACAGGTTCCCTTCATCCGGCTCCTGCGGCGCGAGGGCGGCGCGTCGGCGGTCCAGCAGGCCGGACCAATCGAGGTAGGCATCGTCAAAATCGGCAGTCGTCGGATTCGTCCATGAAAGTGACATGGGAAACTCCCTGAAAAGGTCCTGTCGTCTATGCAGTCAGGTAAGGCCGCGCAGGGTCGCGCCGTCAAGAAACCGCCCGACGTTTACGCAAAATTCACGCACCCTCACATGTGAGTGGGGGCTTTTTCGCCCGTGTTATGCGGGATTCACCAAGTGTTCACGCAGGATTTGCGGACCGGTCACGCGCGGTGAGCAATGTGAGGTTAACGCATGGTTAACTGACCTTCTCTGCTCGCTGCTCCTCACAAGGTGACATCAATGACACGCCCCACGCTCCAGAACGACCGTTGTTTCCGAGTGATCGACTGTACCACATCCGCCCCACTCCCGCCACAATCGAGCGTCGCCCCTCCCGATGCGCCGGTTCTCTGTGCGCCGGAGCTTGCCGCGGACATGGCGGAAATCCTTGCGGTATCGCTTTTGGCCGACATGCCGTTCGACCGCCACGCCGACCCGCACGCCACGGTGCACCTTGCGCCGGAGGCCCGGTTCACGGTGCACGAACTGCTCTGCCAGATGCGGACGGTGCCCTGGTGCGATGCCGCCGTTCTCGCCGGGGAGGCGGGCTCGGGCGGCGATCTTCAGGCCCAGCAGCGGCGCAGGCTTCGCTGGAACGACGACCGGCAGCTCACGCTTGGGACGTTGTTGCGCTGCGGTGTCGCGCTGCCGGTCGGGCAGGCCGGTCTTTCGGCGCTGTTCGATTGCGATCACGCCGTGTCGGACATCGAAGGGCCGCTGCCGGCTCCGTCCGAGGCCGCGCCTCTGTCGGTTTGGGTGCGCTGGTGCGCCAGGCACAGTGGTGCCGCGCTTGGCCTGCCCGGGAATGGCTCTGCGCCCGTTGTGCTCGATACACCGGCACGCATGGCTGCGCATGTCCTCGCCGCGCCCGCCGCCCGTCTGTTTCACGGCGTGACCCTGAGTGCACTAGCCAATGCGGCGCCGGTCGATGAAGGTTTGCGCGCGCCTGAGGGGGCCGAGACTCCCTGGACCGGAGCGCGCCTCTTTGCTTTGCTGGCCGAGGCCGAGCGCCGGGCGCGGCGGGCTGCGCTGACGCGGCTGGCGGCGACCGATCGGGCCGCCCGCCCGGCGGTTACCGGCGCCAGAATGACGGTCTATCTCGCGCAGGAAGAGCGGAGTGCCGCGCCGGTCTCTGCACCGTACCGAGAGGCCGCAGATGATCTGGCCGCTGCCGCGCCCGATCTGCTGCACTGGGCCGGGAGCGCCAATGCGCTGTCGCGTGGCCGCCGCCGGTTTGATCGAAGCCTGTTCCTGCCGCTAGGGCGCTGCGACACGCCGATCTACCCCTCCGATGCCGCCGCGCATCTGATCGTGGCCGGAGCGCTTGCCACGCTGATCAAAGCGGTCTTCAACACGAGCCAGCCGCGTCGGCTGCAGTTGGTTGGGTCGGTGGACACCGGCATGGACCTCGGGCTCGAACTGGACAAGGCAGTGGCCAATTTTGCCATGGCCCGCGTGATCTCCGGCGGCTATTTTCCCGCGGAAAACCATCAGGACATGCGCTTTGGCCAATCCATAGCCCTGCAGCTTCTGCGCGAGACACTGGAGGCGGACAACCGGCCCGCCAGCCTGTCACTGCGTGACTTCGACGGCCGGTCGCTGCAGCTTGTGGCGCAGGCACGGTCCATCGGGCGCGGACATGCCGCGCTGCGGGCCGGGGCTGAATGGCTCGGCTGGCCTGACTTTTCCAAACGTCCGGAGGTGCATCTGACTGCGGTCGTCTGATCGGCGGTTGCCCGCCGCATTTTGCGGGCCGGTCAGGGTGGCTTGACCGGGATCAAGGCGGCGCTCCGAAAACGGTGCAACATTGGTCCCCGGGGCACCGGAGGACCTTACGATGAAGACACTTTGCACGATTCTTGCCGCACTGGTTTTGCCGGGGGCGGTTCTGGCGCAGGACGCCGATGTCGGGCGCGCGCTCTATCGGACCCACTGTGCGACCTGCCATGGGCTTGAGGGTCGGGGTGATGGTCCGATGGCCGGGGTGATGCTGATCAAACCGGTGAACCTTACAGAGCTTGCGGCCCAGACCGGCGGGAGGTTTCCGCTTGAGCGGGTGATCAAACGCATCGACGGGCGCGAACCACTCGTCAGCCATGGCTCGCCCATGCCGGTCTACGGGGACTACTTCGACGGCAGCTTTGACGTGCCGATGAAGACCCCGTCAGGTCAGCCTGTGCTGACCTCGCAGCCGGTGGTCGACCTCGTCGCCTACCTGCGGGAGATCCAGATCGTCGAATGACGGGCGCCGCTATTGGCGGCAGATGCCCTTTGTCTCGACCCCGGACCACGGCAATTTCACCGTCCCGGTGCCAAGCGCCCGGTCCAACCCGTCCACGGGCATGTGCCGGGCAATCATGTCGCGCAGCCGTGCTGTGCGCGGCGCGTCCGGGTCCAGAAGACGGCAGCAGACGTATTCTTCGACAATACTGCCTTGCTGTTCATAGCCATAACTCAGGAAATCGCGCGTGTTGTCCGGATCGAAGAGATAGGGATCGGCGCTTGTCGCATGTTCCGACAGGGCCTTCATCGGATGGTAGCCGGTGCGCGCCCGGTTCTGCCATTGCCAGACGTGGGTGGCTTCATGGGCAAACAGCATGGCCTGGAACAGGTCGATCTGCTTCGGCCAACCTTGCATGAGATCCTCCGCATAGAGATCCTTGCGGATCATCATCGTGTTGCCGACGACGCTGGCCGCGGGCGAGACTTCGATGGTCTTGGCCTTGTCCAGCGGCGGCCAGATGCGCTCCTGACAGGTGGTCCTTGGACGCACCGGGATGGTGTAGACGTAGCTCCCGGCAAAATGCCCATCAATGACGCGGATGCGCCCAGTGTTGATTTGATCACCCTGAATAGCCTTCAGGTACGCCGTCTCTGATGTGGTCAGAGGGCGGCCGCACGCGGAGAGAAGAAGCAGGAAAAACAGAACGATGCGCATGGTTTGATCTGACCGCGTGCGCGCCGCCAGAGCAAGGGGGCAGCCGGGATCAGCCGGATATTTTTTGTGCCGGATGCAACTCAGACAGGTGCGGCGCGTTACCAATCAAAGGCACACGAACCAAAGGAGTTTCTCATGAATATTGATCAAGTCAAAGGCAACTGGTCGCAACTGGTCGGTAAAGCCCGTGAACAATGGGGTGAGCTAACCGAAGACGAGGTGATGGAAGCGCGCGGTGAGCGCGAGCAGCTCGTCGGCAAGATCCAAGCCAAGTACGGCAAAACCCGCGAAGAAGCCGAACAGGAATTCGACAAGTGGGTTGCTGAACTCTGACAGAAGTTTAGCAGAATTTCGGGCGAGCGCCTATCCCTCGGGCGCTCGCCCGATTTACATTCGAGTAACGATCAGACGTCCAGCTCTTCGACGAAGCGGGCGTTTTCCTGAATGTATTGAAAGCGGAGTTCCGGCTTTTTGCCCATCAGGCGCTCCACCAGATCGCCGGTCTCGCCCGGTTCGTCCTCGTCGATCGTGACGCGGATCAAGGTGCGGGTCGCCGGGTCCATTGTGGTTTCCTTCAGGTCTTTCGCGTCCATCTCGCCCAGACCTTTGAAGCGCTGAACGTCGATTTTTCCTTTTCCACCCAGACCCTTGATCATCGCCGCCTCCTTCGCGGCGTCATCTGCGACATAAATGCGCTTCGCGCCCTGCGTCAGCCGGTAGAGCGGCGGGCAGGCGAGATAGAGATGGCCCTGATCAATCAGCGGGCGCATCTGGGTGAAGAAGAAGGTCATCAGAAGCGAGGCAATATGCGCGCCGTCGACGTCCGCGTCCGTCATGATGATGATCTTGTCATAGCGCAGGTCGTCGACGTTGAATTTCGTGCCCAGTCCAACGCCGAGAGCTTCGCAGAGATCGCGGATTTCCGCGTTAGATGTCAACTTGTTAGAGGCCGCACCAAGGACGTTGAGGATCTTGCCCTTGAGGGGCAGGAGGGCTTGGGTTTCGCGGAAGCGGGCGCCTTTGGCGGAGCCGCCGGCCGAATCGCCCTCGACGATGAACAGCTCCGTGCCCGCCCGATTCTTGGCGGTGCAGTCGGTCAATTTGCCGGGGAGGCGCAGCTTTTTGGTGGCGGACTTGCGGGCGGTCTCTTTTTCCTGGCGACGGCGGAGGCGCTCTTCGGCCCTAAGTACCAGAAAATCAAGGATTGCTCCGGCCGATTTGGTGTCAGAGGCGAGCCAGTTGTCAAAATGATCGCGGACGGAGTTTTCAACGAGGCGCTGGGCCTCGGTGGTGGCCAGACGGTCCTTTGTCTGACCGACGAATTCCGGCTCTCGGATGAAGCAGGAGACCAGCGCGCATCCGCCGGTGATCAGGTCGTCCCTATTGATTTGACTGGCTTTTTTGTTCTGTATCAACTCGCCGTACGCCTTCACACCCTTGAGGATCGCGGCCCAGAAACCGGCTTCGTGGGTGCCGCCTTCGGGGGTGGGGACGGTGTTGCAGTAGGATTGGATAAAGCCGTCGCGGGATGGGGTCCAGTTGATCGCCCACTCGACCTTGCCCGGCACGCCGAATTTCTCCTTGAAATCGACCACGCCCGCGAAAGGGCGCTCGCTGTAAGTCATTGACTTTCCAAGTGTTTCCGTCAGGTAGTCGGCGAGGCCGCCGGGGAAGTGGAAGGTGGCCTCCTGCGGGGTTTCCTTGTCGTCGATCTCGGACTTCCAGCGAATCTCCACGCCGGAGAAAAGATAGGCCTTCGAGCGCACCATCTTGAACAGGCGGGCGGGCTTAAACCTATGATGTCCAAAGATTTCTTCGTCTGCGTGAAAGGTCACGGTGGTGCCGCGGCGGTTGGGGGCTGCGCCGATTTTCTCGACCGGGCCAAGGGGGATGCCGCGGGAGAATCGCTGCTCGTAGAGTTCCTTGTTCTTGGCCACCTGCACGACCATGGAATCGGACAGGGCGTTGACGACTGAGGCGCCGACGCCGTGCAGACCGCCGGAGGTCTCGTAGGCGTCGCCAGAAAACTTGCCGCCCGCGTGGAGCGTGCAGAGGATGACTTCGAGCGCGGATTTGCCGGGAAACTTGGGGTGCGGATCAATCGGGATGCCACGCCCGTTGTCGCGAATTTCCACTGCATAATCAGCGTGTAAGGTGATCTCGATCCGGTTGGCATGGCCCGCGACGGCCTCGTCCATGGAGTTGTCGAGAACCTCCGCCACGAGGTGATGCAGGGCGCGTTCATCGGTGCCGCCGATGTACATGCCGGGCCGTTTGCGCACGGGTTCGAGCCCTTCGAGCACCTCGATGGAGGAGGCGTCGTAGTCGCTGGTTGCCGCAACGTTCAACAGATCATCGGCCATGCTCGTGCCCTTTTTGTTCTTATGGGATTGAGGCTCAGTATGGCAGAGCAGGGGGCGGGGGAAAAGCGCGGATTAAGGCACCGTGCGTTGACAGTAACGGAGCGCTCGCTGCCCCGTTGCGTGGGGCGTTTGTCGGTTTTTTGGTACAAAATTCGTCGAGTTTGGTACTATTTCCCGGAGCCGGTCCGGGGCCCCGGAGACACGTAGAGAGACGTTTGGTACGTTTTCCGCCGAGTTTGGTACAAAATGCCGTTTTGTTCTGCCGGTCCCCAAAAAACACCAAGAAAGAAGGTTAATCCGGCCGAAAAAGCCCCGTCTTTTTCGGCCAGTGGGCAAGGTCGCACTTTTGCCCGCAAAAGTGTCGACGCCCACACAGGAGTCATTCCGGGGGCTACGGGAGCCACATGCCCCGATGAGGTCCCGGATCAAGTCCGGGACTGCGGGGAAATAGTGCGGCTACTAGCTATACTTTTTCTCTACGCAAAGGAATGCGATGCAGAATCTATCTTTCGATTTTCATTAACATGGTGTCAAGCAACTCAGAGAGCACAATCGACGGATCATCACCGTTCAACTTGGCTGCAATCATTTTGCACACGTCATCTACTGTAATGCTCAAGATTAATTTGCCATGCTCGCGAAGAGCACCTCGTGCCGCTTTCTGGCCGTTCTCATTTAACCCCTTTGGGGAAATAATTATTGCCGTGTTGCGAAGCGCGGATCGGTAAAGGTATCGCTCGGTAGAATATACCTGGGACTGTGCAACGGCATTCGAATAGTTCTTAAACTCAAAAATTACATAAACGCTTTCAAAGTGTTCTCTTAGGGTTTTCCAAAAACCTTGGGATGAGTTGTTGCGAGCAAGTAAATCGTTGATGGACATGCCCGTGTCCGTCCTCTGTTGGAACGACCACGCCGTGAGTTCGCCATCAAACAGGAACTTCAAAGTCTCAGTGAGTGCATTTTCGAAGTTACTGGAATTCGGCTGACCGGAGGGTATTGCCTTTAAATCATTGCACAAAAATGGTGGCAGAAGGTCAGTTGGCACACCGATGGGCGTCAACCCAAGTAGCCGAAAAGTGACCTCGTTTGACCTGTGCGTGGTGGGTGAGTTTCCGGTGAAAGGATTGAGGTTGCTTAGGATTCCCTGCAAATCTCTGAGAGTCTTTTCGTCGCCTGCGACTAACTCCCAGAGGCTACCCGCATCCAAGACAATCAGGTGCGGCATTTCACGTCGAATTTCTTCGAATTGGCTGTCGGTCACTTCCGTATTGGTGATTAGGAGCGAGTATTTAAATGAATGCACCTCAGAGCCATTGTGTATTCTTTCGTATATTGATCGAATTTCTCGGTAGGAGAGGTTATGCTTTGAGCGAGTTTTCACCTCGACGGCGATTGCTCCTCGTTCTGTATTAATGATAAAGTCATAACCTTGATCGCGTCCGTTGCCAAAGCCCTCGATTTCGGTGATGCTTGCTCCTGCCATCTTCAGCACTTCGATGCAAAAGCTTTCAAAATTCGCCGCTAAGGAAAAACGCTCGGAAACTCTCATCCCACTACCCCCTCACCAATTCCCTCACCCTACACCCCGGCCCCTCTTCCCTCAACATCTCTGACGCCACTTCGCGCCACTCTCCCTCATCAAACGCCGGGAAAAACGCATCCGCCCCATCCACGAACAAATCCACTTCCGTGACCAGAAGGCGGTCGGCCATGGGAAGCAAAGCTTCGTAGATGCTTTGACCGCCGATGCCGTAAGTCCGGAAATAGCCTTCGGCGCGGCAGATCTCCAAGGCGGCTTTGACGGAGGGGGCGGTGTGTTCGGTGAGGTCCGGGTTTGACGTGACCACCACGTTCAGGCGGGATTTCAGGGGTTTGACGGGCAGGCTCTCCCACGTCCGGCGGCCCATGATCAAAGCGCCGCCCAGGGTTTCGCGTTTGAACATCGCGAGGTCTTCCGGCGCGTGCCAGGGGATGTCCCCGGCGCGGCCGATGGCTCCGTTGCGGGCGCGGGCGGCGATGAGGGTCAGCATCAGACGGCCACCGGAGCTTTGATCGCCGGGTGCGGGTCATAGCCGTCGAAGGCGAAGTCCTCGAAGCGGAAGTCGAAGAGGGATTTGACGTCGCGGGTGATGCGCAGGGTCGGCAGGGGGCGGGGCGCGCGGGAGAGCTGCTCGGCGACCTGATCCATATGGTTGGAATAGATATGCGCGTCGCCGATGGCGTGGATGAAATCGCCGGGCTCATAACCGGTGACATGGGCGAGCATGTGCGCGAGGAGCGCGTAGGAGGCGATGTTGAAGGGCACGCCGAGGAACATGTCGGCGGAGCGCTGATAGAGTTGCAGGTGGAGTTTGCCCCCCGCGATGCGCACCTGCCAGAGCGTGTGGCAGGGGGGCAGGGCCATGTCGGGCACGTCGGCGGGGTTCCATGCGGAGACGATGAGGCGTCTGGAATCCGGGGTTTTGGCGATCATGTCCAGGAGGGTTTCGATCTGGTCGATCTCGCCGGTGTGGCCGGGCCAGTGGCGCCATTGGTGGCCATAGACGGGGCCGAGATCGCCGTCCTCATTCGCCCACTCGTTCCAGATCGAGACGCCGTTGTCCTGCAGGTAGCGGATGTTTGTGTCGCCCTGCAGGAACCAGAGCAGTTCGTGGATGATGGATTTGAGGTGGAGTTTCTTGGTGGTCACGAGGGGGAAGCCATCGGCCAGCGGGTAGCGTTGCTGCAGGCCGAAGTAGGAGGTGGTGCCGGTGCCGGTGCGGTCGGTGGAGGGCGTGCCGTGGTCGAGCACGGTGCGCAGGGCGTCGAGATATTGCTGCATGGGAGGCTCCCGGGAAGGCTGCACTGGATGAGTCGGGTTTGACTATATCTGGTGTGGAGCGGGAGGGGGAGGGCGAGATGCGGTAGAGGCGGAATTGCCTCACATTTGATGAAATTGCGGCGTTGCGGGGGCGGGGATTTGACAGTGCGGGGCGGGATGCGCAGGCTGGTGGGAAAATATAAACGGGCAAGACCTGAGGCAGTCAGATGAAACGATATATTGCAGCGCTCGCGTTGACGAGTGTGCTTGCCGCCTGTTCGGGCGGCAACCCGGCGAATGACGGTGAAGACGGGATCGGGACGGGCACGCAGCCGTTGGTCGATGAGCCGATGCCGACGACCGTTCCCGATGAGGGCGGCGGTACGACAGGGCCGGACGTGTATGGCGGCGACATCGAAGATGACCTGACGATGAACGACGTTCAGTTCGATGCGGCGACCGGGGAGCTTGTTCTCAACAACCTGCCGTTCGATGGCAACAACAGCTATGCACGGACGGCGGGGGCTTCGGCGGCGTTCCAGACCGCCGGATCGAGCTTTGACGCCTATCGCAACACCGAGGGCACGAACCGCTATTACGCCGTGTTCCGCCAGTCGGATCAGGCCTATGCGCAGGTCACGGCGGTCGGCACGGACAACTATGTCACCTTTGGCTTTGGCGGGGCTGCGGCGCAGCGTTTGTCGGGCGACGGGGCGCTGCCGGACAGCAACCAGAGCTATATCTATGACGGCGAATATGCCGCCGTGCGGACGATCATTGACCCCGATACCGGCTCGGAGATTCAGTACGTGATCGGCACGGCGCGCGTGCGCGTCGATATTCAGGACTTTGACGACATTGGCGCTGTCGAGGGCTTCATTGCCAATCGCACGTTCTTTGACAATGCGGGCATTCCGATCAACGATCTGAACGGCAGCGACGAGCGCATCTCGCTTGGCACGGCGCAGATCAACTTTGACAACTGGACGATCGAGAGCTCGACCGCGTCGGTTTATGGCGGCAACAATACCAATGGTGTCGGCGCGACCGGCACATGGGAGGGCCTGTTCGCGGGTCCGAACGGCGAAGAGGTTGCCGGGGTTGTCGTGGTCGAGGGCAACGGTCCGATCGGGATTGATCCCGCCACCGGCGAGTATATCGAAGTCCAGGTCCGCGAAGTTGGCGGATTTGTCGGCTCCCGGTGATCCGGACATGGCCTTGCAGGATGGCCTGCGTTCCGTTTTGACACAGGCCCCGAGACGACACGGGTCCGGCGCAGGGGCCTTGCCCCGGCGCGCCGGACGCCTGCGCGGGGCGCTGCGCGGGGCGCTGCGCGGGGCGCTGCGCGTGATGGCGCTTGCGGGGCTTGGCCTTCTCGGGGCGGCGGGGCCGTTGGTGCTGCCGCAGGCGGCACAGGCCGAGACGCGTGTGAGCGTCGAGTCGGCGCGCGACATGGCAGGGCTGTTGTTGCAGCAAAAACGCCCGCGCGAGGCGCTCTTGCTGGCGGAGGGCATTCTCAAGGGGCTGCCGGACGATGTGCCGGCGCTGGTGCTCAAGAGCCGCGCCCTGCGCGACATGGGGCGTTTTGGCGAAGCCGATGCCGTGGCGGCGCAGGCGCGGGGCGCCGCAGGCACCGACAAGGACCGCTTTTTCGCAGCATTGGTGACGGCGCAGGCCAAGGCCTCCGACGGGCGAAAGGGCATTGCGCAATACTGGCTGCGCCGCGCGGCGGAGGTTGCGCCGACGGAAGGCATGCGCGCGATGGCGGTGCGCGATTTTCGTTTTGTACGCAGCAGCACGCCGTGGCGGCTCAAGCTGAACCTGTTCGCGGAGCCGTCCGACAATCTCAACGCCGCGCCGAAGACCAATGAGTTCAGTTTTGCCGGGCTGACCTTCGTGAACCCGGCGGCGGTGCCGCTGTCGGGGCTGCGCTATGGCGGCGATGCGCGCTTTACCTATCGTATTGCAACCGGCGCGCGCGCGCGGATCACGCTCGGCGCCACCGGCGGGATCGAGCGGGTGCGGTTCTCCGCCTCGGCGCGGGACAGGGTGCCGTGGATCGACGATGCGGATTTCCGCCGTGACCGGCTTGGCTTTTCGGTCGGCTATGAACGGATGGGCGCGCAGAAGGACTGGCTGGCCCATGCGCAGCTTTCTGTGTCGCGCTACTGGGGCGGGGGGCATCATATTTCGGACGCAGCGCGGTTGGACCTTGGGTATTCGCGACGGCTGGCCGAAGGCTGGACCGGGGCGCTGCGGCTGGCGCTTGAGGATGAGACACGGAAGGATGCCAGCCTGCGCAGCGCGCAGACCGGTGAGGTCGGGCTGACGCTGGCCCGGCATTTCGACAAGAGCGCGGTGAGCCTGTCGTTGAGCGCGGCGGATGTGCACTCGGATTCGCGGCTTGTGGCGCGGCGAAGCCAGCGCGCGGCGGTGAAATACGCGATGACCCGCCCGGTCATGGGCCTGCTGCCGAGCCTGACGCTGAGCTATGAGGCGGTGGATTACGAGCAATCGCCCTTTGCCTGGTGGGTGGACCCGCGCAGGGACGAGGAATGGGGCCTGTCGGTGGACGTGCTGTTGCCGAAAATGGATTATCTCGGGTTTGCGCCGGAGGTCGGGGTTTCCTTCCGCGACCGAAGCTCCAATTACTCTTTGTACGAAACGCAGGGTGCCGATTTGCGGCTGGGCCTCAAGTCGGTATTCTGAGCCTCGTTTGAGGCGGATGCATCGGGGAGACGCCCCGGGTGCGGCGTTCGGATGACAAGGAAAATGGGAGTTCTTATGGGAACGCGCTTTCTTCATACGATGGTTCGGGTCAAGGATCTGGATAAATCCATCGCATTCTACAAGATGCTGGGGCTGGTCGAGCGCCGCCGCAGCGAGAACGAGAAGGGCCGCTTTACGCTGGTCTTCCTCTGTCCGCCGGAGCAGGCGGACGGCCATGCGGATGTGGAGCTGACCTACAACTGGGATGGCGACGAGGGGCTGCCGTCGGATTCGCGGCATTTCGGCCATCTGGCCTATACGGTGCCGAATATCTACGAGATGTGTCAGTCGCTTATGGACGCCGGTGTGACGATCAACCGCCCGCCGCGCGACGGCCATATGGCGTTTGTGCGCTCGCCGGACAACGTGTCGATCGAGCTGCTGCAGGAGGGCGACGCGCTGCCGCCGCAGGAGCCCTGGGCCTCGATGGAGAACACGGGGCATTGGTAAGGCTCTGGCGGCTTCTGGCGCTGCTGCTTGTGCTGCCGATGGCAGCGCAGGCGCAGAGCCATTGCCGCCTTGCGCTGTTGCTGGCGCTGGATGTGTCGAGTTCCGTCGATGCGGCGGAATATGCGCTGCAGCGTGATGGCACGGCAGCGGCTTTGATGTCGCCTGCGGTCAAGCGGGCGATCCTTGAGGGCGGCGGCGGGTCCGTGGCCCTCGGGGTGTATGAATGGAGCGGACGGCGGCAGTCGACGGTGATCCTCGACTGGACCGTGCTGCGCGGCGAGGCGGATATCGCTGCGGCGGCGGACAGGCTGCGCGGGGCACAGCGGTCCTACACGCGCTTTCCCACGGCGCTGGGCTTTGCCTTGGGGTTCGGGGCGACCATGCTGGAGCGCGCGCCGGTGTGCGAGCGGCAGGTGATCGACGTGTCGGGCGACGGCATCACCAACGATGGCTTCGGCCCGGATCTGGCCTACAAGCATTTCCCGTTCGACGGGGTGACGGTGAACGGGCTTACGGTGCTCGGTGCAGATCCCGGCGTGCGGGATCACTACGAATTTTTCGTCCTGAAGGGGCCGGGGGCCTTTATCGAAACCTCTGACGGCTACGAAGGCTTCCGCGAGGCGATGGAGCGCAAGCTGCTGCGCGAGATCGCGGTGCGTATTCTGGGATCGGTGGAATGAGGCGGCTGCTGGCCGGGCTGTTGCTGCTCTGGGCGGGGGGCGCGGAGGCAGCGTGCCGTCAGGCTCTGGCGCTGGGGCTGGATGTGTCCGGCTCGGTCGATGCGCAGGAGTACCGGCTGCAGCTCGATGGGCTGGCCGCCGCGCTGGAGACGCCGGAGGTGGTGGCGGCGTTCCTTGCCATGCCGGATGCGCCGGTGCGCCTTGCGGTTTTTGAATGGAGCGGGCAGTTCGCCCAGCGGGGATTGCAGGATTGGGTGACGGTCACGGATGTCGGCGTGCTGGCGGATGTGGCGGAGCGGCTGCGTGGCACGGCGCGGGTGGCGCAGGACCCGTCGACGGCGCTGGGCGAGGCGAAACGCTACGGCGCGGCGCTGCTTGCCCCGCAGGCGGGCTGTTGGCGGCGGGTGCTGGACTTGTCCGGCGATGGCGAGAGTAACACCGGCCCGCGCCCTCAGGACGTGCGCCCCGGCGGGGTGACGATCAATGCGCTGGTGGTGACGGGGAGCGAGCCGGAGGCGCTGGTCAGCTATTTCCGGGCTTATGTGATCGAAGGAGAGCAGGCGTTTGTCGAGACCGCGCTGGGCTTTGCCGATTTCGAGGCGGCCATGGTGCGCAAGCTCAAGCGCGAATTGCAGGTGATGGTTCTGTCTGGACGGCGGTAGTCGGAGGCGCTGCCTCCGCTACCTTGCGGGCGACTGCGCCGGAGGAAATCGGGCCAATAGGGTGTGCGTCGGGTCACTCCCAGGGCGCGGCTTCCTCGGCGATTACACGACCAAAGACGTTTTCGCGGTGCCAGCGCAGGTTGGCAGGATGTGGCGCGTCCTGCGGGTTTTCGGGAGTGATGAGCTGGCCATCCGGGGAAAGTAGGCGGCTCACCACGTCGCGCGGCACCTTGTTGTGCGAGACGAGGATCGTGCGGTCATCGTCCGCCACCGAAATCAAACCGCGATCGAACATCCAATGCAGTGTGCCGGAGAGGGCAAGACCGTTACGGACAGAATCGCTGCCCTTCGCTTCCACGGGCCGGATATGCGCGGCCTGGACCTCAGGCCGTCCACCGCCATTGCGCAGCATCAGCCCGGAGATGGCGCAACGGTAGCCGTAGGCCGCGCGCACCCTCCTGCGAAAGGCTACATCGCGATAGGGACGGCGGGTGAGGCGTTCGAGCACGGGGCGGTCAAAAGGCTGTGCGCTGTCGTCCAGACCGGGGCCGCGCGGATTGTAGCGGATCGCCTCGATCTGTTCGAGGTCCTGCGGCAGACCAATATCGACGATCCGGGCGAAGTCCGCGTCGGGCAGCCTGCGAACCGCCAACTGGACCGCACCGCCCTTTTTCGCAGAGCCATCCGGTTCGGTCAGGGCAGTCTCCAGTGGCGTGCCGTCAATCAGACGCGGCACGGTTTGATCGAAGGGAAGAAAACTCCCCTCGCGGATCAGGGCGAGAAAGCGCCCCTTGACCCCGGGCTTGGGGATCACCCGGTCGATCTGGGCAACGGCGAAATAGCCGCGCGGGCCGGCTTTGACGGGCTCGTAGTAGATGATCCAATCGCCGACGGCGGCCTGAACAGCCTTGAGATACGTCCGTGGGAAATCGTAGACGACGTCCGGCTCGTCCTCGTAAATCGAGTCGGCCTTGTGCAATAGAACCAGTTTCACCATAGCGCCAGGAAAGCAGCAACGGCCCCGAATGCAAGAGCGATCTGCTCCAACACCTTTGCCACATCTTGCCCCTCGCCCAAAACCTCCCGGTGCCGCGCCCCCCCCTCGCAGCTATTTGGCAAAATGCGCGTCCCGGATCAGTCCTTCAGCAGCCGGTCAGCCTTTTTCCGCACCAGCACGAGGCGCAGGTCGTGCATGGCCAGGAGCAGATCGTCCGTGACCGCCTCAAGCGCGTCGGCGGTGGCGCGGCTTTGTGCCCATTGGGCGGCGTGGTGGAGCTGGTCCACGGTGCGGCGGATGTCGTCGAACTCGCGCGCGGCGAGGGTGGCGCGGCGGGTGTCCATCCATTGTTCGATGGCCGCTGTCTCGGCCTCCGTCAGGCTGTGGTCGCCGTGCGGGCGGATCTCGCCCTTGTTGAGGTTGACCACTGCGATCTGGTCGAGGTCGATGCGGCGCTGGCGGTTTTCGGAATCGACGCGGTAGACCATCGCGCCATTGTCGCGGGTGCGAAAGTAGAACTCGGGCAGGTCGTTTGACATGGCACCCTCCATCGAAGCGGGAAGAGCCGGGGCAGGGGGCGCCCCGGCACAGGTCAGCTCAGGCCGTCACAGAACGCCTTGATGCGTGCGCAGGCCTCTGTCAGGTCCTCGTCCGATGCGGCGTAGCTGACGCGGAAGCAGGGCGAGAGGCCAAAGGCCGCGCCAAAGACAACGGCGACGCCGTGCTCTTCGAGCAGCGCCTTGCAGAAGGTTTCGTCGTCCTCGATCAGGGTGCCGCCCTTGCTGGTCCTGCCGATGCAGCCGGTGATGTCGGGGTAGACGTAAAACGCGCCTTCTGGCGTCGGGCAAATCACACCGGGGCAGGCATTCAGCCCGGCCACCACAAGGTCGCGGCGGCGCAGGAACGCGGCGCAGCGCTCGGCGAGGAAGTCCTGTGGGCCATTCAGCGCCTCGACCGCCGCCCATTGCGAGATGCTCGACGGGTTCGTGGTGCTTTGCGACTGCAGTTTGCGCATGGCGCCGATGAGATGTTCCGGCCCCCCGGCATAGCCGATGCGCCAGCCGGTCATGGCATAGGCCTTGGACACACCATTGACGGTCAGCGTGCGCTCGTAGAGCTTTGGCTCCACTTGCGCGGGCGAACAGAATTCGAAGCCGTCGTAGGCAAGGTGTTCGTACATGTCATCCGACATCACCCAGACGTGCGGGTGGCGCAGCAGCACGTCCGTCAGCCCCTTCAGCTCGTCTCGGGTATAGCCCGCCCCGGTCGGATTCGAGGGCGAGTTGAAGATGAACCATTTGGTCGCCGGGGTGATCGCCGCCTCCAGCGCCTCGGGGGTGATTTTATAGCCGGTGTCGCGCTCGCCGGTGACGATGACGGGCGCGCCGCCACCAAGGCGGACCATATCAGGGTAGGAGACCCAGTACGGCGCAGGGATCACCACCTCGTCGCCGGGGTTCAGCGTGGCCAGCAGGGCGTTGAACAGCACCTGCTTGCCCCCCGTGGAGACGGAGATTTGCCCGGGTTTGTAGCCAAGCCCGTTCTCGCGCTCGAACTTGGCACAAATCGCCTGTTTCAGTTCGAGAATGCCGTCCGGCGCGGTGTATTTCGTTTTCCCGCCTTGAATCGCCGCAATCGCTGCGGCCTTGATGTTGTCCGGCGTGTCAAAGTCAGGCTCACCGGCGCTCAGCGAAATGATGTCGCGGCCGGCGCTTGCGAGGTCCCGCGCCAATTGCGAAATGGCGACGGTTGGCGAGGGTTTCACACGCGCAAGCGTTTCGGAGAGGAAGGACATGCGGGTCATCCATTTGTAATGTGCCGCCGTCTGTCTTAGTTTGCGCCCGACGAGCATTCAAGGCTGCAATCCGGGCGCGTCACATCGCCATGGCGGGATTTGCCGTGGCCCTCGGGGCATTCCCCGGAAAGGAAGGAAGACATGAGCGAGACCACTGCGGATACCGATTGGTACGGCCCTGACGCGGCCACATTTGGCGATCGTCTTGCCGCCGCGCGCGAAGCGGCGGGCATGACACAGGCGGTTCTGGCCAAGCGCCTGGGCGTGAAGCTGACCACGTTGCAGGGCTGGGAGGACGATGTGTCCGAGCCGCGTGCCAACAAGCTGTCGATGCTGTCGGGTGTGCTGAACGTGTCGATGGTCTGGCTGATCACGGGTGAAGGCGAGGGTGTCAGCTCCCCGGACGAAGAGACCCTGTCGCCCGAAGTGGCGGATATTCTCGGCGAGATCCGCGCGATGCGGGCCAAGATGAAGGGGCAGGCCGAAAAGCTGGGACGTCTGGAGAAGTCCCTGCGGTTGTTGTTGAAGGACAAGAACGGAGATGCCTGAGGATCGCGAGACTCGGAAGAAACGGCTCGCCATGCGGTCGATGCGGCGCGGCACGAAGGAGATGGACATCCTTCTGATCCGTTACAGCGACGCGCGGTTGGCCACGATGAGCGATCCCGAACTGGACGCTTACGAGGCGCTTCTGGAGGAGAATGACCAGGATCTCTACCAGTGGATTTCCGGGCAGGTCCCGGCGCCCAAACCCCTTGTTCCATTGATCGAAAGCATCCGCGAGGTGGCCTCTGGCGCGGGCTGATCCCGGCGCCGGCCCGCCGCGCCGGGCCCGCCATCCCTGTTCGGTTCGATTGAAATGCGACGAAAATATCCGTCGCATTTTCCACATTATCGCCCTGATTTAACGCTATATTGGTCTTTCCATCGCAGTTTCCGCTGGCACCGAATAACGGCGGAGAAAAATATGAGCATACATTCCTCGGTGGCCAAACCCGGTGAGCAGGGTTTCATGGCCAGTTACCTTGACGCGCTCAGCCTGGTGGAACGGCTCCATCGGCTACTGCTCGACGTGATCAAGGATGAATTCGAGCGGCTCGGCATCATTGATGTCAACGCAGTGCAGGCGCTGCTGCTGTTCAATATCGGCGAGAACGAGGTGACGGCGGGCGAATTGAAGTCGCGCGGCTATTACCAGGGATCGAACGTGAGCTACAATCTCAAGAAGCTGGTCGAGATGGGCTATATGCACCATCAGCGCTGCGAGATCGACCGGCGCTCTGTGCGGGTGCGTCTCACGCAACGCGGCCGCGAGATCCGTGACATCGTGACCGACCTGTTCGGGCGTCATGCCGAGGGGCTGCAGTCGCGCAATGTGCTCAGCATCGACGGCATCGACGAGATCACCAACTCGCTGCGCCGCGTCGAGCGGTATTGGACCGATCAGATCCGGTACATTTACTGAGCCTCGTCAGGCCGAACCCCGCAGGCAGAAGGCCGCTGGGTCCGTGCTTTACCGGCAAAGAGCTGATTGAACGGCAGAACGCCGCTCTTGCTCATCTACCTCCGCCCGCGCCCGGACCATGGCGCAGACTTTCCGAACAGTTTTGACGTTTCTATTTACGTGCCGACCGTTTCTTCCGTGACGCCGCCTGAGCGCCTGCAGACCCGCCGGCCGGGCTTCGCCCGCTTTGCGCCATTTTGGCAACACCGCTGGAAACAGACGCCGCGCGGGCCTGCCCGATCCCGAGATGCACGCAAACCGAGCGATTAAATCCCCGTTTTCCCTCAGTAAAAAATTGACTTGCGCAGGATGGCTGGTAGCCTGAGGGTCAGCACATTATTTTTTCCGGTCACGATGGGGGACATCATGCGTATTCTCGGAACTCTCGGCCTTGCTGCGGGCCTTGCCATGACCGCCGGGGCGGCCTTCGCCTGGGGCGACATGTACATGGGCGACGCCACCAACGATCCGAACTCGAATTTCCTGATGCACAGCTACCCGGCGGAGAACCTTTGCCCCGCCGGTCTGCAGCCGGTGACCATGGGCGGTGTGATCTGCTGCGGCTCGCCGAACGCGGGCCCCTACATCAACCGCGCCGGCAAGGCGAAATACACGGCGCAGCCGAAGCGCAAGGCCCCGACAGCCTACGCGCCCGCGGGCGAAAAGGGTGTGATTTACCGTTAAATACGATAGCGGCGCGGGCAGGGTCCGCGCGCTCTTGGCATTTCGGGTCAGGCCGCGTATACGCGCGGCCTGATTGCATATGAAGGGCCGTACCGATGCAGGGCAGCGCAAATCTCAACATCATGATGAAGGCGGCGCGCAAGGCGGGCCGCAGCCTCGTCAAGGACTTCCGCGAAGTGGAGAACCTGCAGGTGTCGCTGCGCGGGGCGGGCGATTTCGTCAGCCGCGCCGATACGGCTTGCGAAGAAATCCTGCGCGAAGAGCTGATGAGCGTGCGCGGCTACGGCTGGATGGGCGGTCAGGCGGGCGAGATCGAAGGGCAGGACCCGACGCGCCGCTGGCTTGTCGACCCGCTCGGCGGCTCGGCCAATTTCCTGCATGGCCTGCCGCATTGGTGCATCTCCATCGCGCTGGAGCACAAGGGGCAGATCGTCTCTGCCGTGGTCTTCGATCCGGCAAAGGACGAAATGTTCTACTCCGAGCGCGGCTCGGGTGCGTGGCTCAACGACTCCAAGCGCATGCGTGTGTCTGGCCGTCACCGCATGGTGGAGGCACTCTTTGCGACAGAGATCCCGCACAGCACGAAACGCACGCTGCCCGCAACGATCAAGGACCTCGCCAAACTGATGCCCGAATGCGCCGGCGCCCGCCAGTGGGGTGCCCCGGCGCTCGATCTGGCCTATGTGGCTGCGGGCCGCTTCGATGGCTACTGGGCGCGCGAGCTGGACTTGTACCGTATCGCCGCAGGGACGCTGATCGCCAAGGAAGCGGGCGCGCTTCTGGAGGGTGTACGCAAGGATCAGGACCCGCTTGAGTCCGGCTCAATCCTCTGCGCAAGTAACAACATCTTCGACCCCTTCGCGAAAATCATCCGCTCGGTCTGAGCCACGGGTAGGACCGCCTCCGGCGGGGATATTTTTGCAGAAAAGAAGCCAAGGGCGCGGTGCCGGTCTGGAGCGCTGCGCCCTTTGTTTCTTCTCTGTTCAAATATCCAATTTTTGGTGGGGTTCAGTCCCGAGGCTGGTCTGATGGGTGGTTGACACCATCGTTCCATCGCACCGGCTCGATGTCCTTGGGTTCGACGCCTTCGATGGCATAAAGGTTCACGCCGTATTCGTTGGGGTTCGAGCGGCGGCGGTGGAACATGTAGATGCCACAGACCGAGCAGAAGTGGTGCTTGGCTGTTTTTGTCCCCCATTCATATAGCGTCAGCCTGTCCGCTCCTCGGACGATATCGATGCCGTCGATCGGAGTGGAGACAACTGGTACGGAGCGGCGACGGCAGAAGGAGCAGTCGCAGCGGCGGGCGGTATTGAAGCCATCGGAGAGCGTGATGCGGAGTTCGACAGCGCCACAGTGGCAGGTGGCTTTGACGGGGTCGGTCATCGGCGCGGGATCCTTGGGATGCGGGTTGTCGAATTAGCATAGCGGGCGACGGGATGCGGCGGGTGGCCATGGGTGCGTTGCCAGAACAGCGGGCCGCCGAGCCGCAGCCAGAGCGGCAGGGTGAGGGCGACGCCGATGGCAAAGCCCCCCGCGTGCGCCCAATATGCGATGCCGCCCGCTCCGGCCGGGCTGCCGAAGCCGCCGAAGAGCTGCATGCCGAACCACAGCGCCAGCACGATCCACGCGGGCAGCGGGATGATGCGGAAGATTATGATCAGGATCACGAGAATGTCGATGCGGGCCTTCGGAAACAGCAGCAAGTAGCCCCCCATGACACCCGCGATGGCGCCGGAGGCGCCGACGGTGGGGATGGTCGAGGTTGGATCGGAGAGGTATTGCGCCAGTCCGGCGCCGATGCCGCAGGCGAGGTAGAACATCAGATAGGGGCCGTGGCCCATTTCGTCCTCGACGTTGTCGCCGAAGATGAACAGGAACAGCATGTTGCCGCCCAGGTGTGCCAGCCCGCCGTGCAGGAACATGGAGCTGAGAAAGCCGGTGTAGCCGGTGCCTTCGGAGACAAAGGCCGGGACCAGCGCCCAGTTGGCATAAAAGTTGTAGAGCGCGCGGGTGTCGCCGTGCAGGTCCCATGTGCTGAAGAAAATGCCGATATTGGCGGCCATCAGCATATAGGTGACGTATGGGACGCGCCCCGAAGGGTTGTGATCTCTGATCGGAAACATGCGGTGCAGAATGACCCCGGTTTGGCCGGGGTCAAGGGGATGCGTGCAATCGCGCGGATCATTCCCGGGTTCGGCTCAGCCCTCGGTGCCGGCGAGGAGCGCGGCGTTGCCGCCTGCCGCCGTGGTGTCGATGCAGACGTGGCGTTCGGCGCGGGCGTGTCCCTTGTCTGGCGCGCCGGTGATCAGCGTCAGGATTGCGCCTTTGCGGTTAGCCAGCGCCATGCGGTAGGCGCGGGCGGTGTCCGCGTCGCCCCACCAGAGCACGGAAGAGAAGCCGGTGAGCGTTTCCAGCGCGGCGGGCTCCAGCGTGCCGGAGGCGGTGACGGCCAGCCCGCCGAGCGCGCGGATCGCTTCGGCCTGTGTTTCGGCGGCATCGCCGGGTCCAAGGCAGAGGACCGGAGGCCGGGCGAAGGTGCCGTATTGGTTCGCTTCACCGGTCGGTCCGGGCAGTTCTGTCCGGGTCGGTTCCGGGATCTTGCCGGGTTGGTTCAGCGCGGTTTGCAGGGCCTGCGGGTCCTGAGGATTGGCTGAGGGCGTGCCGGTGGCCGGGGCCGGGTGCTTGCGGAAGCGGTCCACATAGAGCGGCCCGCCCGCCTTGGGGCCGGTGCCGGAGAGGCCCTCGCCGCCGAAGGGCTGGCTGCCGACGATGGCGCCGATCTGGTTGCGGTTGACGTAGATGTTCCCGGCGTGGACGGCTTCGGTGACGTGTTGCACGCGGTCGTCGATACGGGTTTGCAGGCCGAAGGTGAGGCCGTAGCCGGTGGTGTTGATGGCGTCGATCACGGCGTCCAGTTGGTGTGATTTGAAGGTCGCGACGTGCAGGACGGGCCCGAAGATCTCTTTCTCCAGATCCTTGATGCCGCCGATGCGGATCAAGGTTGGCGCGACGAAATAGCCGCTGTCCGGGGTCGGGTAGGTTTTCAGCACGCGGCCTTCGGCCTGCGCGGCACGGATGTGATCGACGATGCCCGCGCGGGCTTCTTCGTCGATGACCGGGCCAAGGTCGGTGGTCACATCCCATGGGTTGCCCATGACGAGAGCATCCATCGCGCCCTGCAGCATTTCGAGGAAATGCGGGGCGATGTCCTCCTGAACATAGAGGCAGCGCAGGGCGGAGCAGCGTTGACCGGCGCTTTGGAAGGCGCTTTCGACGATGGCCTGGATCGCCTGTTCGGGCAGGGCGGTGCTGTCGACGATCATCGCGTTGAGCCCGCCGGTTTCGGCGATCAGCGGCGCGCCGGGGGCGAGGTGTTTCGCCATGGAGCGGTGGATGATCTGCGCGGTGTCGGTGGAGCCGGTGAAGGCCACGCCGTTGGTTTTCGGGTGGGAGGTCAGCGCGCCGCCCACTTCGCCCGCGCCGGGGAGAAGCTGCAATGCGGCGCGCGGCACGCCGGCCTCGTGCATCAGCTGCACGGCGCGGAAGGCGATCAGGGTCGTCTGCTCGGCCGGTTTGGCCAGCACGGCATTGCCGGCAGCCAGAGCGGCGGAGACCTGTCCGGTGAAAATGGCCAGCGGGAAGTTCCACGGCGAGATACAGGTGAAGGTGCCCTGCGGCTCGGCGCCCTCGGTGCGGGCGGCGTAGTAGCGCAGAAAGTCGACCGCTTCGCGAAGTTCGGCCACGGCGTCGAGCATCAATTTGCCCGCCTCGCGGTGCAGCAGGGCGAACAGTTCGCCATACTGCGCTTCGAAGAGGTCAGCGGCCTTGTTCAGGACGGCGGCGCGTTCAGCGGGGCTGGCGGTCCAGCGTTGGGCCGCTTCGGCAGCGGCGTTGACGGTTTCGGTGGTGGCCCAAGTGAGCGTGCCGACGGTGTCGGAGGGGTCGGCGGGATTGAGCACGGGGCTGTCGTCGCCCTTGGGCGCATCAGCGGCGGTCAGCGGTCCGGCGGTCCATGTGTGGGTTGCAAAGGCGCTGCGGGCCGCCTCGATGGCGGCCAGCGTCGGCCGGTCGCGCAGATCGAAGCCCTTGGAATTGGCGCGCTCGGGGGCAAAGAGGTCCGGACCGGTGGTGAGATGCGCGGGCTCCAGCTGGTCGAACGGATCCGCGGCAACGGCCTCTGGCGGGACGTCCTCATCGACGATCTGGTTGACGAAGGAGCTGTTGGCACCGTTTTCCAGCAGACGGCGCACGAGATAGGCGAGCAGGTCGCGGTGCGCGCCGACCGGGGCATAGATGCGGCAGCGGGTGGATTCGCGATCCTTGACGAGGCTGTGCAGCGTCTCGCCCATGCCGTGCAGGCGCTGGAATTCGTAAGCCGCCGGATCAAGCGCCATGCTGTCGGCCATTTGCAAAATGGCGGCGACGGTGTGGGCGTTGTGCGTGGCGAACTGCGGATAAATGCGGGACGTCATCGAGAGCAGCTTGCGCGCGCAGGCGATATAGCTGACGTCGGTGGCGTGCTTGGAGGTGAAGACCGGGAAGCCGTCCACGCCCGCGACCTGCGCGCGTTTGATTTCGGTGTCCCAATAGGCGCCCTTGACGAGGCGGACCATGATTTTGCGGTCGAGCCGTTCGGCGAGATCGTGCAGCCAGTCGAGCACCGGCGCGGCGCGCTTGCCATAGGCCTGCACGACAACGCCGAAGCCTTCCCAGCCCTTGAGCGAGGGCTCGGCGAGCACTTCCTCGATCACGTCGAGCGAGATTTCCAGGCGGTCGGCCTCCTCGGCGTCGATGTTGAGGCCGATCCCGGCGGAGCGGGCAAGCTGGCACAGGGTGCGCAGGCGCGGGACAAGCTCGTCCATGACGGTGCGGTGCTGCAACTCGTCATAGCGCGGGTGCAGGGCGGAGAGTTTGACGGAGATGCCGGGATTGGTGCGGATGTCGTTGCCCGTCGCCGCCTCCGAGATCGCGCCGATCGCGCGGGAGTAGGACAGGTGATAGCGGCGGGCGTCGGCCTCGGTGCGGGCAGCCTCCCCGAGCATGTCGTAGGAATAGGTGTAGCCCTTGGCCTCCATGGCGGAGCCGCGTTTCATGGCCTTCTGGATGGTCTCGCCCAGCACGAATTGCGCGCCCATCTCCTTCATGGCGCGGCCGACGGCGGTGCGGATCACCGGCTCGCCCAGACGTTTGATGGCGGAGCGCAGGGAGCGGACCGGGCTTGGTTTTTCGTCGTCAAGCACCTTGCCGGTCAGCATCAGCGCCCAGGTCGAGGCATTGACCAGCGGCGAGGTGGAGTGGCCCATGTGCTTGCCCCAGTCGGAGGGGGCGATCTTGTCTTCGATCAGCGCGTCGATGGTCTCGGCGTCGGGCACACGCAGCAGAGCCTCGGCCAGACACATGAGCGCAATGCCCTCGTCGGTGGACAGGCCGTATTCGGCGAGAAAGACCTCCATCAGGCCGGGGTTGGAGGTGCCGCGGATGTCGCGCACCAGCCCGGCTGCGCGCGCGCTGATCGCGGCGCGATCCTCGGGCGAGAGGTCGGCCTGCTCGACCAACGCGGCAACGGTCTGCGCCTCGTCGGCATAGGTGCCGGCGTGGATGCGCTGGCGCGGCGAATCGGCGGGGGCGGGATGGTCGAGCGACATGAAAAGACCTTTCGGGTTTGCAGGCGCAGGTTACGCTATGATCTTCGGGAAATTCGCCTTATGATTACCTTTAGGGCAGTCAAATGGACGGAAATTACCGAGTCCGGCGGTGCGAATGGATGGCAAAACGGAGATTGTGCAATGCCAATGGACAATGACACTCTGGATGGATTCGACCGCGCGATCCTGATGGCGCTGGCCGAAGAGGGTCGGATCTCTGTTACAGAATTGGCCCGCAGGATCGGTTTGTCAAAGTCTCCGACCCAGGCGCGGCTGAAACGGCTGGAAGAAAGCGGTGTGATCCGGGGGTATCGCGCCATTCTGGACCCGATCCGGCTTGGCCTTGATCACGTGGCGTTCGTCGAAGTGCGCATGAGTGACACCCGCGAGGCGGCGCTGGAGGCCTTCAACAAGGCGGTGGCGGCGATTCCGGAGGTGGAATCGGCGCATCTGATCGCCGGGAATTTCGATTACCTGCTCAAGGTCCGCACTGCCGACATGCGTGCCTATCGGCGGGTGTTGGCAGAGAAATTGTCAACGTTGCCGGGGATTTCGCTGACCTCGACCTATGTCGCCATGCAGGCGGTCAAGGACGACGGTATCGCGGATGTGACTTGATTTGACGGGCGTGTCTGGCAGGCTGCTGTGCATGTGGAAGACGATCGCAGTTGTTTGTGGGCTTGGCGGCGCGGCCTGGGCTGATGGCTGTCCGGTGGCGCCCGATGTCACACAGGATCAGACCGCCGTGCTCGAAGGGCTGCAGGCAGCGCCGAACTACACGGCGGCGCGGGGGCTGACTGCGCGGCTCTGGGAGTTGTGGCTTGAGGCGCCGGACGAGGCCAGCCAGCGGATGCTTGACGAGGGCATGGCGGCGCAGCGCACGGCAAATTACGAGGCTGCCGAGGCGCGCCTGAATGCGCTGGTCGGCTACTGCCCGTTCTATGCCGAGGGCTATAACCAACGGGCCTTCGTCGCCTATCTGCGTGGCGATTACCTGGCGGCGCTGCCGGATCTGGACGCGGCGCTTGAGATCAATCCGGGACATGTGGCGGCGCTGGCGGGCAAGGCCCTGACGCTTATGAAACTCGGGCGCGAGGCGGAGGGGCAGCAGGCCCTGCGCGGCGCTCTGGCGCTCAATCCATGGCTGCCGGAGCGGGGATTGCTCACGTCGCCAGAGGGCGAAGACCTTTAGATCCACGGTCATACGGTAATGTTTGCCCGAAGGCGGCGCATCGCGTAAACTGGCGCAATTACCAGACAGGAGATTTCCGTGTTACGATCTGTTTCCCTCGCGCTTGCTTCGCTTGCGCTGGCCGGTGCAGCCTCTGCGGCGACGCTGGCCCATGAATTTACCTTCGACACCGGCATGACGGACGGCGTTGGCGGCGTCGGGTCGACCCTGGTCGGCAACGCCTCTGTGAGTGGGGGTCAGCTGCATCTTGATGGCAGCGGTGATTATGTCGACCTCTATGGATATCTGATCCCGACCGGTGGCGCGGATTTCTCCATTGTGCTGACGGCGACGGCGACGCTGCCCTTGGCGACGGGCTATGTCGAGATGGTTTCGCAGGGGAGCAGCGGCGGCGGGTTCTATATCGGTCATGCGACGGGGGCGTCCGGTAGCAATGTGCGCGGGATGCGCCTGACGGACAATTACACGAGCCCCGGCGTGCTGATGCCGAGCGACGGCCTGGCGCATACCTATGTGTTGACCTCCGGGGACAGCTTCGGCACGCGGTTCTATATCGACGGCTCCGAGGTGTTCTCCGGGGCAGAACTGAGCCTGATCGGAGGCGGCACGCAGACCCGGCTTGGGGCGCAATTCGGCGGTTTTGGTGAGTACTTCAGGGGCAGTATCGACTATTTCGCGATCTACAGCGGTGAGCTTGCGGGTGGGATCATCCCCACCGCCGAAGTGCCGCTTCCGGCGTCTCTGCCGCTGCTGATGCTGGGGCTGGGGGGTGTTGCAGTGCTGCGTCGCCGCCGCCGCTGAGGCGCGCATTCTGTCTGTACTTCGCCGCCGCGATTGATAGACAGGGACCGCTGGCCCGCGTGGTGGAATGGTAGACACAGGAGACTTAAAATCTCTAGGCCTTAGTGCCGTGCCGGTTCGAATCCGGCCGTGGGTACCAGCGATAAGACAAAGTTTCGAAGGCCCGGTCCGCACGGCGGATGAATCCGTATCGACCTCTGGATCGATACGGCTAAAGTGCGCGGCGAAACGAACAGGCGGTGCCCATGTCCAGAGTTGAAGAGATCACGCAGGAAATCGAACGTTTGCAGGCCGAACTGGAGGTGGAGAGGACGCGCCGGGCCTGCGACGGCTGCTTTCGCATGAAGAACGGCAAGCCGCAGTTCAATGCCGAGACCCGTGCGTTGCATCGCCGGCAAAAGGTGACACTGGCCGAGCTGCGCCGCCGCACGCCGCTTCGGCTGCTGGTGACGGGGCCGGTGATTTTCAGCCTGATCGTGCCCTTCGCGATCATCGACCTCTGGGTGAGCCTCTATATGCGGCTGTGTTTTCCGCTCTATGGCATCCCCTCGGTGCGGCGCGCGGACTACGTGCGCATCGACCGGCATTTGCTTGATTACCTTAATGTATTCCAGAAGTTGTACTGCGTCTATTGCGGGTACTGCAACGGCGTTGCCGCCTACGTGCGCGAGGTTTCGTCCCGGACGGAAGCGTTCTGGTGCCCGATCAAACACGCCTCGAAGGTGGCCGGCCCCCATCCGCGGTACGCGACCTTCCTGCCGTACGGCGATGGCAAGGACTACATTGCCCGGCTGGATGAATCGCGCGCGCGGGTGCGGGCGGAAAAGTAGCGCCGCCGTTGATCCACGGCGGCGACACGTCGATTCCGGAAGTCGTGGGGTCGCACGCTCCCTTGGGCAGCGCGCCCAACCCCTTCAGCAATAGCGCTCTGGCCCGATCCATTGCGCATCGGTGTAGCGATCGCCATGCGCCCAGCCGACGGGCAGGATTGCGTCGATCCGTTGCAGATCCTCGGCGCTCAGCGTGGTGTTCGCGCCCTGTACAAGCTGCTCAAAATGGGCGACGGACCGTGTGCCGGGGATGGGCAGCATGTGATCGCCCTGCGCCAGCACCCATGCGATGGCGAGGCCCGCCGCAGGCAGGCCCATGTCGGCAGCGAGTTTGCGGAACGGCTCGGTCAGGGCGAGGTTGGCGGAGAGGTTCGGTTCCTGAAACCGGGGCGCGGATTTCAGGAAGGGCAGGGTCGGGATGATCTCTGCGGCGAGCGGCGTGTCGGTGAGCAGCGAGCGGCAGACCGGCGAGAAGGCGACAAGCGTGGTGCCAAGCTCTGCGCAGGTCTGAACCAGCCCCAGTTCCGGGAACCGGGTGGCGAGCGAGTATTCCGACTGCACGGCGGCCACGGGATGGACCGCATGGGCGCGGCGCAGCGAGGCGGGCGCGATTTCGGAAAAGCCGATCTGCCTGCATTTTCCCTTGGCCACGAGACGGCCCATGGTCTCGGCAACCTCTTCGATGGGTCGGTCCGCTTCGCGGCGGTGCACATAGTAGAGATCGACGCAGTCGATGCCGAGCCTTTGCAGGGACGCATCCAGCATCGCCTCGAGGTGCCCGGCCGAATTGTCGAAACAGCGGTTGCCGTCCGCGTCGCTGGTGATGCCGCCCTTGGTGGCAATGTGGAAGTGGTCACGCGCGCCGGGGTTGGCCTTGAGGTAGGCACCGATTGCGTTTTCCGAACGGCCCATGCCGTAGACGTTGGAGGTGTCGATATGGGTCACACCCGCTTCGATGGCCGCGTCCATGATGGCATAGGAGTTTTCCTCCGTGGTCGGCCCGTAGAATTCGGCAAAGGACATGGCGCCGATGCCAAGGCAAGAGGTTTCGGGGCCGTCCTGGCCGATCTTGACCTGTTTCATGGGGGATCTCCGCGCGTTGATTTCCGGCGGAGGTTAGGCGGGCGAGGCCAGAGCCGCAATAGCCCTGTCTTTACGCCCCTTTGCGGGCGTCGATGGCCGCGATCGCGGCGGCGATGGCCTCGTCGATGCCGAGTTTCGAGGTGTCGATGAGCACGGAATCCGCAGCCGGTTTCAGCGGCGCGTCGGCGCGGTTCATGTCCCGCGCGTCGCGCTCCTTCACATCCTTCAGCACAGCGTCAAAACGGGTGTCATGCCCGCCCGAGACCAGTTCGCGAAAGCGGCGTTCGGCGCGGACCTCGGCGCTGGCGGTGACGAAGAGCTTGGCCTCCGCCTCCGGGCAGATCACCGTGCCGATGTCGCGCCCGTCAAGCACGGCGCCCCCGGCGCGGCGGGCAAAGGCGCGCTGAAAATCGGTCAGCGCCGCGCGCACGTCCGGGATTGCCGCCACGCGAGAGGCGGCCTGAGCCACCTCTGGCGTGCGCAGCGTATCGCCTGCATCGAGATCTTCGGCGGTCAGCGCCTTGGCTGCCTCGACAGCGGCAAGCCCGCTCAGCGTCTTTTGCCCCACCGCGCGGTAGAGCAGCCCGGTGTCGAGGTGGGCAAAACCGTAATGCTCGGCCACCGCTTTGGAAATCGTGCCTTTTCCGGCGGCGGCCGGTCCGTCGATGGCGATGGTAAAGCGCATGGCGGGTCTCCTCTGGCGGGTCAGTCGGCGTCGTAGACGAAGGCCGGGGAGAAGGCAGGGCCAGCGGTCTGGCCCGCCTCTGCCACAATCTCCAGAAGCGGCCAGTCGTCGTCGTATTCGTCCGGGCTGGCCTCGGCGCTTTCGCGCAGGTCTTCGAGCTTTTTCAGCCGCACGTTGCTGTCCTCCAGCACGTCGAGCAGGGTGCGCAGCGCCTCTTCCGGGGTGCCGGGGGCGGCGGCGAGCGTCACCTCCCCGGCGTAGGGCTCGCCACCCTCCATCGACGGATCATAAACGTCGAGCACCGCGATGCTGACACCGCTTTGGACATCGGCGCCCCAAGGCTCGAAACTGTAGGCCGGGGTGCTCACCGGGCCATCTTGTGCCTGCGCGGCCAGGTCCGCGACATCGGCGGGGAAAGGGAAATAATCGGGCAGGTAGTCCGCAAGTGGTCCGGCGTGGCCGATGCGCAGCAGGCGGCAGCTCTGATCCGCGATCAACTCCAGCACGGCGTCCAGCGCCTCTGCAAGGCTATGGGCGTTTATGACGAACAGGCGGGCATCGCCGCCATAGGTGCCGCCCTCCGCTGCCTGGATCGGGCCAAGCGGGTCGAAGAGGTGAAGGCTGATGTAGAAAGGGATCATGGGGCGGCCTGTGTGCGGCGGCGGTTCGCGATGACGCAGCCGACGGTGTAGGCGGCGCAGAGCGCGCCGAAGGCCAGTTTGGCCGAGGTGATATAGGACAGGAACAGCACGGTCGGGTCCTGCAACGCGGCGTCGAGCGCGGGCGCGTCGCTGGCCTGCGCAACGTTCAGGACCATGCGCAGATCGCCGAGATAGTAGAGCAGGAGGGTGTTTTCGGCGAGATCGAACAAGCCGTAGGTCAGCAGCGCCGCGAGGGCAAGCATGCGCGGGCGCATGGCCTTGAACAGCCACAGGCAGAACAGCAGGATGAAAACCGGATCGACCCACTGCAGCAGCCGCTCATAAAGATCGAAACGATCCTGGTTTTCCGACAGCTCTGCGGCAAAGGTGAACAGATCGCCCGAGGTGAATGCGCCAAAATGCATCTGCGGCAGGAAAGACCCGGTCAGCGGGCCGACCATGCGGTAGAGCGTGATCCATTCGATCAGCAACACGATCAGGGCCAGCGCCCCGATCAGATGCACACGCGCATGTCTTGCTTTTGGCTCAGTCACGGGAAATCAGCGCCCCGAGATCGCTCATGAGGCTTTCGAAGATCGGGAAGGAGGTGGCGATGGGCTGGCCATCGTCGACGGACATGGGCTGTTCGGTGGCAAACCCCATGACAAGGAAGGCCATGGCGATGCGGTGATCAAGATGGCTTTGCGCCGTTATGCCTCCCGGCACGTCGCCGAAACCACGGCCATGCACGGTCCACCAGTCCTCGCCTTCGTCGACGGTGATCCCGGCGGCGCGCAGGCCCACGGCCATGGCGTCGATGCGGTCGGATTCCTTGACCCGAAGCTCCTTGACGCCGGGCATGTGGGTCTTGCCGCTGGCGAACGCGGCAACGACCGAGAGCACCGGATATTCGTCGATCATGCTGGCGGCACGTTCGGCGGGCACTTCGATCCCCTTGAGATCAGGGGAGAATTTCGCGCGCAGATCGGCGACCGGCTCGCCGCCTTCCTCGCGCATGTTCTCAAAGGTGAGGTCCGCGCCCATGTCCTGCAGGGTAAAGAACAGGCCCGCGCGGGTCGGGTTTAGGCCGATGTTGGGCACCAGAACGTCGGAGCCTTCGGTGATCAGCGCGGCGCAGACCGGGAAGGCGGCGGAGGAGGGATCGCGCGGAACGATGATCGTTTGCGGCGTGAATTCCGGGCGGCCCTGCAGGGTGATGACGCGGCCGTCCTCGGTGTCCTCGGTCGTGATCGTGGCACCAAAGCCCGCCAGCATCCGCTCGGAATGATCGCGTGTGGCTTCGCGTTCGATCACCACGGTCTCGCCCGGCGCATTGAGACCGGCGAGCAGCACGGCGGATTTCACCTGGGCCGATGGCACCGGCGTGGCATAGCGCACGGGAAGGGGGTCTTTCGCGCCGACAATGGTCATCGGCAGGCGCCCGCCGGATCGGCCGTAGGCCTTCGCTCCGAATAGCGCGAGTGGATCGGTGACCCGCGCCATGGGGCGTTTGTTCAGGCTGGCATCGCCGGTGAATGTGGCCACGATCGGAGAGGTCGCCATCGCGCCCATGATCAGCCGGACCCCGGTGCCGGAGTTGCCGCAATCAATGACGGTCCCGGGCTCGGCAAAGCCGCCCACGCCGACGCCATGGACATGCCATGTCTCGCCGCGTTTCTCGATATCCGCGCCGAAGGCCTGCATCGCCTTGGCAGTGTCGAGCACGTCCTGCCCTTCAAGCAGGCCGGTGACCTTGGTCTCTCCGACGGTCATGGCCCCCAGGATCAGGCTGCGGTGCGAAATCGACTTGTCGCCGGGCACATGCGCCTCGCCCTTGAGCGGACCGCTTTTGCGGGATGTCATCGGAATAGGTGTGCCGTGCGCGGACATGAAACCTCCAGAACTGCTCGCTGCCTGATAAACGCTGCTGGTGTGAGCGTCCAGACTGCGTTTTTTCCCAGTCGCATTCCGGGCATGTCTGTAGTGCGCAACGCGCGTTGTTCAGCCCTTGCGGCGGAAGGTCATGTAGTGCGGCGTGCGACCCTCGCGGAGCGCCTTTTGCTCATAGCGCGTCGAGAGCCAGTCGGTCCACGGCTTGCGCCAGTCATCCGGCCCTTCGGCAAGCCATTCAAATCCGGCCTTCGGCACTTCCAGCATGGTCTGGCGCACATAGTCGGGAATATCTGTCGCCACGCGGAATTCCGCGCCGGGCTGCAGCACCCGGGCCAGTGGTTCGAGGTGCTCCTGCGTCACGAAGCGCCGCTTGTGATGGCGTTTCTTTGGCCAGGGGTCGGGATACAGCAGGAAGGCCTTGGCCACCGATTTCTCCGGCAGCACGTCGAACAGATTGCGCACATCGCCCGGATGCACCCGCAGGTTCGTGACCCCGGACTTGCGGATCTTGCCCAATAGCATGGCGACGCCGTTGAGAAACGGCTCGCAGCCGATGATTCCGATGTCGGGATAGGTCTGCGCCTGATGCACGAGATGCTCGCCGCCGCCAAAGCCGATCTCCAGCCACAGCGGTTTGCCCTCGAAAAGCGTCTGGACATCCAACGGATCGCGGTCCGGGTTTACGTCCCAATCCACGGCCCCGGGCGAGAGCGCGTCGAGGTCCTCCTGCAGGTAGGCTTCCTGCGCGGGTTTGAGGGTCTTGCCCTTCACGCGGCCATAGAAGTTGCGCCACGGCGCGTCGGGATGTTTGTTCGAGGTGGTCATGGCCGCGCTCATAGCGCGGGGGCGGCGCCTTGGGCAAGGGGCTTACGCAAGGCGCTCCGCCGTATGCCCTCGTTCAGGGAAACAGCGCTGGGGCGCACCCGTCTTTGGTCCCAAAATACCTCGGGGATGAATTGGCCGCAGGCCAAGAAGGGGCGGCGCCCCTTCGGGCGCGTTTCTGAAAGAAACGCGCCGGTCGCCGCCGTCAGGCGGCGAAAGCCCTCAGACCGCCTTCTTCAGCGCTTCGACCAGGTCGGTCTTTTCCCAGGAAAAGCCGCCATCCGCGCTCGGCGCGCGGCCAAAGTGGCCGTAGGCGGCGGTGCGCGCATAGATCGGCTTGTTCAGCTCAAGGTGGGTGCGAATGCCGCGCGGCGTCAGGTCCATGACCTTCGGAATGGCGCGTTCGATCTCCGAGGGGGAGACCTCGTCCGTGCCGTGGGTGTCGACGTAGATCGACAGCGGACTGGCGACGCCGATGGCGTAGGACAGCTGCACGGTGCAGCGCTCCGCCATCCCGGCGGCGACGACGTTCTTGGCAAGATAGCGCGCGGCATAGGCGGCAGAGCGGTCGACCTTGGTCGGATCCTTGCCGGAGAAGGCACCGCCGCCGTGGGGCGCGGCGCCGCCGTATGTGTCCACGATGATCTTGCGCCCGGTCAGGCCAGCATCGCCATCGGGGCCGCCGATGACGAATTTGCCGGTCGGGTTCACGTGCCACACGGTCTCGGCCGAGAGCCAGCCTTCGGGCAGGGTCTCGGTGATGTAGGGGGTGACGAGGGCGCGGATGTCCTCGGAGGTCAGGCTCTCGTCGAGGTGCTGGGTCGAGAGCACCACGGATGTCACGCCAACCGGCTTGCCGTTTTCATACCGCACGGAAAGCTGGGATTTCGCATCCGGGCCGAGCGCCGGTTCGGTGCCGTTCTTGCGCACTTCGGCGAGCCGCCGCAGGATCGCGTGGGAGAACTGGATCGGCGCGGGCATGAGCGCGTCGGTTTCATTCGTGGCATAGCCGAACATGATGCCCTGATCGCCTGCGCCCTCGTCGCCGCGTTCGCCGGTCACGCCCTGCGCGATATGCGCGGATTGTTCGTGCAGCAGGTTGGTGATCTCTACCGTCTGGTGGTGGAACTTGTCTTGCTCATAGCCGATGTCCTTGATGCAGGCGCGGGTGATGTCGGGGATCGCCGCCATGTATTCGGCCAGCTTGGCCTGATCGGTGAGGCCGACTTCGCCGCCGATCACGACGCGGTTCGTGGTGGCAAAGGTCTCGCAGGCCACGCGGGCAAGCGGATCTTCGGCCAGAAGCGCGTCGAGAACCGCGTCCGAGATGCGGTCGCAGACCTTGTCCGGGTGGCCTTCGGAGACGGACTCGGAGGTGAAGATGTAATTCTGACGGGACATGGGAAGTGCTCCATTGGGGTTCGCCGTCACGCCAGGAAGCCGTTGTGACGGGATTTCAGTGCCTCTGCGTTACGCGCAGGGCCAAGGGGGGTCAACGGGATTTGCGGGTTTCGAGACGGAATAGCACAGCGGTGGCCAGAAGAAGTAACAGGAGCCATGGTAGATCGCCCGTTCGTGAAAAAATCGTTAAGCGTGCGGGCGGTGGCAGGGGGGCGTCAACAAACCCGGCCTCGCCGAGGGGCAGGGCGGCGATGGTGCGCCCGCCGCCGTCGATCATCGCCGAGACGCCCGTATTCGCCGCCCGCAGCAGCGGTAGACCCTGTTCTATGGCGCGGATGCGGGCCTGCGCGAGATGTTGATAAGGGCCGGACCATGTGCCGAACCACGCGTCGTTGGTGATCTGCAGCAGGACGTCCGGCCGTTCCGGCGCGCGGTGGACATCCTGTGCAAAGACCGCTTCGTAGCAGATCAGCGGCAGTGCCTTGCCGAGCGGGCCGAGGTTGATCAGCTGTGGGCCGGGCCCGGCGCTGTAGCCACCCTCGGCACGGGCGGCGAGCCCGGCGACGTTGAAGCGTTTGAAGAGCGCGGCGGCGGGCATGTATTCGCCGAACGGCACGAGGTGGTGCTTGTCATAGACCTGTGCCACGTCGCCATAGCCGTCGAGTACGGCAAGGGAGTTGAACCAGTTGGTGCCATCGGTGCGTTGAATGCCGACAACGACCGGCGCGCCCTGCGCCGCGTCGGTGATGGTCTCGAAAGCGCTGCCCGCGTTGTGCAGGAGGGTCGGCACGGCAGTTTCCGGCCAGACGATGAGCGCGGGACGGGCGGCGCCGGGCGCGGGGGGCGCGGCGGTGAAATCGACCTGCCGCTGGAAGAAGATCGGGATCAGCGTCCGGTCCCATTTTTCGTGCTGGGCTGCGTTGGGCTGGATCAGGCGGACGATCGGACGGCCGGTCAGGTCCTGTGTGGGCGGTGTCAGGGCATAGCCGCCGGCGAGCAGGGCGATCAGGCCAAGACCCGGCGCAGCGAGGGTTTTCGCGGACGGAGCGGCCAGGGCCTGGGCGGCGAGGGCGGCAAGGCAGAGCGTCGCGAAAGTGAGGCCCTGCGAGCCGATGACCGACACCCACTGGATCGCCGGGGTCGGCTCCCAGAGATACCCCACAAGACCCCAGGGAAACCCGGTGAGCACATAGCTGCGGGCGAGTTCGGCACCGGCCCAGTAGAGCACCAGCTTGGGCAGAAGCCCGGTCCGGGCCTGTCCTGCGCCCCAGAAGGCCAGCGCCCAGAACAGCGCCAGACCACCCGCGAGCCCGACGAGCCCGAAGGGCGCCATCCAGCCGGTTTCGGCCACATCCACAAGGAACGGCTCGACGATCCATCCCATCGACAAACCGAAGTAACCAAGCCCAAAGGCCCAGCCGGTGCCTGCGGCGGTGACGCCGCCGGGGCTGCGCGGAAAGAGCCAGAAAATACCGATCAATCCGGCGAGTGAGAGAAACCACGCATCGTAGGGCGCAGCGCCCAGACCCATGAGCACTCCGAAGCCAAGGGCCAGCGGCAGCCGCATCCGGCGCGGAAGCGGGCGTGTCCGGCCCGGGGCGGTCTCAAGCATGTCAGGCCTCAGGGCGGTCCGCAGCAGGCGCCGCCGCGCTGGCGGCAGGGGCCGACGGGGCAGTGGCACTGGTGGCCGAGGGCGGCGTGGCCGCAGGCGTACCGGGCAGCCGCACACGCAGACGCTTGATACGGCGGGGATCTGCGTCGACCACCTCGAAGTCGATGCCTTCGGGATGGCGCACGACCTCACCACGCGCGGGCACGTGACCGGCGAGCATGAAGACCAGACCGCCAAGGGTGTCGATCTCTTCCTCGTCGATTTCCTCGTGCTCGGTCAGCGCCATGCCCAGCTCGGCCTCGAAGTCCGTGAGCGGCGTTTTGGCCAGCACAAGATAGCAGCCGCTGCGCTCGCGGGTCCACAGGTCGGCCTCGTCGGTGTCGTGTTCGTCCTCGATCTCGCCGATAACCTGTTCGATCAGATCCTCGATGGTCACAAGCCCGTCCACGCCGCCGTATTCGTCGATCACCAGCGCCATGTGACGCCGCTCTGTCTGCATCTTCGTGAGCAGCACGCCGATGGGCATCGACGGCGGCACGAAGAGCAGCGGGCGCGCCATGCGGCGCAGATTGAAGCGCTGCCCGGTACTGCCAAGGCCGTAGCTCAGGGCAAAATCCTTGAGGTGCGCCATGCCGATGGGGTTGTCGAGCGTGCCGTCGAACACCGGAATCCGGGTCAGGCCGCTGTCGCGGAACACCTGGACCAGATCGTCCTTGGTGATGGTGGCGGGCACCGCGACAATCTCTGCCTTGGGGATGGCGACATCCTCGACGCGCATACGGCGGAGGTTGATCATGCCATGGCGTGGCCGCTCGGGGGCGTGGGTCGCAGTTCCGTTGGTGCCGGGCGTGGTTTCGCTCTCGCCGCCGCCGACCCATCCCATGAACCGCCGGATGAATCCATGGCCCTCGGTCTCGTTGCCGTTTGTATCACTCGTGTCTTGCGCGCTTTGCGCCGCGTTAGACGAATCGTCGCTGTCGCCCATCTGTCCTGTTCATTTCTGTTTCAATTAGAGGCTCTGAGGCCCATCACTCTCTCTATATGGGTCCGGAAGACCCATTTTGCCAAGTATCACGACTTCCAAGCTTTCCATTACCGTGGCATCCGCGTCACGGACATGATCATAGCCCAGTAAATGTAACACGGCGTGAACGATCAGATGCGTCACGTGGTCAGCCATCGGCTTGCCCTGTTCGTCCGCCTCGCGTTCGCAGGTCTCGAAGGCAATGGCAATATCGCCAAGCTCTTCCATCTCCGGTTCAAGCGGGTCTCCGCCGGGATCTTCGGCAGACAGATCCTCCGAGGGCCAGCTGAGCACGTTGGTCGGCGTCGGCTTGTCGCGGAACTGTGCGTTCAGCTCGGCGATGCGGGCATCGTCGCATCCCAGAACGGCGATTTCGTGCTCTGTCTCGATCCCGAGATGGGAGAGAACCGCCCCCGCGGCGCGCTCCGCAAGTCCGGGCAGATCCGCGCGCGCCCAGCGGTCGTCTTCAAGGATGGTGTCGGTCAACATGACGCGCTCTTAGTCGACGCGGGGCAAGGCTGTCTTGTGCCGGATTGCCGCATGGGTCCGGGCGCGCCTGTCGCCCGGGATGTGGCCCGGTCCGCTTGCGCCCTCACGCGGTGCCTTCACCGTCCTTCTCATAGGCTTCGATGATCGCCGCAACGAGCGGGTGGCGCACGACATCCTTGGAGGTGAAATAATTGAAGGAGATCTTGGGGATGGCGTTGAGCAGACGCTCCGCATCCGCAAGTCCCGACGGCATGCCGCGCGGCAGGTCGACCTGGGTGCGGTCGCCGGTGATCACCATGCGTGAGCCTTCGCCCAGACGTGTCAGGAACATCTTCATCTGCATCGAAGTGGCGTTCTGCGCCTCATCGAGCACCACGAAGGCATTCGACAGCGTACGGCCGCGCATGAAGGCAAGCGGCGCGATCTCGATCACCTTTTCCTCCATCATTTTCGCCAGCTGTTTGCCGGGCATGAAGTCGTTCAGCGCGTCATAGAGCGGCTGCATGTAGGGATCGACCTTGTCCTTCATGTCGCCGGGCAGGTAGCCGAGCTTTTCGCCCGCTTCGACCGCCGGGCGCGACAGGATGATCTTGTCCACCGCGCCGGTGATCAGCATGTTCACGCCAACCGCAACGGCCAGATACGTCTTGCCGGTGCCCGCCGGGCCGATGCCAAAGGCCAGCTCGTTTTGAAACAGCGCACGAACATAGGCCTTTTGCGCATCGGTGCGCGGCTCCACCAGCTTCTTGCGTGTCTTGATCTCCACCTTGCCGCCACCGAACATTTCCAGCTGGCTTTCGGACTGGTCTTCGTCGTCGTCGTGCAGGCGGAACTGGCGGTCGATCTCGCCGCGACCGACCTCGCGGCCCTGTTCCAGGCGCTCGTAAAGGGCGCGGAGCACTTCTGTCGCCTCGGCCTGGGCTTCCGGCGTGCCGTGGATGGCGAGCTGATTGCCGCGTCGCAGGATCTGAACGCCGGTCCGGCTTTCGATGTCGGTGAGGTTGCGGTCATACTCGCCGCAAAGATCAATCAGCAAGCGATTGTCAGGGAATTCAAGGATGGCTTCGTTCAGGGTCGCCGTTGTCACGCATCTCTCCTGCGAGTGTTGTCTATATATGGTGCCAACTGACCGCCCGTCGCGCAAGTCTGGAGAGCCAATTGTCACGCAATTGAAACGAAAAAGGCCGCGCTTTGGTTGCGCGGCCTTTGAAATAAGCAGTCAGCTGCCGTCAGATCGGGTCGCCGATGATCGAGGTCGAGCCCTGCTTGAAATCGCCCTTGATCATAGTCGGGGGCGCGGTGCCGGAGCACACGGGCTTGCCGTATTTGTCGAGGCGCTGCGACAGGTAGCCCTCGACACCGTCATCAATGATCCAGTGGTCACAGCCGTTTGGATCCACCCAGATGCCTGCCTGCATCTTGCCAAGGTCGTCCTTGTCGAAGAAGTTGCGGTCCTGGCTCTTGTCCGGGCCGGCCGGATCACAGGCGCCAAGGGCACCCAGAAGAGCGAGCACGGCGAAGGGTTTGAATGCGTTCATGATCGTGTATCCCTTCAACGAATGCAGATGACTTCGACGCGGCGGTTCTTGGCCATGCCGGCGGCGGTTCCATTGGTGGCCACGGGCCAGCGCTCGCCATAGCCGCGCACGTCGACGATGTTTGCGCCGATCGATTTGGCGACACGGGCGACGGACAGGGCACGGTTGAAGCTGAGCTTCATGTTATACTCGTCCGAAGCGCGGCTGTCGGTGTGGCCCGTGATGATGTAGGCCTGCGCCGAGGCGTTGCGGAAGAACTCCAGCAATTTGGCCTGACCGCTCTTGGAGATGCGGTAGCTGTCGGTGGCAAAGAACTGGTCGGTGTTCATCACGCCGCAGGTGTTGCCACGGTTGCACACCGGGATGCCCTTGCGGGTTACGTGGGGTGACATGTAGCCCTCGACGCCGTCATCCATGACCCAATGCTCACAGCCGTCCGGATCGATCCAGATGCCCGGAATATACTGTTCACCGTCGCCATTGGTGGCGTTCTGTGTGGAAATTATCGGTGTTCGCTGGTCGACCCCGTCGGCCATCACCGGCGCGGTGGCCGAGATCCCCGTCAGGGCTGCCAACGCAAGTGCACCGATGGCTTTGGAAATGCTTTTCGCCACAGCCTCTCGTCCCTCTTATTTGTTGTTTCCCCCTGCGCGCAGACCCAATTGGCAGCGGGCGCGCGCAAAATTACTATAATCAACACATTAGCAAACAACGGCCGCGTGTGAAGCGAAAAGGCGCGGGGGGCGTACCGGAAACGGAAACAATCCTCGCATTCTCGATGCGAAGCTATCGGCAATGGGATTTTCCGAGGCGCGGGAGGCCCTTATCAGGCCAGGCGCTCGCCCTTGAGCGAATTCGGCCCGGAGGAGACGATTCGCACCGGTGCCAGATCGCCGGGGGCAAGCCCCTCGGCCTCGACGTGTACCGCGTGCAGGTATTCGGACTTGCCGACCATCTGACCGGGCAGGCGGCCGGGCTTTTCAAAGAGCACGGTCACGTCGCGGCCGACCATGGCGTCCTGAAGCTCGCGCTGCTGGCGGGTGAGCAGGGCCTGCAGACGTTGCAGGCGGTCGTCCTTCTCCGCCTCCGGCACCTGAGGGCGCTCGGCGGCGGGTGTGCCGGGGCGTTCGGAGTATTTGAAAGAGAAGGCGCTGCCGTATTTGACCGCTTCGATCAGGGCCATGGTGTCCTGAAAATCCGCCTCCGTCTCTTCGGGGAAGCCGACGATGAAATCGCCCGACAGGTGCAGGTCGGGGCGCGCGGCGCGCAGGCGCTCTATCAAACGCAAATACTGCTCTGCCGTGTGGCTGCGGTTCATGCGTTTGAGGATCTTGTCCGATCCGGCCTGCACGGGCAGGTGCAGGTAGGGCATGAGTTTTTCGCACTCCCCATGGGCGGCGATCAGCGCGTCGTCCATGTCGTTGGGGTGCGAGGTGGTGAAGCGGATGCGCTCCAGCCCGTCGATGGTGGCAAGCTCCCGGATCAGCCCGGCAAGCCCGCCATCGTGGCCGTGGTAGGCGTTGACGTTCTGGCCCAGCAGGGTGATCTCGCGCACGCCGCGCTCGACCAGATCGCGCGCTTCGCTCATCACGCGCTGCGCCCGGCGGGACACCTCCGCACCGCGGGTGTAGGGCACGACGCAGAAGGCGCAGAACTTGTCACAGCCCTCCTGCACGGTGAGGAAGGCGGTCGGGCCTCGCTTTGCCTTGGGCCGGGCCTTGAGATGCTCGAACTTGTCCTCCTCGGGAAAGTCGGTGTCGAGCGCCTTGCCGCCATTGTGGGTGCGGGCGGTCAGCTCCGGCAGGCGGTGATAGCTCTGCGGGCCAACCACCAGATCGACCATCGGCTGACGGCGCATGATCTCTTCGCCCTCGGCCTGCGCGACGCAGCCGGCGACTCCGATCTTGAGATCCGGCTTGTCCGCCTTCAGCCCCTTGTAGCGGCCAAGCTCGGAATAGACCTTCTCGGCGGCTTTTTCGCGGATGTGACAGGTGTTGAGCAGGATCATGTCCGCATCATCGGGCCTGTCCGTGGTGACATAGCCTTCGCCGCCCATGGCCTCGGCCATGCGCTCGGAGTCGTAGACGTTCATCTGGCAACCGTAGGTCTTGATGAAGAGCTTTTTGGGCGTGGTCATGCTATCGGTCCTGTCGCGGGCGGCGCTGTATCAGAGGCGGCTGATACCGCGAATCCCCCCTGTCTTGCAATGCACGAGATTTTCACCGATTCTAGGCCAAAACGCCGGGCAGGGCCGAACCAGAAAGCAGGCATGCGGTATTCCACGTTAAGACAGTTCCTCGAAGCGGATCGGGCGGCGCTCATGCGCGGCCCTGTGGCAATGATCTTTGCCGAGGACGATGTGGAGCTGGCCACCACCCTGCGCCATCACCGTCAGCTTGGCTTTGAGGTGACGATCGCCTTCATGGAGCCACGTTTTCCGCTGCCCTCCGACCTGCGGCAAAAGGTGATCCGCATCGACTTCAATCCGCGCGTCGAGGGCGTGGTGCAGGACTGCGTCAATCAGGTGAGCGCCGCCGCGCCGGGGCAGTGGCTGTTCTACTGCTACAATGCCGAGTACCTGTTTTACCCGTTCTGCGAAACGCGGCGGGTGTCGGAGCTGCTGGCCTTCCATACCGAAGAGCGTCGCGATGCCATGCTCACCTATGTGGTGGATCTCTATGCCGGGGACCTGCGTCGCTGGCCGCTGGCCGTGTCTCTGGACGATGCGCATATCGATCGGTCGGGCTATTATGCGCTGGCGCGGAACGATCCGGAGAACCACAATCACCCCAAGGAACGGCAACTGGATTTCTATGGCGGCCTGCGCTGGCGCTATGAGGAGCACGTCCCGCAGGCGCGGCGCAAGATCGACCGTATCGCGCTGTTCCGCGCCAAGCCGGGGCTGAGGCTGCGCGAGGATCACACGTTTTCCGACGAGGAATACAACACCTACGCCTGTCCGTGGCACAACAATCTGACGGCGGCTCTGGTGTCGTTTCGCACGGCGAAGGCATTGAAGACGAACCCGGGCAGCACCTTCGACATCCCGACGTTCAAGTGGCACAACTCGGTGGCCTTTGAATGGCACTCGCGCCAATTGCTCGATCTGGGACTGATGGAGCCGGGCCAGTGGTTCTGACCCGGCGGTTCGACGTTACCCGAAGTCCTCTGTGATGATCTTCGCGTCGGACACGCCGAGTTTCTTCAGCTCGGCAGGCAGAGCCTCGACCATCGGATCAGGGCCGCAGATGTAACAGGGGCCGTCCTCGATCAAACCTTTGAGCATCTCGGCGTCGATCATGCCCCGGCTGAGCGCGCTCGAAGGCTCATCGGTGACGGTGTAAAAGGTCTTCAGCCCGGCCATCCCCTCGAATTCGTCGCGCAGGATGATGTCCGCCTCGCTCTGGTTCGAGAACACGAGCGTGTTGCCCGCAAGCGTACCCTTCTCCGCCAGCTTGGCCCGCAGGATGGAAATGAACGGCGTCACGCCCGCGCCGCCCGCGATGAAGGTGCCGTCGCCTTTGTCCTCGATCGCGCCCCAGGCGTCCTCGATCAGCACGGTGTCGCCCGGCTTCAGATCTGCGATCTGCTTTGTCACGCCGTCATGCTCGGGGTAGGATTTGATGGTGAACTCCAGCCGGTCTTCCTGTGGCAGGCTGGTGAAGGTGAACGGGCGCTGTTCCGCGCGCCAGCTGTCCCGGTCCAGCGCCAGATCGGTGGCCTGCCCGGGCGTGTAAGCGTAGCCTTCGGGCTTGTCGAAGACGTAGCGGTTCACATCGTGGGTGATCTTCTCCCGCGATTGCAGGGTCAGCGTATGGGTCATTGTTTTCTCCATTCATTTGAAAGGAGAACGTGCAGGCCCGGGGCGCGGTTCCGTCAGGTGCCGAAACTGCAGAGCGCCGGGTTGCCAGCGGACGAGCGGATCAGCGCGCCATTCTCGAAGACCGCATGGATGTAGGCGCCCGCGCTGCCGTAGCTCAGGCAGGCCTGATCCCAGTTCGCAGGGTTGCGCACATAGCCAACCTCGGGGCCGAGAATGGCAAAGGCCTGCTCTTCGGTCATGCCGGGCTGGAGCTGCGCGACGGCGGCGCCGGGCGCGGAAGAGGCGGAGGGCGCCGGACCGTCCGTGCAGCCCGCCAAGGCAAGCAGTGTCAGGGCAGTGAGGGGCAGGCGGATCATGGCGCTCTCCTTTATCGGTGTGGACGGATCAGAGGTGATCGTACTGCGGCATTCCCAGCACGTGATAGCCGCCATCGACGCGAACGATTTCGCCGGTGGTGCAGGCGCCCGCGTCGGAGATCAGCCAGACGGCCGTGCCGCCGACGGCCTCCAGCGTGGCATTGCTGCCAAGCGGGGCGTTCTGATCGGTGTGCTTGTAGGTTTTGCGCGCGCCGCCAATCGCCGCGCCCGCCAGCGTTTTCATCGGGCCGGGGGAGATGGCATTGACGCGGATGCCGTCCGGGCCGAGGTCATTGGCAAGATAGCGCGTGGCGCTCTCAAGCGCCGCCTTGGCCACGCCCATGACGTTGTAATTGGGCGTTACGCGGGTGCTGCCCATGTAGGTCAGGGTCAGCAGCGTGCCACCGTCCGCCATCATCGGATGCGCCCGGCGGGCGATGTCGATGAAGCTGTAGGCGGAGATGTCCAGCGAGTTCTTGAAGTTCTCGCGGGAGGTGTTGAGGATACGGCCCTGAAGCTCGGTCTTGTCCGAATAGGCAATCGCATGAATGACGAAATCGAGCCGGTCCCAACGAGCTTTCAGAGCCTCGAAGGCGGCATCGAGGCTGGCATCGTCGGTCACATCCACATCAACCATGAAGTCACTGCCGACACTGGCCGCGAGCGGCTCCAGGCGCTTTCCGAAGGCTTCGCCCTGATAGGTGAAGGCCAGCTCGGCCCCAGCCTCGGCGCAGGCCCTGGCAATACCCCAGGCAATCGAGCGCTCGTTCGCCACGCCCATCACAAGCCCGCGCTTGCCGTTCAGTGAAATCGTCATATGCCCCTCCGGCGTTTTGATCATACCTGACCGGATCGGGTTGCAAGGTCAAGTTTCGCGGGCGGGTTTGTTGGGAGTGGGCGGCAGCAACGCGGACCAAGCGGCCATCCATTCTTCAAGGCTTGGAGATAACGACGTGTTCAACCTTGTGCGACACCCGGCGGAAGCATACGTTGAGGCAACGCACCGGGCTTTGATGGAGCACGTGCGCAACTCATCAAAGTCATCGCCCTGACGCAAATCAGGCAACCCTGATTTTCCTGAGGATCGGTCCATCCGGCATGTCGCCGGACCGATTTTTAACCTGTGAGGTCATGATGGGAAAAGGCAACAACAAGCGCGGAAACAAGGAAGCGAAGAAACCGAAGCAAGAGAAGCCCAAGACTCTTGCGACGGCGAATTCCGGTGCCGTGAAACCAGTCTCGCTTGGCGAGAAGAAGCGCAAGTAAGTCAACAAACGGGCGAGCAAGACCTGTTCGCCCGCTACTGGCACAGCAGTTTCGATGCCATAGCTGGCTCGCTTCACTGCGAGGACAGGGTTATGGCAACAGGGACCCTCTGCCCCGTGAGTCCAGCCACAAAAACCATCCGTCCGATTGAAGCATGTGGCCTCAATTCGTGCTGTAGGCACCTGCGTCTATTGAGTGGCTGAACTCGCCAAGTTGCGCCAATCGTTCGACGAGCGCGGTTTCATGCAACAGTGGCCGAGCTCGGTTTGACTGGATCAATGTCTGTTTGGGATCGAAGCCGCCGTTCAACATCACAGGCAGGGGGCATGGCCGCTCCGATAAAAGCGGCCATATCTTGCTTAATCTCGGAATTTCGACAGGATCATCGACCCGTTGGTGCCGCCAAAGCCGAAGCTGTTGGTCATCACCGAGTCCAATCCGGCATTTTCCGTCATGGTGGTGACGATTTCTTCGGGCTTCAGGGCCGGGTCCAGTGTCTCGACGTTGATCGACGGGATGAGGAAGTCATGCTCCAGCGCGAGCAGACAGTAGATCGCCTCCTGCGCGCCCGTGGCCCCCTGAGAGTGCCCCGTCATGGATTTTGTCGAAGAGACCGGGGGCGTGCTGCCGTCGCCGAACACCCGGCGGACCGCTTCGATCTCGCCGACATCGCCGACCGGGGTCGAGGTGCCGTGGGCGTTGATATAGCTGACCTTGCGGCCCTCGGGCAGGGTGCTGAGCGCCACGCGCATGGCCCGCTCGCCGCCTTCGCCGGAGGGGGCCACCATGTCCGCGCCGTCGGAGGTCGCGCCATAGCCCGTGACCTCGGCGTAGATCTTCGCACCGCGCGCCTTGGCGTGTTCCAGCTCTTCCAGAACTAGAATGCCGCCGCCGCCGCCGATGACAAAGCCGTCGCGATCCGCGTCAAATGCGCGGGACGCGCGTTCCGGCGTGTCGTTGTATTTCGAGGACATCGCGCCCATGGCGTCGAACAGGCAGGAGAGCGTCCAGTCCAGTTCCTCGCCGCCGCCCGCGAACATCACGTCCTGCTTGCCCAGCATGATCTGCTCCGCCGCGTTGCCGATGCAATGCAGCGAGGTCGAGCAGGCGGAGGTGATCGAGTAGTTGATGCCCTTGATCTGATAGGCCGTGGCGAGGTTCGCCGAGACCGTCGAGCACATGCACTTCGGCACGGCAAACGGCCCGATCCGTTTCGTTGCGCCGGTTTTCAGCACGGTCTGATGTGCGGTGAGCATGGCAGAGGTCGACGGCCCGCCCGATCCGGCCACAAGACCGGTGCGGGGGTTGATGATGTCGCTCTCTTCCAGCCCGCTGTCCTTGATCGCCTGATCCATGGCGATATAGGCATAGGCCGCCCCCGGCCCCATGAAGCGCAGGGTCCGCTTGTCGATGTGATCGGCGGGGTCGAGCTTGATATCCCCGGCGATCTGACTGCGGAAGCCATGCTCTTTCATGGCTTCGTTGGCGGTGATGCCGGATTTCCCGGCCTTCAGGGAGGCCAGAACCTCCTCAGCATTGTTCCCGATGGAGGACACGACCCCCAACCCTGTGACGACGACGCGGCGCATAAAGGCTCCCTTCGCTTGGTTGGCTCGTGTTTAGGACATGGGGCAGGGGGCGCGCAAGGTGGGGTTGGTGGTGCCCCGTCCACGTCGGATTGTAATCGGGGCAAAAGCGTTGAAGATTGAGCCTGCGACAATGGATGTGGGAGTGCATGTTTTGGACATGATGCAGGCAATGGCGAAATACTGGGCGGCCCCTGATACCCTCGTTGTCGAAGCCGGGGATCCAGCCGCGATGATAGCCTGGCTTGAAAAGCAAGACGTGGACACATGGCACAGGGTGGTTCAATCCTGGAACTATGACAGCGGAGATGCGGTCCTGCGCTGGATTCTGAGTAGGCCGGAATGCGACCGGGGCACGGCTGCTCAGGTGTTTTTGGTTGAGGGCCTTGGCCATTGGATCAATGGCGTGGCCGCAGACCCGAGAAAATTTGACGATGAAAATCACATCTGCCGGGTCGTGCTTGATCATTGGTCTCATTATGAGCAAGGCGTGCTCAAGCCGCACGAAGAGCATCTGCCTGCCGCCTTAATGGCGCGCATAACGGCGCTCTACGACAGGCCGCCGTTTGAGGGCACAGCATTCCGCGCGATCATGGAGTACCAGGGAGAGCGCGATGCCGTGTCCAAGTATGCGTCGGAGGATGGCAAGATCATGGTCGACTTCAATTACTGGGCTAAGGTGAACGGTGTAACCGTCGGTTGATCTGCGCGAACAGCCCCGGCGCTTTCGCGCCGGGGCTGTCTGTTTTGTGTATCCAGTCAGTCGGTTACCCGATCAGCTCGCCGTCCTCGCGCCACACGGCAACCACGGAGGAGCGGGGTTTGCCGGTGCCGTCGGGCCATGCGCCGCCCGGGTGCTGGACGCCGACGAAGGCGACTTTCTTGTCCGCAGACCAGCACAGACCGGTGACTTCGGCGCCGTTGGGAACGGTCATGAAGCGGGCGATTTCGCCGGTTTCGGTGTTGCCGAGCAGCATCTGGTTGTTGCCCATGCCCTCGAATTCACCTTCGTTGCTGTAATCGCCGTCGGTCTGGATCCAGAGGGTGCCGTCCGAGGAGAACGCCATGCCATCCGGAGAGTTGAACATGTTGCCTGCGTTCACGTTTTCCGAACCGGCATAGGCGTTGTCATAGACGGTGGGATTGCCCGCCATCACATAGAGATCCCAGGTGAAGGTGTCCGCGGCGTGGTCGCCGTCCGCCGGCACCCAGCGCGCGATCTGGCCATAGTTGTTGGTCTCACGCGGGTTGACCGCGTTGACGGAGGTGTCGTCGCCGCCTGCGTTCGGCTTCACGCCGCGGTTCTTGTTGTTGGTCAGCGCGACATAGGCTTCGGGCTTGACCGGGTTGGCCGCGACCCATTCGGGACGGTCCATGGTGGTGCCGCCCGCCGCCGAGGCCGCCATGCGGGTGAAAACCAGGATTTCAGCTGCATCCATGCCGGTGGTCTCCGGCGTCAGCGCCAGCCATTCGCCGGTCTGATCGTCGTTGAACTTTGCGACATGGAGTGTGCCGTCGTTCAGCAGATCGCCGCCGTTGGTGCCTTCTTCCCATGTGCCGTTGGAGACGAAGCGGTAGAGGTATTCGCCGCGTTCGTCGTCGCCCATGTACACCACGAGACGGCCATCGGAGGCCTGAACCATCTCGGCGTTTTCGTGCTTGAAGCGGCCCAGGGCGGTGCGCTTGATCGGGGTGCTGTCCGGGTTTGCCGGGTCGATCTCGGTGATGAAGCCGTGACGGTGCGGCTCGTTCGGCTCTTTCGAGATGTCGTAGCGCTCGTCAAACTTTTCATAGGCATAGCGACCCTCGCCGCCGATGCCATAACGCTTGTACCCTTCGCCCTCGGGCATCTCGCCCGTGGCGCCGAAGTAGCCGTTGAAGTTCTCCTCACAGGTCAGGTAGGTGCCCCAGAGGGTCTTGCCGGACCCGCAGTTGTTCATGGTGCCCTTGACTGTGCGGCCTTCGGGATCTGCGTTCGTCTGAACCAGCGCGTGACCGGCCAAGGGGCCTTGCAGCTCCATGACGGTCTCATGCGTGATGCGGCGGTTGTAGGGGCTGTCGACGACAATCTCGTAGCCGTTGCCGGTGTCCGCGACTTCCATGACGGTCACACCCTGAAGGTTCTTCAGCAGCGTGACCTCATCGGCCGTCTGCGGCGTGCCTTCGGAGGCGGCGGGCAGGTTGATCTTGGGGTTCACATATTCGGAGTTCACGGCGATCAGCTGTTTGCCGTCCACTTCGAACAGCTCCATGCCGTCGGTGTTCTCGCCAAAGACCTTGTCGGACATCTCGACGGAGACGCCGGTTTCGGCGTCGTAGGCGCCCTCGGCCTCGGACCACAGCGCGTCCCCCCAACGCACGAGCACCTTGTGGGTGTAGCCCTCGGGGAGGTGGATTTCGTGGTCGGTGGCGATGTCGATGGGTTTGAAGGCGAAGCCCGCGCCATGCGCCTCGGCGCGCGCGGCGGTGGTCGAGGACATCAGCCCGGCGCCCATGACCGTGGCGGCCGAGCCAAAGGCCAGCGCGCCGCCAAGAAAGCCACGGCGCGAGATCGCGCGCTCGACGACGGCGTCGAAGCCGTTGTTGTCGGGGCGCGGGTCGCGGTGCTCGTCAAAATCATCCCAAGACAGGTCGATGAGGTGCTTGTCGGCCATGGTGTCTTTCCCTTGCTGGCAAAATTCGCTTGCAGGACGCGTGCCCTGTCAGACTGGGGCGGTAAGGGCCGGCTGCAAAGGGCGTGTGACGGTTTGGTTAAGGTTTTGTGACAAGGGGGATTTGTCCACAGGAAAGCAATCCAGCGGCCGATCCGATACCTCAAACAGGTCTGACTTCTGACCCGGTTTGGCCAAATTCCCCGGGCAGAATTCCATGATGCGAAGACGACACGGATTCGCCGGGTAGGGGCGCAAACGGATGCATTGGGAGTCGCAGGATGGGCAGGACGCGGGCCAGGGAGCCCCGACCATTGTCCTGTCGCAATCGCAATTGCTCTACGCATTGGGCGGTTTGTGCATCGCACTGCCGGTGACGATGATCGGGATGACGGCGTTCCTGTCGGTTTGCCGGATGAGCTCGCTCAGCCATTATTACTATGTCCCGATCGCCGGAAATCTCCTTGTTGGCTGGCTTGTGGTGCTGGCCGGGCTGCTCTGCCTGCTGCGTCCCGCGTCGACATCGCGGTTGCTGGCCTATCGCCTGGCCGCGCTGATGTTGGTGCTGATGGCGGTCTTTCCGATTTCCGGCGACGGCTGCGCGCGCAGCGAATACACCGGGCTGGCCTTTTATCACTATGACTATGCGCATCCGAAAATCATCGGTGTCACGCATCACCTGAGTTTTGTGGTGGGCGGGCTGCACCTGAGCAATCACGAAATCCACATCGGGGCCGGCATGGTTCTGGCCTGCCTTCTGATGGCCCTGTGTTTCGATTGGAGACCGGTGCAATTCGTCAGAACGGCCCGAAAATACGGCTATGGCTCCGCCGCGCCGACCTTCTGGACCGTGCGCAACCTGTGCTGCCTCGGCGTGGCGCTCGGCGCTGCCGGGGCAAGCGTCGCGTATCTGATCGATAGCGGCTGGGTGGATGGCTACAAAGGGGGCATACCACCGGAGCTGGCCTACCAATCGTGCATATTGCTGTTCTTTGGGGCGGCGATGCTCGGGGAGGCGCGTCGATACAAGGCGGGGGCGTGACCTCGGCTTGTTGCGCCGTGCGGCGCTGGAAAACGCCGCGCTCCCGCCTACCTGGATTGGGGTAGGACGATCGCGAAGGGGCTAACCCATGTTACAGGACAAACGCAAGGATCTGGACGCGGAGAAGCGCAAGCTGCTGCTTGAGCGTCTGCTCCGTGAGGTCGGTCGCGACAACCCCGACCTCTATTACCGCTCGACCAGCGACATTGCGCAGCTTATCTTCAATCACGTCGAAAGCGCGGCAATGCTTCACCCTGAAGAACGCGCTTTGGTCAAGGGGCTCAGCCCGCGCGATATCGCGGTCTTGCTGAGCCTGCATTGAACGGTGAACGCCTGCGCCGGAACACCCTCCTCGGGCGGGGCAAGGCAGCGGGACGAGCAGCCTTTCGTGCGCGGCTGCGCCTCTCGGCAAAGACCGCTGATCCCTGCGATGGCTCAGCTTTCGCTGAGCGCCACTTTCATGTCCTTGACCTGATAGATCACCTCGCCGTCCGCCTCGACGATGCCGTCAGCGACGCCCATGGTCAGACGGCGGGTCTGGATCGCCTTGGTAAAGTCGATCTTGTAGGTCAGCATCTTGCGATCCGGGCGCACCATGCCGGTCAGTTTCACCTCGCCGACGCCAAGCGCATAGCCGCGCCCTTGCCAGCCGCGCCAGCCGAGGTTGAAGCCGGTCAGCTGCCACAGGCCGTCAAGGCCAAGGCAGCCGGGCATAATGGGGTTGCCGGGAAAATGGCAGTCGAAGAACCACAGGTCCGGGGTAATATCGAATTCTGCAACGATGTGCCCCTTGCCATGCGCCCCGCCATCGGCGGACACATCGGTGATACGGTCCATCATCAGCATCGGCGGCGCGGGAAGCTGGGCGTTGCCCGGTCCAAAAAGCTCGCCCGCGGCGCATTTCAGAAGGTCTTCCTTGCTGAAGCTGGTCGGAAAATCGGCCATGTCGTGCAGGCTCCCCATGTTGTTTCTGGTGGTCTTATCAAAAGTCCGGCCCCCAGTATCACCGCCCGCTCGCGCCATGCAAGGGGGCGTATGCGGGGGGCAGCCACGGGCAGATCGCGGAAAATAGGGGCAAATCCGTTTGAAATTGCCCCCTGATTGGCCCTATATAAAAGGCAGGACCATGGAGGACGGAGCCCCAGATGCAAAAGTTGGCAGTCGAACGCGGACAGGAATGGCTGCGCGCATCCGATCTGCGCCCCACACGCCAGCGTGTGGCGCTGGCCGCTTTGCTCGTCGGCGATGGTCAAAACCGGCACGTCACCGCAGAAGGACTCTTCGACCTTGCGCGCAACGCCGGCGAAAGCGTCTCCCTTGCGACGGTCTACAATACGCTGAAGGCGTTCTGCGATGCGGGGCTGATGCAGGAAGTGACGGTCGACGGCTCAAAGAGCTATTTCGATACCAACGCGCACGATCATCCGCATTTCTTCTGGGAGGACGACGGGCGCCTGTCCGACGCGCCCTCTGACCAACTTCAGATCGTTCGCATTCCGGACGCGCCGGAAGGGATGGAGATCGCCTCTGTCGACGTGGTGATCCGGCTCCGCAAGACGTAAAGACCGGCGCAATGCGTTCGGCGGCGTCGGTCGCCTGCCGGACACTCCTTGATCCATACAATGGCATGCTTTGAAGCGATCAGGCGGTCGGTTTTCCCCTTGCGGGAGAGCCAAGGGCCATCGCTGCTCTGCCTACCTTTCGTTTCCGTGGATACACGCAGACACACCATGCAAAATCGCACGGTTCGCTCGCTTGCTGTTGCAAGGGAAAGGCATAGGTCTGCTCCAGAGACGTTACTCACGGACTACACGAAGGAATACCCCGATGAGCACCACATTGTTCGACAAGCTCGGCTGGCGTTATGCCACGAAGAAGATGGACCCTTCGAAGAAGGTCCCGCAGGAGAAGGTCGATCAGATCGTCGAAGCCGTGCGCATGGCGCCGACTTCCTCCGGAACCCAGCCGTTCCGCCTTTTCGTCATCACCAACCCCGAGGTGCGGGCAAAGATTCGCGAAGTCGCTTGGGATCAGGCCCAGATCACCGATGGCTCGCACCTGCTGGTTTTTGCCGCGTGGGACGACTACTCCGAAGAGCGCATCGACGACGTGCTGCATCAGATGGAGGACGAGCGCGGCAAGAATGACATGCTGACCGGATATTATGACAACCTGAAGGCCGCCTACCTGCCACGCGATGCCGCGACCAATCATGCGCACGCGGCGCATCAGGCTTATATCGGCCTTGGGTTCGCACTCGCCGCAGCCGCCGAACTGGAAGTGGACAGCACCCCGATGGAGGGGTTCGATCCCGATGCCGTGGATGAGATCCTTGGCCTGAAGGAGAAAGGTCTGCACGCGGTAACCTTGCTGCCGCTCGGCTATCGCGACGAGAGCGGTGACTGGCTGGCGGGGATGAAAAAGGTGCGCAAGCCCCGCGAAGACTTCGTCACCGAGATTGCCTGAACCGGCACGAGTGCCGTTTAAGACTTGCTTGACAGGGGGCTCTTTGCTATAGCGCCGCCTGTCGACAAGGTGAAAACACCGCAGGACATGAGAGCGAGCAGGGTCGGGACTATCCGGCCCTCTTTGTTTTGCGATCCGCCTTACCTGACCAACCTTCAAGACCGGTGGAGACAACCACCCGGCCAGAAAACCGATGTAAAAGGAAACAGACGCCACATGGCAAACGCAACAATGGAAGAATTCGAAGCTCTCCTGAATGAGAGCCTCGAAATGGACACGCCCGATGAAGGGACCGTTGTCAAAGGCAAGGTGATCGCGATCGAAGCGGGCCAGGCCATCATCGACGTAGGCTACAAGATGGAAGGCCGCGTCGAGCTCAAAGAATTCGCAAACCCCGGCGAAGCCCCTGATATCTCTGTCGGCGACGAAGTCGAAGTGTTCCTGCGCGCCGCAGAGAACGCCCGCGGCGAAGCTGTCATCTCCCGCGAGATGGCGCGCCGTGAAGAAGCTTGGGATCGCCTGGAAAAGGCATATGCAGACGACGCCCGCGTCGAAGGCGCGATCTTTGGCCGCGTCAAGGGTGGCTTCACCGTCGATCTCGGCGGCGCCGTGGCCTTCCTGCCCGGCTCCCAGGTTGACGTGCGCCCCGTGCGCGATGCCGGCCCGCTCATGGGTCTCAAGCAGCCGTTCCAGATCCTCAAGATGGACCGTCGCCGTGGCAACATCGTTGTCTCGCGCCGTGCGATTCTCGAAGAATCGCGTGCCGAGCAGCGCGCCGAAGTCATCGCCAACCTCACCGAAGGTCAGGCCGTTGACGGTGTGGTCAAGAACATCACCGAGTACGGCGCATTCGTCGACCTTGGCGGCGTCGATGGCCTGCTGCACGTGACCGACATGGCATGGCGCCGTGTGAACCACCCTTCCGAGATCCTCTCGATCGGCGAGACGGTGAAGGTTCAGGTCATCAAGATCAACAAAGAGACGCATCGCATCAGCCTCGGCATGAAGCAGCTGCAGGAAGATCCGTGGGATCTGGTTGGCGCCAAGTACCCGCTGGCCTCCGTGCACACCGGCCGCGTCACCAACATCACCGATTACGGTGCATTTGTTGAGCTTGAGCCCGGCGTCGAAGGTCTGGTCCACGTCTCCGAGATGTCCTGGACCAAGAAGAACGTGCACCCCGGCAAGATCGTTTCGACCTCGCAGGAAGTCGAAGTCATGGTTCTGGAAATCGACGGTGCCAAGCGCCGCGTTTCCCTCGGTCTCAAGCAGACCCAGCGCAACCCGTGGGAAGTGTTTGCAGAAACGCACCCCGAGGGCACGCAGGTCGAAGGCGAAGTCAAGAACATCACCGAATTCGGTCTGTTCATCGGCCTCGACGGCGAGATCGACGGCATGGTTCACCTCTCCGACCTCAGCTGGGACCAGCGCGGCGAAGAAGCGATCCAGGAATACCGCAAAGGCGACATCGTTCAGGCGGTTGTCTCCGAGGTTGACGTCGAGAAGGAGCGCATTTCGCTCTCCATCAAGGCACTGGGTGGCGACAAGTTCGCGGACGCCGTTGGCGGCACCAAGCGCGGCTCGATCGTGACCGTTGAGGTCACCGCGATCGAAGACGGCGGCATCGAAGTGGAATACGAAGGCATGAAGTCCTTCATCCGCCGCTCCGACCTGTCCCGTGACCGTGCCGAGCAGCGCCCCGAGCGGTTCTCTGTTGGCGACAAGGTTGACGTTCGCGTCACCAACATCGACAGCAAGACCCGTCGTCTCGGCCTGTCGATCAAGGCACGCGAGATCGCCGAAGAGAAGGAAGCCGTGGAACAGTTCGGCTCGTCCGACAGTGGTGCATCGCTTGGCGACATTCTCGGCGCGGCTCTGAAGCGCGACGAGTAAGTTTCGCTCCGCTGACGCGACCAAAGAATTGACGAAGGCCCCGGACAGGATGTCCGGGGCCTTTGCGTTGGAAGCGGCATGTCTAACCAGCCAAAGATATCGGGCGGGCGGCTCGCCTCACATGTCAGCCATAGAGTGTGCGGCCCCCGTGACGGCGGTCGGAGGCTCGACTGCTGCTTTCTCTAGATTGCGATCGGTGTGGCCGTTTGGCCCTCTGTCGATCGGGCGGTGGCCTTTGAGGCAGACCGGATGGTGGACACCACCTCCACCGCTGCGGCCAGGGCAGTTGTCTTGATGAACAGCTGGGTGCTCGCGCGCACGCTGGGTGCAATCGGCACTCCCTCATGGCCAAGTCCTGACCAAGAATGCGGCGCTTAAGGACCGGGGTGAACTATGGGTCTGATGCTCCAACCGGACGATGCCTTTTTCGAGTGCAGCATCAGGGGCGTGACGGAGGAGAACAACCTGAGATGGGTCTGGACTGTGCCGACGGCCGGGCGTGTCCGAGGCCACTGTCTCTAACCCGCAGGGTTTCGCGGGCAGAGCGCCGAAGAGCCAATTAAGGTTGGACACGGTCGCGGGCCGTGAGAGCCGTCGCGACAAGTCCATTGACAGGTTTCACAGTCGGCGTCTGCGTGACGCGATGTTTGCCCTGTCAAAGAGCGAGCGACCACCCGACACGGTCCAAAGCTGAAATGCGACAGTGTCGGGTGATACGCGGGGCTTATGAAGGGGTCAGCGCGTTACAAGACGGGCGTACGCGCACCGGGGTCGAATTACTCGGCGCCGGTAACCGTGTGGGTGACTTCACCGCCAATTTTGCTGCAATCTGCCGCGCCCTGCGCCATAACGGTCACATCGTTGAGGGTGCACAGGACAGCGGCTTCGCCATCTCCGCCAAAGGTCACGCTGATCCCGAAGGCATGGGCGGACAGAGTGGAAGCGACAACAAAAGCGGAAGCGAGAACAAATTTCATGATGGATTTCCTGTTGTGACAGCCCGTGACGGGCTTGTGGACTTGGCCGGTTTGGCCGGGGGCATGAGGCTGGGTGAAGCCAGCCACATTCGGGGAGGACAGCGAGCTGTCCGTTATCTTGCGTTGCGGCGGGCGGTCAAAACTCCTCGAGCAGCGATGAGGGGTCCTGAATGATGGGGGTTTGGTTGCAGTTAACGTCCTGGCCAATGTTCTTGTTCATCAGCGATTGCCGTTCACTGCAAATCTGACGGGCCTGCGTGTCCGCCTGTTTCGCAGCGGTTTGCACAACCTGAGCGAATGACGCCCCTTGCGTATTGTCCAATTCACTGACCAGTAAACTGCTGAACAGCGGTCCGGTCATATCCTCGTTCATATTGGCCACTTCATCGGCCGTGGACGAGGCAATGGTTGCAATCCGGACGTCTTGTTGAGGCATTTCATGAAGGACGTCCGCCGCCAGCGCCCCGGAGTGGCAGGCATCAAACATTGCGACCACGCGTCCGGCGCCCATCTGTTTGAGCATGTCAGCGAAATCAGAGGCTCGCAGCCATTTGCGTTCAAACAGGGCAAACTGTGTGGCGCCCGGATCGTCCTCCGACCAGAAAATCATGATGTCGTTCTTGCTGGTTGCGACCTGCGTGCCATCCCCCGCACCATTGTGCATGACGACGTAGAGCAACACGCTGTCCTGAGCGGTAAAATCAGGGAGGGCTTCGAAAAACGCGACGAGGCCGTCAACGGTGGCTTGCTTGTTAACCAAGGTGTGGATTTGCGCCTGTGGAACATCGTACCGTTCGGCAAGCGCCGAAGTGACATCGCGGACCGCTTCGGCACAGATTGCGGGCGGGATTCCCTTGTAGGGTGCACAGGCACCGATGCCGATGACATGGGTTGCAGGTTGTGCCGCGATGGCAATCCCGGCGCAAAACCACAATGCCGCCGCCATCATAAGGCGATTGAGAAGACCTGTATTTGTCACGCGGTGTTCCTTGCTGGGGCAGGTGATTTGGCGGCTCGTCTTGCGCTGGAAGATGAGCGCAAAGGTGTTTCCAAAACCTGAACGTCCCAGGAAAGGGTCAGGACACTTGTGTACATCGTCGCCGATCCCCCACGCGCGTCAGGAAATTTCGCAAATGATTTTAAGGGGTTAGGGCGTGCTTCGGCTATTCGTAAACGTTTCTTCAATTGCCGCACACCGGGTGGGACGAGGTAAAGGGAAGGTCGGGCGTGTCAGCGGCCCGGTCTCCAGCGTTTTCCCGGAGCGCCTGAGCGCGCCCGGGGGGATGCCGAATCGCGGCGGTTGCTGCGCCCGCAGCGCGCGCCGGGCGGGTGCGAATGCGGGGCATTTGCCGCAAACGGCCCGGCGGAAAGTCGCAAACTGCTGCAAATCATGGCTTTTCCGCGAAGTTGTCGGTTTCGCAATTGATTTGAGATCAGTATAGTCCAAAGTACACCGCGTCCGTTATGAGGCGCAGCAGGGGGATTTGTGATCATGATCAGGTCAGAGTTGATCCAGAAGATTGCCGACGACAATCCGCACCTTTATCAAAGAGATGTCGAGCGGATCGTGAACACGATCTTCGAAGAAATTACCAATGCCATGGCCCGGGGGGACCGGGTCGAACTCCGGGGCTTCGGGGCTTTTTCGGTCAAGAAGCGTGACGCGCGCGTGGGCCGCAATCCGCGGACTGGCGAGTCTGTTCAGGTCGAGGAAAAGCATGTGCCTTTCTTCAAGACCGGCAAGCTCCTGCGTGACCGGCTGAACGGAAAGTAAAACGACTGATGCGTTACATTCGCTATGCTCTTCTTGCGGCGCTGGCCATTGTGCTGGTGACGCTGGCCCTTGCAAACAGGCAGGCGGTGACCCTCAATACGCTGCCGGCCGGACTGCGCGCCTTTCCCGGTGCCGGAGCCTTTGACTACACTGTTGAATTGCCACTGTTTATCGTCATCTTTGGCGGCATCGTCGCGGGTTTGTTGATCGGGTTTGTCTGGGAATGGTTCCGCGAGCACAAGCATCGTGCAGAGGCGAGCCGGAAGAAGACCGAGGTCAAGAAGCTGGAGCGCGAGCTGAAGAAGACCCAGGCAGAGCGCGACAAGGACAAGGACGAGGTCCTGGCCCTGCTGGATCAGGCGAGCTGATCCACGCGGCGACAGACGCGGCACGGGGGCTCGGGGCCCCCGTTTTTGTTTGAGAATCAAAGAGGTGAGAGCCGGTATGGCGAATGTTCGGGTCAAGATTTGCGGGCTCAAGACTGCTGCCGACATCGCGGCGGCGGCGGGGGCCGGGGCGGCTTATGCGGGGTTTGTGTTTTTTCCCAAGAGCCCGCGATATGTGACGCCGGACGAGGCGCGGGCGTTGGCGGTTGAGGCGCCGCCGGGGCTGGCGAAAGTGGCGCTTGTGGTGAATGCGGATGATGCGCTGCTGGATGAGATCTGTGAGAAAGTTCCCTTGGATTTCCTGCAGTTACACGGAAGTGAGACGCCTGAGCGGGTGATGGAAGTCAAGGCGCGCTATGGCTTGCCGGTGATGAAGGCTGTGGGGATCGCCGACGAGGCGGACCTGCCGCAGCTCGGCGTCTATGCGCAGGTCGCCGACCAGCTGTTGATCGACGCCAAACCGCCAAAAAACGCAACGTTGCCAGGGGGTAACGGGTTGGCCTTTGACTGGCGGCTGGTGGCCGGGAAGCTGTGGGCGAAGCCGTGGATGCTGGCCGGTGGGCTGACGCCGGAGACGGTGGCAAAGGCGATTTCGTTGACTGGCGCGCAGCAAGTGGATGTCTCCAGCGGTGTAGAAAGCGCGCCGGGAGTCAAAGACCCTGAATTGATTGAGAAATTCGTCAAGGCGGCGCAGGAGGCGACGGCGGTTCCGATGCTTTAACCTTTGGTTTCCGCGTTGTCGTCGTTAACGGCCCGCGCGGTGGGGTTAACGCGGTGCGCGGCCGCGCCGCAGTCCATATGCTGTGGCGCGGGGCCGATGCGTCCACAAGGCTGTGACAGAGATTAACCACCGCAGTCGCGCGTTAACCGGCGTTTGGTACGATTCGGTGCGGGTTTTGTACAAAACGCCTGAGCGGTCTTCTGCCAGAGGCCGAGACTGGCACGTTTTGAGCCCGCGCGGGCTTTTTTTCGTTAACACGCCAGAACAGCGGAGGGGAAACCCCGCCCGACGGGAAGGGGCAAGCGCCGTTTCCACGCTGCAAAGGTCGCCCGGTTACCCGTGTCTGGACCCAGACCCGGCGCGGGCTATAGAAGATCCAGAATGCGCTCCGGGGGGCGGCCGATGGCGGCCTTGGTCCCGGCAAAAAGGATCGGACGTTCGATCAGTTTCGGCTCCTGCGCCATGGCGGCGAGCAGGGTCTCGTCGCTGTCACTCTTGCTCAGGCCCATGTCCTTGAAGGCGGTTTCCTTCGGGCGCATCATCGCGATGGCGGGCAGGCCGAGGGCCGTTTGCGCGGATTGCAACTCGGCGAGGCTGGGGGCGTCTTCGAGGTATTTTCGGATTTCAAAAGAGGCGCCACGGGCGTCGAGCAGGGCCAGCGCCTCGCGCGATTTCGAACAACGGGGATTGTGCCAGAGAATCATGTCCAGTCCTTCGTGCCGGTGCCAACCGCCTGCGCCACGGTCTCGAAGCCGTCGCGGGCCAGCAGTCGGTCAAGCCCGGTGGTGATCTCGGAGACGAGGCTGAGCCCGCCGTAGACCAGCGCCGTGTAGAGTTGCAGCGCCGAGGCCCCGGCGCGGATTTTCTCGTAGGCTTGCTCGGCGGAGCCGATGCCACCGACGCCGATCAGGGGGATTTTTCCCTCGGTCAGCCGGTGCAGGCGGGCGAGGGTGCGGGTGGATTTTTCGAAGAGCGGCTGGCCGGAGAGACCGCCGGTTTCCTGTGCGTGGGTCGAGCGCAAGCCGCTGCGGTCGAGCGTGGTGTTCGTGGCGATGACGCCCGCGACGCCGGAGCTGAGCGCGACCTCGGCCACATCCGCAAGGCCCGCGTCGTCAAGGTCCGGAGCGATCTTGAGAAACACCGGGATCGGGCGGAAGAGACCGGCGCGGGCCTCCATGACGCCGGCCAGAAGCGCGCCGAGGGCGGCCTTGCCCTGAAGATCGCGGAGGCGTTCGGTGTTGGGCGAGGAGACATTGACCGTGGCGAAGTCGATATGTGCGCCGCAATGGGTGAGCACCGTGGCGAAATCCGCCGCGCGATCGGCGCTGTCCTTGTTGGCTCCGAGGTTGAGGCCGAGGACCATGCCCTTGGGGCGGTTTTCCAGCCGCGTTTCGATCGCGTGCATGCCGTCATTGTTGAAGCCGAAGCGATTGATGGCGGCGCGATCCTCTGTCAGGCGAAAGAGGCGCGGCTTTGGATTACCCGGCTGCGGGCGCGGCGTGGCGGCCCCGACCTCGACAAAGCCGAAGCCTGCGCGGGCGAGGCCATCGAGCGCGGTGGCGTTCTTGTCGAACCCGGCGGCGAGGCCGAGCGGGTTGGGAAGCTGCAGCCCCGCGATGCTGGTCCTCAGACGCGGCGTTGCGATGGGGCCGGGCGCGGGGGCAAGGCCGCTGCGCAGGGCCATCAGGGCGAGGCCGTGGGCGCGTTCGGGATCACAGCGGCGCAGCACGCGCAGGCCGATCTGTTCCAGCGCCGTCATGCGAGGTCGTCGGGGAACTGATGGCCGTCGGGACCAAGGGGCAGGGCGCGCTCCCAGACGATCTGATCGTAGCGCAGGGGCGCGTAGAGATGCGGGAAAAGCTGACCGCCGCGCGAGGGTTCCCAGCGGATGGCATCGCCCAGCGTTCCGGGATCGTAGGCCAGCAGGTGCAACCCGTCCTCCCCGGCGAAATGCTTCGCGGCGGTTTCGCGGGCCTGTTCGGCGGTGGAAAAATGGACATAGCCATCGGCGATGTCGATTGGCGCGCCGGCGGTTTCGCCGCGCGCCTGCAGGGCGGACCATTCGCTGGCCCGGAGGATCTTGTAAATCAGCATGAAAGCTTGTTGCCCAAGGTGGGCGCCATGGTCAAGCGCCGGATCGCGGTATCCGGCGCCTGTTCGGAATCACCGCTTGCGACGGCGCAGGCCGAGCGCGCCGACCCCGGCGAGCAGCAGCAGGCCGGAGGCGGGCAGCGGCACCTGGCTGAGGTTGCCGAACTTCAGCTCGTCAAAGCCGACACGCTCGCCCGAAACGGTGCTGAAGGTGATCGACGAGAATGCGGTGTCGGTGACCACGCCCCAGAAATTCGGATCTTCCGTACCGGGAAGGCCGGTCGTGGAGAACGCGCCGTTCGTGATCGACAGCGCATCGCTGGCCGTGCTGCTGATGAACACGCCGAAGGCGGTGATGGGGTCGAAGAAGGTGAAGGTCAGCAGGCTGTTGCCGTTGTCATGGTACCAAATCGCCCCGTCGCCATCTGCGACCGGATTGGGCCAGACGTTCGGTTCGATCTGCATGGTGTTCTGTTGCTGATCGTTGATACGGTTGTTGCCGACGCCGCCGTTGGTTTCCATGACGGTGCCCCAGTCAAAGGTCATCGTGGACGTGGCATGGCCGGGGAGCGGTGTTTCCTCGAAGCTTTCGAAGGACAGGCCGAGGGTGCCGTTGGTGGCACCGGCAAAGCCAATGAGGTCAGAATAAAAAGTGGTGGCGGCCTGCGCGGATGCGGCGATGGTGGCGAAGCCCGCGGCCAGAAGGAGACGTTTCAAAATGATGCCCTCGTACAAGTTACGTTTGCAGTATTGTAGCAGTGTTGGATGGCCTGGCCAATCGTTCTCTTCCGTGCGCGGCGCTTTGGAGGGGGGTGCGCTGTAAGCTCGTGGCGCGGCGCCGGGTGTCGAGGCCTGTGGCGGCGATGCGTGATCCGGCCTGGTCGTGCATGACTTTTGTGCGGCGCAAGGCGGATCGGATGCGCCCTCAGGATGCGCCACTGGCGGCGGGACCGCCCTTGGCGGGGTGCGGCGTAAATTGTGCGCATTTGCCGTCATTGCGCTGTGACCTTACCCGGCGATACCCCGCATCAGGCTTTGACTCTTGGTCAAATCAAGGGTCTGCTGAGACCATAAACAAAGACTGACAGAGAGGGTTTTCACCATGTCGCTCCGTTTGATGACCAGCGCCGCCGCGCTGAGCCTCGTTGCCGGTGTGGCCAGCGCGGATTATTCGCTGACCATTCTGCACACCAACGATTTTCACGCCCGCTTCGAGCCGATCAGCAAGTATGATTCCGGTTGCGGCGAAGAGGATAATGCCGAGGGCAAATGCTTTGGTGGCTCCGCGCGCCTGATGACGGCGATCACGGAGGCCAGGGCGCGCAGCAACAATGCGATTCTCGTCGATGGCGGGGATCAGTTCCAGGGCACGCTGTTCTACACCTACTACAAGGGCAAGCTCGCCGCCGAGATGATGAACCAGATGGGATATGACGCGATGACCGTGGGCAACCACGAATTCGACGACGGTCCCGAGGTGCTGCGCGGCTTCATGGATGCGGTGGATTTCCCCGTGCTGATGTCGAACGCGGATGTGTCCGGCGAGCCGCTGCTTGCGGATGTGCTGATGAAGAGCACGGTCATCGAGCGCGGCGGCGAGAAACTGGGCCTGATCGGCCTGACGCCGCAGGACACGGACGAGCTGGCCTCGCCGGGCAAGAACGTCATCTTCACCGATCCGTCGGACGCGGTACAGGGTGAGGTCGACAAGCTGACCGAGATGGGCGTGAACAAGATCATCGTGCTGTCGCACTCCGGCTACGGCGTGGACCAGACGGTCGCGGCCAATACCACCGGCGTGGACGTGATTGTCGGCGGCCACTCCAACACGCTGCTTGGCGATATGGACGGCGCGGTCGGCGCGTATCCGACCGTGGTCAACGGGGTGCAGATCGTGCAGGCCTATGCCTATGGCAAGTTCCTTGGCGAGCTGAACGTGACCTTTGATGACGACGGCGTTGTCACCGAGGCCACCGGCGCGCCGATCATCATGGACGCGGCCGTAACCGAGGATGAGGCAACCAAGGCGCGGATCACCGAAGCGGCCGCGCCGCTGGAAGAGATCCGCAACAAGGTTGTGGCCGAGGCTTCCGATGCCATCGAAGGCAACCGCGATGTCTGCCGCGCGATGGAATGCTCCATGGGCAATCTCGTGGCAGATGCCATGCTGGCCCGCGTGAAGGATCAGGGTGTCGAGGTGGCGATCGCCAACTCCGGCGGTTTGCGCGCGTCGATCGACGCGGGCGAGGTGACCATGGGCGAGGTGCTGACCGTGCTGCCGTTCCAGAACACCCTGTCCACGTTCCAGGTGTCCGGCGCGACCCTCGTCGAGGCGCTGGAAAACGGCGTGAGCCAGATCGAAGAGGGCGCAGGCCGTTTCCCGCAGGTGGCCGGCATCACCTTCACCGTGGACAAGAGCGCAGAACCGGGCAGCCGGGTTTCCGATGTGATGATCGGCGGCGCGCCGGTCGATCCGGAAAAGATGTACGGGGCCGTGTCCAACAACTATGTGCGCAACGGCGGCGACGGCTACAAGATGTTCATCACGGCGGAAAACGCCTATGACTTCGGGCCGGATCTGGCGGATGTGACGGCAGAGTACCTTGCCGAGAACGCCCCCTACGCGCCCTACACGGACGGCCGGATCACGATCAAGGAGTGATCCGCCCGATGTGACGAATGGCAAGGGCCCTCGCGGGTGCGGGGGCCTTTTTTTATCCGGGCGGCACGGGCAAGGCCGGTCGCGGCGGCGCTTGACAGGGCCGGAGGCGACGCTCTAAAGGTCGCGCAGGTGCCGGGCACCTGCCGCCTGCGGACGCAAGTCACGGTGAAGCCCGGACAGGACACAGACCCTCACCCTCGAAGCATTTCGCAGGTGGGCAATGCAGGCTCCCATCCTTATCGGAATGCCGATCCGGGGAGTGGACGATGTCGTCTGTCAATCCATCCGAAAACCGTTTTCTGACCGCGCCGCCATCGCGGCTTTTTCTGACCAATGCCGGGCCGATGATGATCGTCATGGGGATGAATGGCCTGCTGACGGTGGTCGATGCCGCCTTTCTGGGGCGCTTTGTCGGTGCCGAGGCGCTGGCCGCCGTCAGTGGCGTCTTTCCCGTCGTGATGATCACCATCGCGCTGTCGAGCCTTGTTGGCGGGGGCATGGCCAGCCTGCTGGCCCGTCATCTCGGACAGGGCGACACACGCGCCGCGATGGCGGTGTTTGCACAGGCGCACAGGCTTGCCCTGGCCGTGGCGCTGCTGGCGATGGCCGTGTTCTGGCTTGGCGGAGCCGCGCTTGTCACGGCGCTGGCCAATGGGGCGCCGGGGATTGCGCAGATGGCCTGGACCTACACGGTGATCCTGATCATGGCGCTGCCGGTGCAGCTTTGGCTGGCCGTGCATGCCGATGCTGGCCGCACCGAAGGGCGGGCGGGGCTGATGGCGCTGCTCTCGATGGGTGTCGCGCTGGCCAATCTCGGGCTGAATTACATGCTGATCGTGCGCATGGGTTTTGGCGTGGCGGGGTCCGCCTGGGGCACGGTGCTGGCGCAGGGGCTTGGCCTTCTGGTTCTGCTGGGGCTGCGGCTCCGGTCGCGCGGGATGCTGCCGCTGTCGGGGCTTCTGAAGGCGCGTTGGGTCGGGGACTGGCGCGCGCTGCTGACGCTCGGCGCGCCGGTGAGCCTTGGGTTCATCGGGATCGCGCTGGTTTCGGGTTGCGTGATCGCCATGCTGCGGCTGACGGCGGGCGAGGCCTATGCGGCGCAGATGGCCGCCTATGGAATCGTGACCCGGATCTTCAGTCTGACTTTCCTGCCGATCATGGCCATGGCGCTCGCCACTCAAAGCATCGTCGGACACAATGCCGGGGCCGGGATGTACCGGCGCTCGGACGCCGCGCTGCGCCTCGCGCTTGTCGCGGCGGCATTCTACGGCGCGGCGGTGGAGGCGGGGCTGCTGTTGATGCAGGGGCGGGCCGGGGCGCTCTTCGTGGCGGCGCCGGAGGTGATCGTGCAGGTCGGGGCAATCCTGCGGCCGATGGTGGCGCTCTATGTCTTTGCCGGGCCGGTGCTTGTGCTGGCGCTGTATTTCCAGGCCATCGGCCAGCCGGGGCGCAGTGCCGCGTTGTCGCTGATCAAGCCGTTTGCTCTGGCGCCGCTGCTGATTTTCGCGCTTGGCCGGATCTGGGGTTTGGATGGGCTGTTCCTGGCCTTTCCGATTGCGGATGCGGTGGTCGCGGGCGGGGCCGGGTGGCTGTTGCTGACCGGTCTGGCGCAGGGGCGGGCGTTGGGCGGTTTCGGGACGCCGCTGCGGGAGGATATCGCATGAGCGCGATCACCGAGGCCAAGGCGCAGGCCAGGGCGCTGCGCGCGGCGCTGGCAGCACAGGGCACGGCGGTCAGCCACGGCCAGGCGCTGGAGCTGGTGGCGCGGCAGGCAGGGGCGCGGGACTGGAACACGCTGCATGCGCGCCTGTCGCGGGCGGAGCCGCGCGCGCTGCGGCTGGAGGATCGGGTGCGCGGGTTTTACCTCGGGCAGCCGTTCAGCGGGCGCATCGTGGCGCTGTCGAAGACGGGGCAGAACCGGCACGTGTCGATTGCCTTCGACGAGGCGGTCGACACCGTGCGCTTTGCCAGTTTCTCCAACCTGCGCCGCCGCGTGCAGGGCGTGATCGGGCCGGACGGGCGGTCGCTGCGCAAAACCTCGGACGGGGTGCCGCAGCTGATCGTGTTCGGGCCGGAAGAGGGGACATGAAAGACCGTAGTTCTGTGCGTTTCGAGAGGGTTCGTGTTCGGAAACGGGCATTGTGTGCGGGCGTGCCCCGGGCCATGTGTCAGCAAGATCAGAACACGGATCCGGTTCTCCCCCCACCGGACCACCCACGAACAGGAGACGAGAGCCATGAAAATTCTTGCCATTGCCGCAACCAACAGCCGCAATTCCATCAACCGTACGCTGGTGACCCACGCGGCGGAGCGCCTTGCGCGTGGTCACGAGGGCGCCGAGATCGTCCACGTCGACCTCAACGACTATGAAATGCCGATCTACTCCGTCGATCGCGAAGGGGCGGACGGTGTTCCGCAACCGGCGCAGGATCTGCGCGCGCGGATCGGCGAGGCGGACGCGGTGCTGATTGCCTTTGCCGAGCACAATGGCACGGTGACGGCGGCGTGGAAGAACGTGTTCGACTGGATGAGCCGTCTTGAGGGCACCGTCTGGCAGGAGCGGCCGGTGCTGATGCTTTCGGCGACGCCTGGGCCGCGGGCCGGGGCGAATGTGCTGGCCGGGCAGGAGCTTGTCGCTCCGTTCTTCGGCGCGGATCTGCGCGGTGTGCAGGGCTTTGGCAACTGGGGCGAGACATGGGATGCCGAGGCGGGCGCCCTGAAGTCCGAAGAGGATCGCGCGGCGCTGGATGCGCTGCTGGACAAACTGGCGCCGGTGGCCGCCTGATCTCAGGACGGGGCCGGACGATTGGCCTTGACGGTTTCCGCCCGCTGCAAGGCGCGGCGGAAATTCCATTTTTCGGGATCGCCTGTCAGCGCCTCTTCGAGCGGCAGGTAATCCTTATTCTGTTCCTTGAGAGCTTGCACATCCTTTCGGAAGGCCGCTTCGAAGGCCGGTTTGATCTGACCGGCGGGCCACAAACCGCTCTTTGCATCCTTCGAATCGTCAAGCCAGAGCGCAGCGACCAGCGTGTTCACGGCGCCCGTGAGGACAGTCGCGAAGGGCTTGTAGGAGGCGCTCACCTCCTCCTGGGACAAGAGCCAGTCGGGCAGCAGCGCCACGAGTGCCTGCAGATTGATGCCGAACCACGTGATCACCGCAGTGGTCAGCGCGATGAGGCCGACCGGCAGCAAAACCGCCCCCTGCCAGAGCACGACCGCCCGTGCCGGATCGTCCGAAAGGCGGGTGCGGGCGGCCCGGGATATTGCCAGCCCGGCGATGCACAAGAAGACGCAGAAGCCGAAGACGGGTGCCGCGGCGAGGCTGGAGAACAGCAGGGCAAGCCCGAGCAGGACGCCGATAAAGACCGGGGCAGCTTCGGCCAGCGCTTTCATGTCACTCCCTCAGACGTCTATGTCGAATTCATGGGCGGGCGAATGTTTGCAACGGAACGTCACCTTGCCGTCGCGAAAGCGGGGCTCCATCGGCGAGGGAGGCTCGCTGTTGCTGTCGTCGCACATGATCCCGCTTTGCATCATCATGCTGGCCAGCCCCATGACCGCCTGCGCGGCGCCGACGGTGATTGCGCCCCCGGCGGCCTGTGCGATGACGCTGGTGATCGCCGCGCCCAGACTGGCGGTGTCGGTGGGTTTTCCCGGTTCGGGAAAGCGGAAGGTGGAGGCGATCCTGGACAGGGGGACGCGCTTGGCGGCAATGTCATCGGACATGGTTGGGCTCTCGAAATTGCTTGTCAGGACAAAATGCGACTTAAAGTGGTTTCAGTTTTGCGCGACTCGCCTTTTCAGTCAAGCGCGGGCAAAGCGTGATCCGCCCGCAAGAACCGGCTTGACCCTCGTGTGAGGTTGAATTACCCATGCCGCGCCGAGCGGGCGTTGTGTAATGGTAAGACCCTTGCCTTCCAAGCAAGAGATACGGGTTCGATTCCCGTCGCCCGCTCCAGACTTCCCCCCCGAAACAGCTGTGATCGACCGGCCCATGCGGCAAACGTGGTCCTTGACCCGACCGTCTGGCATGGCAAAAGGCGAGGACGGGAGTTCAGGAGGCACCATGGCGCGCGGCACCAGCATTTCGAAAACGGGCGAAGAAGAACGCGAGAAGTCGCGGCGGCTGGGATCGCTTGGCGCGCTGTGGCCGTTCCTTTTGCCCTACAGGGTGCTGATGATCGCTTCGATCTGTGCCTTGGTGATCACGGCGGCGATTTCGCTGGCGCTGCCGATGGCGGTGCGCCGGGTGGTGGACAATTTCAACGTCGAGGACGGCGCGCTGCTCGACCAGTATTTCGGCGCCGCGCTGGCCATTGCCGGTCTGCTCGCGCTGGGCACGGCGCTGCGCTATGCGCTGGTGACCCGGCTGGGCGAGCGGGTGGTGGCCGACATCCGCAAGGCGGTGTTCGACCGGGCCATCGGCCTGTCCCCTGCCTTCTACGAAAAGATCATGACCGGGGAGGTGCTGAGCCGGATCACCACGGATACGACGCTGATCCAGTCGGTCATCGGCTCTTCGGTGTCGATCGCGCTGCGCAACATCCTGCTGTTCAGCGGCGGTCTGCTGCTGATGTCGCTGACCTCGGCCAAGCTGACGGGGCTGGTTTTGCTGATCGTGCCGGCGGTGGTGATTCCGATCCTGACGCTGGGGCGCAGGCTGCGGCGGCTGAGCCGGGAGAACCAGGACTGGATCGCGGTCTCGTCGGGCAATGCATCCGAGGCGCTGAGCAGCGTGCAGACGGTGCAGGCCTACACGCATGAGGCGCTGTCCAAGGCGGCGTTCTCGGATGTGACGGAAAAGAGCTTTGACGCCGCGCGGCGGCGGATCTGGACGCGGGCGCTGATGACGGCGATCGTGATCTTTCTCGTTTTTACCGGCGTGGTCGGTGTGCTGTGGATCGGGGCATGGGATGTGCGGGCCGGGGAGATGAGCGCGGGCGCGCTGATCCAGTTCGTGGTCTACTCGGTGATGGTGGCGGGCTCTGTCGGCGCGCTCTCGGAGGTCTTTGGCGAGTTGCAGCGGGCGGCGGGCGCCACCGAGCGCCTCGTCGAGCTGCTGCATTCGGAGGATACGGTGAAGGACCCGGCGGAGCCGAAGGCGCTGGCCGAGCCGGTGCGCGGCGAGATCGTCTTTGATCAGGTGTCGTTCAACTACCCGGCGCGGCCGGACATTCCGGCGTTGGACGGGGTGGATCTGCGCATTGCGCCGGGAGAAACCGTGGCGCTTGTCGGGCCCTCGGGCGCGGGCAAGACCACCATCGTGCAGTTGATCCAACGGTTCTATGACCCGCTGGCAGGGGCGGTGCGGATCGACGGCGTGGCCCTGCCCGAGATGGCGCGGGACGACTTCCGCCGCCATATCGCGCTGGTGCCGCAGGACCCGGTGATCTTTGCCGCCTCGGCGCGCGACAATATCCGCTTTGGCCGCCCGGATGCGACGGACGCGGAGGTCGAGGCCGCCGCAGAGGCCGCCGCGGCGCATGAATTCCTCGCGGCGCTGCCGGAGGGCTATGACACATGGCTGGGCGAGCGCGGCGTGATGCTGTCCGGCGGGCAGAAACAGCGCGTGGCGATTGCCCGCGCGATCCTGCGCGATGCGCCGGTGCTGCTGCTGGACGAGGCGACCAGTGCTCTGGACGCGGCGAGTGAGCAGGCGGTGCAGCGGGCGGTGGATGTGCTTGCCGAGGGCCGTACCACGGTGATCGTGGCGCACCGGCTGGCCACGGTGAAAAAGGCCGACCGGATCGTCGTGATGGAGGCCGGGCGCATCGTGGCGCAGGGCACGCATGATGCGCTGGTCGCCGAAGGTGGCCTCTACGCGCAACTCGCGCGGCTGCAGTTCACCGACGGCATGGCGGCGGAGTAACGCCACATGTGACGGGGGGAGGGCCTCCGGGCGCCCCGACTGGCGAAAGGATTTCGCCAGCGGCCCACCCTCCAGCCGCTCCCGCCAAAAGCTGATGGTCAAACCGTCTGCCGGCTTCTGTCGGTTTCGGTTTCGCGTCTTCAAGTCCGAATGACGCTGGGGCAGCGCGTTGAGACGCCGCGTCACGGGGGATTTGCCGTTGCGTTCACGGCCCTTGCGCGGCGACGCAGACGCCTTCACATTGATCGTGACAGTCTCATGGGGAGGAGAGGACTATCATGACCTATGCCGGTGTGGCGGACCGCGACGCGATTCAGAACGCGATGACATGGCAGGCGCGGGATGTGCCCGCGACGCTTTGGGGTCAGCTGTGCCGCACGGCAGAGGCGTTCCCGGATCGGCCGGCCGTCTCCTACCAACTGCTGTCGGGCGCAAAGGACAAGGCCGAAACGCTGAGCTGGCGTGCGCTGAAGGCACAGACGGCGCAAGCCGCAAACCTGTTCCGCGCGCTGGGCATCGGCGAGGGCGATGTGGTGGCCTATGTCCTGCCGAACTGCAACGAGACCATCGCGGCCCTGCTGGGCGGCGCTGTGGCGGGGATCGTCAATCCGATCAACCCGCTCCTCGAACCCGAGCAGATCGCATCCATCCTGCGCGAGACCGGCGCGAAGGTGGTCGTGACGCTCAAACCCTTCCCAAAGACCGATGTGCCCCAGAAGGTGGCCGAGGCGGTGCGGCATGCGCCGGGCGTCCAGACTGTGCTTGAGGTGGATCTCAACCGCTATCTGACACCGCCGAAGAGCTGGATCGTGCCGCTCGTGCGCCCGAAAATCGAAGGCACGCGCCACGCCGATTACAAGAGTTTCCGCAAGGAGATGAGCAAGCAGCCCACCGAGTTGACCTTTGCCGACAGTGCCGGGGACCGGGTGGCGGCCTATTTCCACACCGGCGGCACCACGGGCATGCCGAAGGTGGCGCAGCACCGCTATGGCGGGATGATCTACAACGGCTGGCTCGGCGCGACGCTTTTGTTTGACGAGACGGACAACATCATGTGTCCGCTGCCGCTGTTCCATGTCTTTGCCTGCCACGTCATACTGATGGCCGCGATCTGCTCGGGCGCGCATGTGGTGTTCCCGACGCCTGCGGGGTATCGCGGGGAAGGGGTCTTCGACAATTTCTGGAAGCTCTGCGAGCGCTGGAAGATCAGCTTTGTCATCACCGTTCCGACGGCGGTGGCAGCGCTGATGCAGCGGCCGGTGGATGCGGATATCTCCTCTGTGAAAACGGCGTTTTCCGGCTCCGCGCCGATGCCGCTGGAATTGTTCAAGCGGTTCGAGAAGGCCTGCGGGGTGACGATCTGCGAGGGCTATGGGCTGACCGAGGCAACCTGCCTTGTCAGTGTGAACCCGCCGGACGGTGTGAAGAAGGTCGGCTCCATCGGGATCGCCTTGCCCTATACGGATGTGAAAATCACCAAGGTCGTCAGCGGCGATGTGCTGGAATGCGGCACCGATGAGGTGGGCGAGATATGTATCTCCAACCCCGGAGTCTACGCCGGAAATACCTACACCGAGGTGGAAAAGAACGCCGACCTCTACCACTACGGGGCGTACCTGAGGACCGGTGATCTCGGGCGGCTCGACGCGGATGGCTACCTGTGGATCACGGGGCGGGCGAAGGACCTGATCATCCGGTCCGGTCACAACATCGACCCGGCAGAGATCGAAGAGGCGCTGCTCGGCCATCCGGCCGTGGCCTTTGCCGGGGCGATCGGTCAGCCGGACGCCTATGCCGGCGAATTACCCTGCGCCTTTGTCGAACTCGTCGCCGGGGCGGAAGTCACGGTCGAAGAACTGATGCAGCATGCAAAACGTCACGTGCACGAACGCGCGGCGCATCCCAAGCACCTGACCATCCTCGATGAACTGCCGAAAACGGCGGTCGGCAAGGTGTTCAAACCCGACCTGCGCAAACAGGCGATTGAGCGGGTCTACAACGGTGCGCTGGAAGAGGCCGGGCTTGCGGCACGGGTGATCGCGGTTGTCGATGACAAAAAGCGCGGTCTTGTGGCCCAGGTCGCGCCGAATGGAGAGAGCGAAGAGGGCGTGGCCAAGGTCCTGGGCAGCTTTACGCGACCTTGGGATCGGGCGGACAAAAGCGAGCCTGCAAGCACTTGATGTAAAAGGCCTTTGGCGATCATCGCCGCCCTCAGAAACGCAAGGCGGAGCCATCAAGACCCCGCCGTCATCTTCACTGGTCCGTAAATATCCCGGGGGTCTGGGGGCGGAGCCCCCAGTGGGTCGCCCGCGTCAGCGGGCGAAACCGGCGCTCACCGATAGGCGATCCACAGCAGGAAGACGCCCAGGATCACCCGATAGACGACGTAGGGCGTGAAACTGACCGACTTCAGCAGGCGCATCATCAGGGTCAGCGCGGCCAGCGCGGCGGCAAAGGCCAGCGCGGCGGCGATGGCGCCGTCGCGGGCAGCGGCGGCATCGGCTGTGCTGGCCACTTCGAGACCGAGCAGCGTGCCAGAGGCGATGATCGTCGGGATCGACATGAGCATCGACAGGCGCGCGGCGTCGGAGCGTTCATAGCCAAGCTGGCGGGCGGCGGTGATGGTGATGCCGGAGCGGGAGGTGCCGGGGATCAGGGCGACGGCCTGCCACAGCCCCATCTTGATCGCATCGCCCGTGTTCCAGTCGCTCGCCTCCTTGACCTGCGGCCCCTTGGTGTCGGCCCAGTACAGGACGAGGCCGAAAATCAGCATGGACCAGCCGATCACGGCAGTAGAGCGCATCATGTCACTCAGGCCCGTCACCTTCAGCACGAGCCCCGCGAGGATCACCGGGATCGTCGCAATCAACAGCAGGAAGGCGAGGCGGGCGCCGGGGGCGTCGAGCCGTCCGCGCAGCATGGCGGGAATCCCGAACAGGGCTTCGCGCACGTCGCGCCAGAAGTATAAAATGACAGCAAACAGGGTTCCCACGTGCACGGCGACGTCAAGAATCTGTCCCTGATCGTCCATGCCGGTTAGATTCGGGAGAAGAATCAGATGCCCTGACGACGAGATCGGCAGGAATTCCGTCACGCCCTGGATCAGCGCAAGGATCAGGAGATGGGTAAAGGTCATGTGATATGATCCCGATATGGTCGGATGCCCCCTGTATAACCCTCTGTGTTTTCGCGGAAAGATCAAATGTAGGTCCGGGTTGACCTCTAAATTCGGAGATCCGAAGGGATTTTTCTGCGCCCGACGCGAAAAAATCGAAATATAGGTCAGCAAGAGTGACTTTTCTTCCGTCTCGCCCTTCTGTAAAGAGGCGCAACCGGAATCCCTGAATGGAGCCAGACCTTATGGCCAAGCAACCCATGCTGAAGTTTGTCGATGTCTCTCGGACGATGCCCGAGAAGCGTGAGGCGACTGTGCGCAACAAAGATTTCGACGAGATTTACGCGGAATACGCGGCGGCGAAGGCCGAGGAGCAGGCGTCCCGGTGCAGCCAGTGTGGCGTGCCCTACTGCCAGTCCCATTGCCCGCTGCACAACAACATTCCCGACTGGCTGCGGCTGACCGCGACCGGGCGTCTGGAAGAGGCCTATGAGGTCAGCCAGGCCACCAACACCTTCCCGGAAATCTGTGGCCGCATCTGCCCGCAGGACCGCCTGTGCGAGGGCAACTGCGTTATCGAGAAGTCCGGCCATGGCACTGTCACCATCGGCAGCGTCGAGAAGTATATCACTGATACCGCTTGGGAAAAGGGCTGGGTCAAGCCGGGGCTGCCGAGCCAGGAGCGGTCCGAGAGCGTGGGCATCATCGGGGCGGGCCCCGGAGGTCTTGCCGCCGCCGACCTGCTGCGCCGGGCCGGTGTGCAGGTCACGGTCTATGACCGCTACGACCGCGCCGGGGGCCTGCTGACCTATGGCATTCCGGGCTTCAAGCTGGAGAAAGACGTGGTCATGCGCCGCTTCGATCAGCTGGAGCAGGCGGGCGTGCGCTTTGTGCTGAATTGCGCCGTGGGTCAGGATATGGCCTTCGAGGATATTCGGGCACAACATGATGCGGTCATCATCGCCACCGGCGTCTACAAGAGCCGCGATCTGGGTGGTGTCGGCAGCGACGCCGAGGGCATCGTGAAGGCGATCGACTATCTCACCGCGTCGAACCGCGCGTCGAACTTTGGCGACAGCGTGCCGGAATTCGAGAGCGGCGCGCTGAATGCCGAGGGCAAGAAGGTCGTCGTGATCGGCGGCGGCGACACAGCGATGGACTGTGTCCGTACAGCCATTCGTCAAGGCGCCACATCGGTCAAATGCCTCTATCGCCGCGACCGCGCCAACATGCCGGGCAGCCAGCGCGAAGTGCAGAATGCCGAAGAAGAAGGTGTTCAGTTTGAATGGCTTACCGCGCCGAAGGGGTTCAAGGGTGAGCCCGTGAGCGCCGTGGTGGTCGAGAAGATGCGCCTTGGCGTGCCGGATGCGACCGGCCGCCAGAGCCCCGAATTGATCGAAGGCAGCGCCTATGAGGAGCCTGCGGATCTGGTGATCAAGGCGCTGGGTTTCTCGCCCGAGGATCTGCCGACGCTCTGGGGTCAGCCGGAGCTGGAAGTGACCCGCTGGGGCACCATCAAGGCGGAGTTCACAACCGGACGCACGGCGCTTCCGGGCGTCTATGCGGTGGGCGATATCGTGCGGGGCGCGAGCCTCGTGGTCTGGGCGATCCGGGATGGCCGCGACTGTGCGGAGGCCCTGTTGACGGACCTTAACGCAAAGGCCGCCGTCGCCGCCGAGTGAGGAATGCGCCGCCCACGAGCGGTGCGGCGGAGAGTTTGGTACAAAACGAGGCGGCTTTCGTACCGATTGCCCCTCTGCCGATCCGGCCCGACAGGGCGCGATTTGCGGGTTTGGTACAAAACTGCCCGAGTTTCGTACTGATACCCCGATCCCTGTGCGCGGATGCACAAGGGGCCGGGGGAACGCCTTAAGACAGGTTAACGGGTCAGGGATGCTGACCATGTCATGTGAGAGAATGAAGAATGTCTGAACGCAGGAAAGACGGACACACGCGGGGTCGGGGCTTTGCCTTCGGCACGGCGTTGGCCGTGCTGCTGCCGGGCATGGCGCTGGCAAACGATCCGTTGATCCCGCGCGAGGCCTGCGAGCCGATCTTCTCCGTGCAGACGCGGAACTGCTCCGTGCAGCATGTCTTCTCCTGCGAGGGCGGCAGCCTGTTCCGGCGCGAGACCTGGCAGCAAGACGAGGCTTTCACAGTCGAGGAGATGACGGCGCGGGGTCTGACGCAGTATCTGTGGCACGAGCACGATGGCATGATCATGGATGGCATTCTTGATCAGGTGAAACCCTATGATTTGCCGGCCGCGCTGGATGCGGGAACGCACGCCTATGAAGGCGTGTCGGCCTTCCGTACCCCATTCTTTCTTGAGCCCATTCCTGCGCGTTTCGTCGGGGTGCTGGAAGCGACTGGAGAAAGCGTGACACTGGATGGCGTGACTTTTGATGTCGTCGAAGACAAGTCCCGAGGGATGGTCAATGCAGTGATGATCGAAGGGACTTACACACTGTATGTAGACCGCGCCAGCGGGGTCGCAATCGAAGGTCCGTCAACCGGGACGATCTTCAACGTGACGATGGAAGACGGCGGGGTGCCGATGAAGGTGATCCGTCCGGGCGAGGCGGGCTTTGGCGAGAATGTCGGGCTTTATGACTGCGGAGCGGTGAGTTGAGCGGCGCGGCGGAACGGTCCGGCGGGTGCCTGTGCGGGGCCGTGCGCTTTGTTGCGACGGACGTTCCGGGCACGGCGGGGATTTGCCACTGCGAGATGTGCCGCCGCTGGACCGGATCGGCGCTTATCGGGGTGACGGTGCCGACGCAAACCGTGCGTTGGAGCGGTGAAGATTTGCGCATCCTGCAGACCAGCGATTGGGCGGAGCGCGCGTTTTGCGGGAAATGTGGATCGGGGCTCTACTTTCGCGTTACCATGAGAGGCGAATGGTATGGCAATACGGAGATTCCCGTGGGGCTGTTCGACGATCCGAACGGGTTCGAGATCACCAACGAGATCTACATCGACCACAAGCCGGACAGCTATGCGTTCGACGGGATGGCGGGGCGGGCGCTGCTGACGCGGCAGGACTGTGTTGAGAAATTTGGTGTGTCGGACGACGAGCCGGCGCGCTGACGGAACATGCGGGACCGGGGCCAGCCCCGGACCCCGGAATATTTTTGGACCAGTGACGCTGGGCCGAGCGATTAAACGGCTGCGGATGCGGCCCTTCATGGAGGACGATGACCATGACCAAGTATGATGCAGAGTGGGTGGCCCGCGAGGAAGCCAAGCGCGCCTTCATGTCCGAGAACGGCATGTATCATGAGAGCGAAGAGCACAGCAGCTGTGGCGTGGGCCTTGTGGTCAGCCTTGACGGCCAGCCGTCGCGGAAGGTTGTCGCCGCCGGGATCACCGCGCTCAAGGCGGTCTGGCACCGGGGCGCCGTGGATGCGGATGGCAAGACCGGTGACGGCGCGGGCATTCACGTGCAGATCCCGGTGAAGTTCTTCTATGACCAGATCGAGCGCACCGGCCACAAGCCGCGCCGCGACGAGCTGATGGCGGTGGGGCAGGTGTTCCTGCCGCGCACGGATCATGGCGCGCAGGAGGCCTGCCGGACGATCGTGGAGTCCGAAGTTCTGCGCATGGGATATTACATCTATGGCTGGCGGCATGTGCCGGTGAAGGTGTCCTGTCTTGGCGAGAAGGCCAATGCGACACGGCCCGAGATCGAACAGATCCTGATTTCCAACGCCAAGGGCGTGGACGAGGAGACCTTTGAGCGCGAGCTCTATGTCATTCGCCGCCGCATCGAGAAGGCGGTTCTGGCGGCGGGGATCAACGGGCTTTACATGGCGTCGCTGTCCTGCCGGTCGATCATTTACAAGGGCATGATGCTGGCCGAGCAGGTGGCGGAATTCTACCCGGATCTGCAGGACGAGCGGTTCGAGAGCGCCTTTGCGATCTATCACCAGCGGTATTCGACCAACACCTTCCCGCAGTGGTGGCTGGCGCAGCCGTTCCGGATGCTGGCGCATAACGGCGAGATCAACACGCTCAAGGGCAACACCAACTGGATGAAGAGCCACGAGATCCGCATGGCCTCGGGTGCGTTCGAGGAGCGGGCCGAGGACATCAAGCCGATTGTGCCGAATGGCTCGTCGGACAGCGCGGCGCTGGATGCGGTGTTCGAGGTCCTGGTGCGCGCGGGCCGCAACGCCCCGATGGCGAAAACCATGCTGGTCCCTGAGTCGTGGTCCAAGCAGGCGGTCGAGCTGCCCGAAGCATGGCGCGACATGTATTCCTACTGCAACTCCGTGATGGAGCCGTGGGACGGCCCGGCCGCGCTGGCGATGACCGACGGCCGCTGGGTGTGTGGCGGTCTGGACCGCAACGGGCTGCGTCCGATGCGGTACGTGGTGACGGGGGATGGCCTGCTGATCGCGGGGTCCGAGATCGGCATGGTTCCGACCGATGAGGCGACGGCGCGGGAAAAGGGCGCGCTTGGCCCGGGTCAGATGATCGCCGTCGACATGAAAGAGGGCAAGCTCTACCACGATGTGGAGATCAAGGACGCGTTGGCGGCCTCCCAGCCCTTCGGCGATTGGTGCGGCAAGATCACCGAGCTTGACGAGACGCTTGCGAAGGTCGACGAAAAGCCGGTGTTCGAGGGGGCCGAGCTGCGTCAGCGGCAGATTGCGGCGGGCTATACCGTCGAGGAGCTGGAGCAGATTCTCGCGCCGATGGCCGAGGACGGCAAGGAGACGCTGGCGTCGATGGGGGATGACACCCCGAGCGCGGTGCTGTCGAAGAAGTACCGCCCGCTGAGCCATTATTTCCGCCAGAACTTCAGCCAGGTCACCAACCCGCCGATCGACAGCCTGCGCGAGTATCGCGTGATGAGCCTGAAGACGCGGTTCGGCAACCTCAAGAACGTGCTGGATGAAAGCTCGGCGCAGACGGAGATCTACGTGGTCGACAGCCCGTTCGTGGGCAACGCGCAGTTCGAAGAGCTGAAGAAGGTGTTCAACGCGCCCTGCATCGAGATCGACTGTACCTTCCCGATGGGGGGCGGGCAGGATGCGCTGCGCGAGGCGCTGGCGCGGATCCGTTCCGAGGCGGAGGATGCGGTGCGCTCGGGGTCGGGGCATATCGTGCTGACCGACGAGCATACGGCAGCGGAGAAGGTGGCGATCCCGATGATCCTGGCCACCAGCGCGGTGCACAGCCATCTGACGCGCAAGGGTCTGCGGACCTTCTGCAGCATCAACGTGCGCAGCGCGGAGTGCATTGATCCGCATTACTTCGCGGTGCTGATCGCGGCGGGGGCGACGGTGGTCAACGCCTATCTGGCCGAGGATTCGCTGGCCGACCGCATCAAGCGCGGTTTGCTGGACGGGTCGCTGACGGAGAACGTGGCGCGCTATCGCGAAGCGGTGGATCAGGGTCTGCTGAAGATCATGGCGAAGATGGGCATTTCCGTCGTGTCGTCCTATCGCGGCGGTCTGAACTTCGAGGCCGTGGGCCTGAGCCGGGCGATGTGCGCGGAGTATTTCCCCGGCATGATCAGCCGGATCAGCGGCATCGGCCTCAAGGGTCTGCAGAAAAAGGCCGAAGAGGTGCATGCGCTGGCCTTTGCGCGCGGTCAGGACGTGCTGCCGATCGGTGGCTTCTACAAGGCACGCAAGTCGGGCGAGACCCACGCCTGGGGCGCGCAGAACATGCACCTGCTGCAGAGCGCCTGTGACCGGGCGTCGTTCGAGCTGTGGAAGCAGTATTCCAACGCGATGCAGGCGAACCCGCCGATCCATCTGCGCGATCTGCTGGCGATCAAGCCGATCGGCGAGGCGATCCCTCTCGAAGAGGTGGAAAGCATCACCTCCATTCGCAAGCGGTTCGTCACGCCGGGCATGAGCCTTGGCGCGCTGAGCCCCGAGGCGCACAAGACGCTGAACGTGGCGATGAACCGGATCGGGGCAAAGTCCGACAGTGGCGAGGGCGGCGAGGATCCGGCGCATTTCGTGCCGGAGCCGAATGGCGACAACCCGTCCGCCAAGATCAAGCAGGTGGCCTCGGGGCGCTTTGGCGTGACCGCCGAGTATCTGAACCACTGTGAAGAGCTTGAGATCAAGGTGGCCCAGGGCGCAAAGCCGGGCGAGGGTGGTCAGCTTCCGGGGATGAAGGTCACCGACCTGATTGCCCGCCTGCGCCATTCGACAAAGGGTGTAACGCTGATTTCGCCGCCGCCGCACCACGATATCTACTCGATCGAGGATCTCGCGCAGCTGATCTATGATCTCAAGCAGATCAACCCGACCGTGAAGGTCACGGTGAAGCTGGTGGCGTCCTCGGGCGTGGGCACGATTGCCGCCGGTGTGGCCAAGGCCAATGCCGATGTGATCCTGATCTCCGGGCACAATGGCGGCACCGGGGCCTCGCCTGCGACCTCGATCAAATACGCGGGTCTGCCGTGGGAGATGGGCCTCACCGAGGCGCATCAGGTTCTGGCGATGAACAACCTGCGCTCGCGCGTGGTGCTGCGCACCGATGGTGGCCTGCGCACCGGGCGGGATATTGTCATGGCTGCGATGCTGGGCGCCGAGGAATACGGCATCGGCACGGCCGCGCTGATCGCGATGGGCTGTATCATGGTGCGTCAGTGCCAGTCGAACACCTGCCCGGTGGGCGTGTGTACCCAGCGCGATGACCTGCGCGCCAAGTTCACCGGCAACGCGGACAAGGTGGTGAACCTGATCACCTTCTATGCGCAGGAAGTGCGTGAAATCCTCGCCTCCATTGGCGCGCGCAGCCTGGAGGACGTGATTGGCCGGGCGGATCTGCTCAGCCAGGTGTCGCGTGGCTCCGAGCACCTCGATGATCTCGACCTGAACCCGCTGCTGATCCATGTGGATGGCTCGGAAAACATCGTCTACGACCGGGACCGCCCGCGGAACCCGGTGCCCGATACGCTGGATGCGGAAATCGTGCGCGACGCTGCGCGGTTCCTGCAGGACGGCGAGAAGATGCAGCTGTCTTATGCGGTGATGAACACGCACCGGACGGTGGGCACGCGGGTGTCGAGCCATATCGTGCGCAAGTTCGGCATGCGCAACGCGCTGCAGCCCGATCACCTGCACGTCAAGCTGACCGGCTCTGCGGGCCAGTCGCTCGGGGCGTTTGCCGCGCCGGGTCTGAAGCTGGAAGTGTCAGGCGATGCCAACGACTATGTCGGCAAGGGCCTGTCCGGTGGTCTGATCGTCGTGCGTCCGCCGCAGGTCTCGCCGCTGGTCGCCTCCGAGAACACGATCATCGGCAACACCGTGCTTTACGGGGCGACCGATGGGCACCTGTTCGCGGCAGGCCGAGCGGGCGAGCGTTTCGCAGTTCGCAACTCGGGTGCGAAAGTCGTGGTCGAGGGCTGCGGCTCCAATGGTTGTGAGTACATGACCGGCGGTGTGGCGGTGATCCTCGGGACCATCGGCGCCAACTTCGGCGCGGGTATGACCGGCGGCATGGCCTATCTCTATGATCCCGACGGCATGGCCCCGGCGTTGATGAACAAGGAGGGCCTCGTGACCTGCCCGGTGAGCACGCCGGAATGGGAAGCGGAGCTGAAAGGTCTGATCGCGCGCCACGCGGAAGAAACCTTCAGCCGAAAGGCGCAGGACATTCTCCAGCATTGGGAGATGGAAAAGGGCCATTTCCTGCAGGTCTGCCCGACGGAAATGCTCGACAAGATCGCCTATCCCCTTGGCATCGAAGAGGACATGGCGGTTCCGGCGGAGTGAGGCGCGCGCCTCTCTGACAGGAAAGGGCGGCTCTTCGGGCCGCCCTTTTGCGTTCCCGTTGGTGGGGCGTTTGCCACAGTGCGGCGCGCAGGCCGGCGGGTGCCGACTGCAAGGTTTACGTGTCGAATTTAACAGTTTATCAACTTATTTACGCAGGTCGGCATTGACCGGGATCCGGCGTCACAAAAAGAACAAGAACAAAAACAATTGAAGACAGAGACGATTTTGGCCTGAGGAGCAGTGGGCGATATGAAGATGATCATGCTGGCAGCAACATTTGCGGGCGCGCTTGCCGCGCCGGTCGGGGCACTGACGACGGGTTTGTCGGATGTGCCGGCAGACGGGTTTTCCGGTACGGTCTATTCGGCGATGGCGGAAAGCGCGACATCCAGCGAGGGCGGCAGCAGCACCGCGTCGGGCTGGTCCGAAGACCTGCTTGCCTGGATCATCAACGCCTTCTTCGGCATCGGCAGCGAGGGGGTTTCCTATCGCGACAATGCGATGGGCCTTTCGGCGATGTTCTCTTCGGACACGTTCGGCGTGCCCCTGATCGCGGATCTCTTCGGCCAGGGCTACACGCGGATCAACCTGAGCGCGACGAACATTGGCGGTTCGGGGCTTGGTCTGTCGGCTGTGATCGACCTGATCGAATGCCAAAGAAACGGAGCGCGCTGCAGCTTTTCGCTCTCCGGCACCGGCGATGCGGGCGCTTTGGGCGGACTAACCGGGGTTTCGGACTTCGAGGCCGCCGCCAATGGCGGGGCCCCGATCAGCAACGGTGCAAACGATTTTGCAGCGATCGCCCCGGTGCCTGTACCGGCCTCAGGCCTGCTGATCCTCGGCGCACTTGGCGCGCTGGGAGCGGTGCGACGCAAACGCGGCTGATCTGCCACGCCCCACAGCAGGGCAGGGGAATGACGGTTTTCGTTTGTCCCCAAACGCTCTAATCCTGTTCCCATGGCGGCGCGAAAGACATCTTCGAAGACATCGGCCAAGGGGCGCAAGGCGGCGGGCAAACCGACCGTGCGGCGGCCCTTTCGCCCTGTGCGCTGGCTCTGGAAATGGGGCTTCAGATTGGGGGTGATCGTGGCGGCGGTGATGCTGATGTTGGTGCTGGTCTTCAAGGGTCTGAACCCGCCGAGCACACATACGATCTGGAACGAGCAGCGGCGGCTGGGATCGGTGGATCATATGTGGGTCGACGCGGACCGGATCGCGCCCGTGATGCTGCGCTCGGTGGTGGCGGCAGAAGATGCGAATTTCTGCAACCACTGGGGCTTTGACATGGACGCGATCCGCGCGGCGATTGCCTCCGGGGCAGCGCGGGGCGGCTCCACGATCTCGCAGCAGGTGGTCAAGAATGTCTACCTCTGGCAGGGGCGCAGCTATCTGCGCAAGGCGCTGGAGGCGGTGATGACACCGATGGTCGAGGCGCTGTGGTCGAAGCGGCGGATCCTCGAAATCTATCTCAACGTGGCGGAAATGGGCGAAGGGATATTCGGCGTGGAAGCCGCGGCGCGGCATTACTTCGGCGTGGGTCCAGAGGCGCTGACGGCACGGCAGGCAGCTCTGATAGCAGCGGTGCTGCCGAACCCGAAGAAACGCAATGCCGCCCGGCCGACCAGTTTCCTGAACAAGAGGGCCAAGGCGATTCAAAGCGGGGCCGCGACAATCGACGCCGACGGGCGGGCCGATTGTTTTCAGTGAGGGGTTTCGCCGCGCTGGCGCGCGTCGACCGGCTGCGGTTTCTGCGAAACCGCAGCGCAAGGGGGCGCTGCCCCCTTCTTGTCCTGCGGCCAATTCATCCCCTGGAGGTATTTGATCAAGAGAAGAAATTGGGAGCGATCCCTCGCTTCTTCTCTTTTGAAATACCTCCGGGGGAGACGCCTGAAAGGCGGCGGGGGCAGCGCCCCCATCCGCGGTTGCCTTTGCGCGGATGCTTGCCGGTTGGCGCCAACATGGCGTAGGGCGGGGCTGTGCCCCGCTTGTCCGCTTGAAACCGGGCGAAATTCCCTGCAATTAGGGGGAAGTTTCCCTCCGTATCAGGATCATCATGGCCGAGTTGTACCACGTTCCCCTCTCTCCCTTTTGCCGCAAGGTGCGTCTGAGCCTTGCCGAGAAACGGATCGAGTGCAAACTGCATGAGGAGCGTTATTGGGAGAAGGATGCGGATTTCCTGCGTCGCAACCCTGCCGCCAAGGTTCCGGTCTTGAAGATTGACGGCAAGACCATGGCCGAGAGTGCCGCCATCTGCGAGTGGATCGAGGAAACCTACCCCGAGCCTTCGCTCATGCCCAAAGGCGTCGATGCGCGCTACGAGGTGCGGCGGCTGGTCGGGTGGTTCGACGACAAGTTCCACAACGAGGTGACGTCGAAGCTCGTTTATGAACGGGTGAACAAGAAGGTCATGAAGGCCGGATTTCCGGACAGTGGCAACGTCAAGGCCGGGGCGCGGGCGATCAAGTATCATCTCGATTACATGGCGTGGCTGCTCGATCACCGGCGTTGGCTTGCCGGGGACAGCATGACGCTGGCGGATTTCGCCGCCGCCGCACATTTGTCTTGTCTGGACTACATATCCGACGTGGACTGGAACCGCTCGGAGGTGGTCAAGGATTGGTATGCCAAGATCAAGTCGCGTCCGGCCTTTCGCTCGATCCTTGCCGATCAGGTGCCGGGTTTCCCGCCGCCTGCGCATTATGCTGACCTGGATTTCTGAGAACGGGGCGTCGGAGCGAGGGGCCAGCCGCTCGCGCTCCCCGGGATATTTCAAGACCGATGATACAGGGGCGGCGCGTGTCTGAATTGGCCAGAGCGCTCAAGGCAGAGGCGGCGGCGGTCGGGTTTTCCGAGTGCCGGATTTGCCGTCCCGGCGATGTGCCACAGGTGGCGGAGCGATTGGCGGACTTCGTTGCGGCCGGGCGGCATGGGCAGATGGGCTGGATGGCGGAGCGGATGCATTGGCGCGGCGCGCCGGATGCGCTTTGGCCGGAGGCGCGTTCGGTCATCATGTTGGCCGAAAATTACGGGCCATTGCATGATCCACTGGCGGTTTTGGGCCTGCGGGATCGGGCGGCGATCAGTGTCTACGCGCAGCACCGCGATTATCATGACGTCGTGAAGAAGCGTTTGAAGCGGCTTGGGCGCTGGTTGATCGAGACCGCGGGGGACAGGCCGGAGATCAAGGTTTTCGTCGACACCGCGCCGGTCATGGAGAAGCCCTTGGGGCAGGCGGCGGGGCTTGGCTGGCAGGGCAAGCATACCAACCTTGTCAGTCGCAGGCTTGGCAGCTGGTTCTTTCTCGGCTGTATTTTCACAACTGCGGAATTGCAGGTGGACGCTGCGGAGGTCGATCATTGCGGCTCTTGCCGGGCCTGTCTGGATGTGTGCCCGACGGGGGCGTTTCCGGCACCGTATCAGCTCGATGCGCGGCGCTGCATTTCCTATCTGACGATCGAGCATGCGGGACCTGTGCCGGAGGAATTGCGCGCAGGTCTGGGCAATCGGATCTATGGCTGTGACGATTGTCTGGCGGTTTGCCCCTGGAACAAGTTCGCGCAGGCCTCGGCGGAGGTGAAGTATCACGCGCGGCCTGATTTGGTCGCGCCGGAGTTGGAGGCGCTGGCAGTGCTGGACGACGCGGCCTTTCGGGCGCGTTTTTCCGGATCGCCGATCAAGCGGATCGGGCGGGATCGGTTCGTGCGCAATGTTTGCTATGCCATCGGCAATTCCGGCGATCCGGCGCTTGTGCCCGCGGTGCAGGCGCTTTGCGAGGATGATGATGCAGCGGTGCGCGATGCGGCGCGCTGGGCTGTGCTGCGCCTCAAGGCCACGCTTGCGTGAGAGTGATTGCATTTCACCCGGTTCGTCCCACATTCTGATCTGAAAGCGACAGGAGATTACGCATGGCCCAGTATGAACGCCGTCCGGAGGTGATCGAAAGCCTCAGCCCCGAACAGTATCGCGTGACGCAGCAGAACGGCACGGAACGGCCCGGGACGGGCGAATATCTCGCCAACAAGGCGCCAGGGATTTACGTCGATATCGTGTCCGGCGAGCCGCTCTTTGCCAGCGCGGCAAAGTACGAGAGCGGCTGTGGCTGGCCGAGTTTCGTCAAGCCGATCGCGCCGGACAACGTGGTCGAGTTGCGTGATACCTCGCTCGGGATGGTCCGGGTGGAGGTGCGCTCGCGCCATGGCGACAGCCATTTGGGGCATGTGTTTCCGGATGGTCCGGCGGACCGGGGCGGGCTGCGCTACTGCATCAACTCGGCCTCGTTGCGGTTCATCCATCGCGATGACATGGAGGCCGAGGGTTATGGACAATATGTGGAACAGGTTGAGGAGGTCGAATGATGGAACGCGCTGTTTTGGCGGGGGGCTGTTTTTGGGGGATGCAGGATCTGATCCGCAAGCTTGACGGGGTCGAGAAGACCCGCGTGGGCTATACCGGCGGGGATGTAGAAAATGCCACCTACCGCAACCACGGCACCCATGCGGAGGGGATCGAGATCCTGTTTGATCCGGCGCGGATTTCCTATCGTCGGCTGCTGGAGTTCTTCTTTCAGATCCACGATCCCACCACGGTGAACCGGCAGGGCAATGACCGGGGGATGAGCTATCGTTCGGCGATTTATTATGTGGACGAGGATCAGCGGGCTTGTGCTTTGGAGACCATCGCGGATGTGGAGGCCTCGGGGCATTGGCCGGGCAAGGTCGTGACCGAGGTGGAGCCCGTGGGCGCGTTCTGGGAAGCGGAGCCGGAGCATCAGGATTATCTTGAGCGCATCCCGCACGGCTATACCTGCCATTTCCCGCGCGCCGACTGGGTCCTCCCCAAACGCCAGGCGGCGGAGTAGGCCGAAAAAGCCCCGACTTTTTCGGCCGGTGGGCAAGGTCGCTCTTTTGCATGGCAAAAGAGTCTACGCCCACGCAGGTGTTATTCCGGGTGGCTGGCCTGCATAGAGCCCCGACTTTTTCGGCCGGTGGGCAAGGTCGCTCTTTTGTATGGCAAAAGAGTCGACGCCCACGCAGGTGTTATTCCGGGTGGCTGGCCTGCATAGAGCCCCGACTTTTTCGGCCGGTGGGCAAGGTCGCTCT